>JBHENH010000039.1:6293-22493 GCA_046262135.1 Pyrinomonadaceae bacterium
GACCGCCGAATGTTCCTCAAGATCATCAAGGGCAGCGTTCGAGGCCGCGCGCACTTTCTCGCTTACCAGTTCAAATGCGAACCCCTGGCGGAGCAAGTGATCGAAAAGGCTCTTCGCTTCCGCCCGCGTCCTGGGATGCCCGCGCAGACGAATGCGCTTCTCAACGGCACGGTCGATTAGTTCTTCTTCTGGCGTCTCGGCAAAGACTTGATCGAGCGCCTCATCAGCCACTGACCGGTCGACTTTCTTCAGGGCCAGGCTTTGCGCAAGCCTTCGCCGTCCGACGGGGTGCTGCCTGACCTTCGAGGATGCATATCCGACCGCGAATCGCTCGTCATCCAGATAACCGTACTCGCGCAATCCGGCAATGACAACCTCAACCACAGCCTTGCTTGCACCTCGACCTTCTACTAATCGTTCGCGTAATTCAGCAATCGAGCGCGGCTTCGCAGCCAGCAGTTCGACGGCGCGTTGAAATGTGCGCGCGCGAATTTCTTCGGGAGTAGTTGACGCCTTCCTTTGCTTTTGTTCAATCGGTTTAGAACGTCGTCTCAGCATGATTAATATTTAACCACAGACTTGCGGATAGTGCCCCGAAAGCACCTACCTCACGGTGATGAGTTGAGATTATTGATTACTGTTTTAAGAACGTCACCCAGGGAGCGGGCGCAAGCCCGGCTTCCCAAACCCAAGATACCGGAAGTTTTCGTCGTACCACTCAGTTGAAGACCGGTAACGGTCAATGCACACCAGCAGAATCGCTAATTGCCAACCGGCAAACTAGAATGTGCTTAATGGATGGAATTTTGATCATCGACAAACCCGCTGTTTTCACCTCGCATGATGTTGTGGATGAGGTTAGACATATTCTTCACGTGCGCAGGGTGGGGCATACGGGCACGCTCGATCCCTTTGCGACCGGTGTGCTTGTTATGCTCATTGGTCGCGCTACTCGCCTGGCCCAATTCCTCAGTGGACTCGAAAAGGAATATGAAGGGGTTATTCGACTGGGATACGCGACTGATACAGGCGACCTCACCGGCCACCGGATTGACAGCAAGGAATCTGGACCAGCCCGACCCTGGAGCGCGCAGCAAATTAAAGCCGCGCTCCTCAACTTGCGCGGGCAAATCGAACAAGTGCCTCCGATGTATTCCGCAAAGAAACAAGATGGGCGGAAGCTCTACGAACTGGCTCGGCAAGGAAAAGACGTTGAGAGAAAACCCGTGCGTGTTTGCATATATGAGTTCGAGCCTCTTCGTCCGACCGCTGAACTGCTGAAGGATAATCGGGATGGAACCTTTGACTTTGAAGTACGGGTCACGTGTTCATCAGGTACTTATGTCAGAACACTTGCTGAAGATTTTGGCAAACATCTCGGAGTAGGCGCGCACCTGGCAGAGTTGCGGCGCACACGGGTGGGTGACTTCCAGCTTCACAAGGCTAAAACTCTGGCAGATATGAAGATCGCCATGGGCGAGAAATCCCTCGGGACCATCATGTATAAACCAGACGAGGCTTTGTCGCGGTTACCTTTTGTCGATTTGGGTGCCGACGAGGTGCGCCGGATGAAACATGGTTTGAACGTTTCTATATCCAATGCCGATTGGGACAACGGGGAACGAGTGAGAATGCGGGATGAAGCTGGTAACCTTGTGGCGATTGGCGTGTTCGTTAAGGAGGAAGGTTCGCTCCATCCCACTGTCGTCATGGCTGTAGATAATTAATGAAGAAGCGTTATTGGTTAGCCGGTACGTCAGCTCTTGCGGCATCGTTGCTCGCAGTGAAGCTATTCCTGCGTCCCGGTGACCTTGAATGGGACAAAAACCGCGAGATGGTTTTCCACGCTGAGTTTTCTCGTTTCATTGAGGTAGACGGCGTGCGCGTCCATTATCAAGAGGCGGGTGCCAACGACGCGCCGGCCATGATTCTGATCCATGGCTTTGCTGCGTCAAACCTCGTGTGGAGCAAAGTGTTTCTGGAGTTGGCAGCGGCGGGCTTCAGGGTGATAGCTCCGGATCTTCCAGGTTACGGCTATTCCGGCAAACCGCGTCAACTGGATTACACAATCGTTTCGCAGGCGAGGATGGTGCGCAGCCTGATAGCGCAACTGGGAATTAATCGCACCGTTCTGGTTGGTAGTTCATATGGCGGAGCAATCGCCGCGACCATTGCGCTGGATCACCCTGCGCTGGTAGAGAAATTGATTTTAGTAGGCGCAGTCACAAACAATAAACCGACAAGATATCTGTTGATGCGTCTCTTTGGTTCACCAATCATTGGTGACATCCTGTCACCTCTGGTTGTAGGTTCACGCCGCCTGCTGCGAATGAGAATGAAGCGAGTTTACGATCGACACGCGTGGGAGCTTGATGAGCGAAGAGTAGACGCCCGACATTTACCGTTGCGGACGGCAGGCGCGCACCGGGCGATTATTCGCACGGTGCGACGCTGGGATGCCGAACGTGTTTCGCGTGAAGTACACTTGATCACGCAACCCACACTTGTGGTATGGGGCGACAGCGACAGGGAAGTACCACTTCATGATGGTGAACATCTGCAGAGCGAAATCCCGAATGCACGCCTGATCGTTTTTCGCGATTGCGGGCACTTGCCTCACGAAGAATACCCGCAGGAATTTACAAAAGTCGTTTCAGAGTTCGCGCTCGGGCAGGCTTAGCGGCTCATTTGCAACGCCTCGCCTACCGAGGGGTCACGACGAACGCGCCAGATCTTCGAGTCGAGGTAATAGTGTATGAAGGCGTAGCCCCAGAGGAAGGAAATGGCCATTTGAGATGCGAAAGACTGCTCGCCTGGACCACCACCACTGCTCTTGAAATTCATGTACCCCAGAAGCTGTCTTGGTCCCTGGTAAATCAAGCCGAATAGAATTCCGAACCCGACATAAAAAATCAGCCGGCGGCTAATCAATTCGGCGGCGCCATATTTTGCGCGCGGTCCGTTGCCTGGATCCATCACGCTGTCGCTGCCTCTTCTGGTGTATTTCTGGTTGTGAAACCAGATCAGACGGTGATATTGCAGATTGTGATAAATCGTCAGGATAGCGACGATGGCGATCGGTTTATGCGCCATCGGTGTGAGCAACACAATCCAATGCATAGGAATGGCGGCCGCGAGCAATAGGTATTTCGGAACGTCGAGTGGCTCGCGGTTGAAAGCGCGTTGCAGTTGTCTGATCAGCCAGGCGATGGTCATGACGATTGTGCCCGCCAACAGAATCGTCGCCACCGCGTTTACAGCTGATTGTAGCGTCTCAGGAACCCGGGCCATCGCTTCCGGATCCCGAGCGATAAACGCAACAAAGGGATAATTAAACGCAAACAATAGCAGCAATCGGTCCACCGCATTATCCACCGGGGCAAGGTCGTTATTCTTCTTTTTGTATAGCACCATAAAACCGTAGTGTTGCTTCACCAGATGGTAGTAGGCCCAGAGTGCGGCGAGGAAAAAGAAGATCAGGCCGAGGCCGGCCAGGACCATTATGGGACCGATAACAAAAAAGAGCAGCGAGCCCCAAAGGAGGCGTTTCCGGCTGTGCCACTCCGTGCGGTCGAAATAAGTTCTTGAGAATGTACCAAAGACATGAGGCGCGTCGATCAGGATGGCCCATAAGGCCACCATCGGGACGAGTGGCACGAATCCCGAGACGTAAAGCACAAGCAGCACGTAGCTTGACGCGACGGATCCGATAAACCAGATCAAATCGTCGCGCGCGCTGATGATCCAGCGCAATGAAACTGTGCCGGCTCGACTGTCCGAAATGGCGTTGGCGACAGTGGCCATTGATACAGAAGCTTCCGTTGAAAAGAATAGGGCCCGCGGCTAGGATTCTAGCACCGGCCGAAAGAGACACTGAAGTAAGAAAGGTTGATCTGAATGTCGAATCAAGACGTCGCCTCGAAACGTTTTCAGCTATTGTTCCAAGCCCATCCGTGGCACGGGATCGAACCTGGGCCACACGCGCCCGATACTGTCAATGCATACATCGAGATTGTGCCCACAGATGCGGTTAAGTATGAATTGGATAAACAGTCTGGACACTTGCGCGTCGACCGCCCACAAAGATTTTCATCCATGTGCCCCTCTTTGTACGGCTTTATTCCACGAACCTTTTGTGGTGAACAAGTAGCTTTACTTTGTGCGGCACGAACTGGAACGAATGGCATTCAGGGCGATGGCGATCCGATGGATATCTGCGTACTCACCGAGAAGACCTTTGCGCAAGGGAATTTCTTTTTACAGGCCAAGCCGATCGGCGGTCTAAGGATGATTGACGGTGAGCAGGCGGATGACAAAATCATTGCCGTCCTTGAGTCTGACCTCGGCTACGGGCAAATTACAGATATCGAACAGTGTCCGGCAGCGCTTGTGGATCGGCTCAAACACTACTTTTTGAGTTACAAGCAATTGCCCGGTGATGCACCCAGGCGCGTCGAGATTGTAGATGTTTACGACCGGAGGGAGGCGCGGGATGTGATCTCGCGGAGTTTCATTGATTATCAAAACAACTTTGGAAATCCTGAAACCAGTTCAGTTGAGCGGTAACTTGATTCTGTTAGGCGAGCGATCACGCTTTTGAGATCATCTCTTCAATTCCGCATCGCGGACAAGAGAGAGCCTGACGTGTGGGGCTAGTCCACTTCGCCAGCGCTAAATCAGGAGCGTTCGATATTTTTTGTTCCGAGTTTCCAGGACTGAAAACTCCGGCGCGGGTTTTAGCCTTCTGTTGTTTCCGTTCTGCATTCTCCGCACTGCAATGTTTGCAGAGCCAACCGTAACCGAGGTCGAAAAAATGGTTGGTCTCGGGCATGGTTCGAAGCATCCGAAGCTCGCAACGTGAACGTGCGTTGCCTGCAGAGGCCCTCCGGCCTGGGTGACATGCACGCGTTTAGTTATCGCCTAATGATGCCTCGTCTCGTTTCCGGCGACTCAGTTAAACGGACCGCAACACTTGCGCGGCGATTGTTTCGCATGATCTGCAGTTGAATAATATCGCCCACCTGATGCTTATCGAGAATACGATACAAGTCGTCAGCGTTCTTAATCCGTTCGTTGTCGATGCCCACGATGATGTCTCCAATTTCAACGTCACCGTTTTCCGTCTGAGTAAGACCGCGCAACCCTGAATTGGCCGCAGCACCTCCCGGCGCCACCTGCCAGATGACTACGCCGTCCGAAACCGGAAGCTCGATTTGAGTTTTGAGTACCTCAACGTCTCTTGTACTGATTCCTAGTTTTGGTCGCCTCACTTCGCCGGAACGCACTAGCTGCGGCACGATTCGCTTGGCAATGTTAACAGGGACGGCAAAGCCAACTCCCGCGGACGCGCCGGATGGCGAGAGAATCTGCGAGTTGATTCCTATCATGCGGCCGTGTGAATCGAGCAAGGGGCCGCCGGAGTTTCCTGGATTGATGGAAGCGTCTGTTTGGATTGCGCCTTCAATCGGTCGTCCATTACGCGCACGAATAGGACGTTGCAAGCCGCTGATAACGCCGGTTGTAAGTGTTCGGTCGAGACCGAAGGGGTTGCCGATAGCGAGGACCTTTTGCCCAACTTCGAGTCGATCCGAATCTCCGAGCGGAATAATCGTTAAAGGTTCTTTTGGCGTTTCCAGCAATTTGATCACTGCCAGATCCGTATCGGGATCGCCGCCTACCAATTTGGCTGCGTAATTTCGCTGGCCGCCGAAATTAACGGCCAGTTTAGTTGCACCTTCGATAACATGGTAATTGGTCAGTATGTTTCCCTGTTGGTCGATTACGGACCCCGAACCCGATCCCTCCTGGGGCTCGACGAAGCCGAAGAAATCACGAGCGTAGGAAGTGGAATGAACATTTACCACACCCGGTGAGAGCGCGCGGTAGATCTCGATGTTGTTTTGTTCGTCGGTGGCGTTTGCTGGCTCCGTCAACCCTGCGAGGGGCTTTTCAGAGAAGGCAGCGCCGGCTGGCTGCAACCGATTCGACAGGCGATCGATAACCGCGATGCCGGTGGCTGCGAACAACCCGGAAATTAAAGCAATTATTAGGATTTGTCGGGCGGAAATTCTGTACATGGTGGAGTTCTCGCTTGTTAATAGTTACATCTAAGCCTTCATAAGCAGTATTTTTAAGATGCTGGGGAGTTAACGGCAGTTGCGTGCGCGCGTCTGGTTAGTATATCCGTGCCTGCAAAGGGTGCCACATCATAAATCTAGAACTTCCTACAATTCCGTGCAAGCCGGCGGAATACCGCCTAATCCTAAATTTGTAAAGCAAACTGTTAGTTTGCGCGGTGGTGAGGCCCTTCAACGTAAACGCAAACTAAGAGGTTGCGTTACCTGAGCATTCGGATACTCGCGGATATCGTGTTTATACATATATGAGGAGGAGATTACACTGAGAAACTTGGGGGCAAAAAACGTAAAGAATTCGCAAAGGTACCCACAGCATGATGGATTGGCGAGAGCTGGTGGTTATGAGAAAAAGGCTACGAAAGCGTTTGGCAGGCTAACAAAGTAGGTAAGGATTGTGACGGGAGCGTGCCAGCCCAGGGCCGAAAAGCCTGTCGCCAGGTGGACCAACATGATTGCCAGGTAAATTCCCAAAACCATTTTCATTCCGCGTCGCGCAAGAGGGATCTCAGCGCAGCGATAGAGTGTGAAGGCGGCAAGGGCACCTATAAGGAGCTTCACCGAAAGAAAAGACGCTTCCCCGCGATCCAGCAGAAGGGCCATGACCCCGTTTCCCTCAGTAGCAACATTTAAACGCACCCAGAGAAGAGTTAGCTGCGCGTCGAGCCAATTCATCGCGAACAATAAAATTGCTTTGGAAAGGGCTCCCACCAGTGCTCCTTTTGGGAAACGTTGTTAAACTGCTGACCCTTTTTACGCCAGAACCTCCAAAACCGAAATGGCCCTGGAGGTTCCGTCGTATACGGGAGGAACGAGACTCGTACCTTAGTACTAGAAGAAACTTACAATGAGTTTCCCGTTCCCGAAATATACGCCGGGACGTCTCCTGATTTTCCAAAACTGAAGATGCGTATTATAGGCAGAAAGTCATCGCCCGCGAAAGACCAGGAGTGTCGTTCGCGCTTTTCAGCCGGTGCCTGCGCGCAGGCTCGGTTGGACTCGCACTGACTGTTTGTGCGACTTGCCATGGAAACATCAATAGCAGAAGCAATTTTGCAAGCAGCCCGCCAACTGCGGAAAGCTGGTGTGTCGGAGGGACGCCGCGAAGCCGCGTCTCTGATGTCCCACGCTCTGCAGCGAGATCGTTCGTTCGTTTTGAGTCATGCAGATGATCCGGTGAGTCACGAGCAACTCGAATTTTTTCTCCAGTGTGTCAAGCGGCGCGCCCACGGTGAGCCGCTGCAATACATCACAGCGCATCAGGAGTTTTATGGTCTCGATTTCGAAGTAACCAGTGACGTACTCATACCGAGACCGGAAACTGAGTTGCTGGTTGAAACAGCGATCGACCTGATAAAGCCGTATGACAGGCCACCTTTCATTTGCGATGTGGGAACGGGGTCTGGTTGCATCGTCATTGCTTTGCTTCATGAGCTTCACCACTTTCCTGAAGCACGTGCCATCGCACTTGACGTGTCGAGCGCCGCGTTATCTGTTGCAAGACGAAATGCCATGCGCCACTCACTTGCTCAGCGAATAGATTTCGTTGTTTCCGATTGTTTCGCGGCACTGGATCAGACGCCGGTGCGTCCAAATTTTGATTTGATCGTTTCTAATCCCCCGTACGTTCGGGAATCCTCCCTCGACGGTTTGCAAAAAGAAGTTCGCGATTTCGAACCGCGGACGGCTTTAGTGGCCGGTCCAGACGGTCTCGCGATTATTCGCCGCTTGCTGCTTGGAGCGGTTAGCTTTTTGAAGCCGGGCGGACACATCCTATTTGAAATCGGATTCGACCAGGGAGAAGCGGTGGAACAGTTGATCGATAGAGAGTGTTGGGAGATCCTGAGGGTTCACGAGGATCTACAGGGAATTCCCCGCATAGTAGCGCTGCGGAAGCCTCGAGAATAACAAGGCCCCACCCTAACAATATTCTTGCCACAACACGGAAAGCGACGGTGTTTACTCTTTAGAACCGCAGGGAAAGCCAAAAATTTGCGACCCCAACAATTTAGGAGATGACGATATGAAAAAGTGTCTAAGACGTGCTGCGTTTATGTTGATGTTGACGGCCGGCTTGACGGGCCTGGCCAGTCTGCCGGTTTTTGCACAAGGAGGGACGAAAGATTCATTAGCCTGCCGGGATGATTGGCACAGCGAAAAACTGTTGAGTCATTGCGAAATCAAGGAACAAACGCTGGTCGCTTCAGGGGGTACGGTGGCGGTCGACGCGCGCCAAAACGGCGGGGTTTCAGTCAAGGGCTGGGACAAAAACGAAATTCTGTTACGCGCACGTATCCAGACTGCCGCTTCAACCCAGGCGGAGGCCGATGATCTGGCAAGGCAAATCAAGATAGAAACAACCGGTATGAAAATTTTTGCTACGGGGCCGGAGAACCGCAATGAATATCACTGGAGCGTGAGCTATGAAATTTTTGTCCCACGCCGCTCGAACCTTTTGCTTGAATCGCATAATGGTGGCATCGCGATATCCGATGTTAGCGGTAATCTCGAGTTTAGGGCAGTTAACGGCGGTGTCGTGTTAAGGAGAGTTGGAGGAAACGTGCGCGGGGGCACGACAAACGGTGGCCTGGTGGTTGAATTGAACGGTGACCGTTGGGATGGTGAGCAGTTAGATGTCAAAACAACGAACGGCGGTATCACAATGTCGGTACCAGAAAACTATTCTGCGCATCTGGAGACCGGCACTGTCAATGGAAACCTCAGCATAGATTTCCCCGTAACCGTCCAGGGCAGAATCACGCGGGAATTGGCCGTGAATCTTGGATCCGGTGGATCTACCGTTCGTGCTATGACGACGAATGGAGGTGTCAGAGTCAAACGCAGCGGTTCAAACAACTAGCAGTCCGAAAGTAATCAGCTAATGAACGCGGCGGTCGATGAGATTGCCGCGTTCTTTTTTTCGAAACGATTTCAAAACTCGCGACCGTCCGCTGATCGCTCGTTGCGACTTTCCACGCGTTTGCCGGAAGCACTAATATAAGCAAAATTCAACGACGATATTCAAGATGATGAAAACGAGGGCAGCTGTGCTTTATGAAATGGGGCTTCCGCAGCCCTATGTCGAAAGTTGCCCCCTCGTGGTCGATGAGATCACACTCGCGCCGCCTGGTCCCGGCGAGGTGCTGGTTAAGATCGCGGCCGCGGGATTGTGTCATTCGGACCTGTCCGTAGTGGATGGCTCTCGCCCGCGCGATATGCCGATGGTACTGGGCCATGAAGCGAGCGGCATTGTGTGGGAGGTTGGCCCAACTAAATCCGGAGCCCAGGCCGCAACCGAACTCGCCGTTGGTGATCATGTAGTTTTTAGCTGGGTGCCCATCTGCGGGGCCTGTCATTACTGCCTAATAGGTCGGGATGCTCTTTGTGAACCCGGCGGTCTGGCCAATATCGCCGGAACTTTACTCAACGGCACTCGTCGGTTTACTAGTTCGCGTTCGCATCCTCCGCAAGTATGTAATCATCATCTGGGCGTCTCAGCTTTCTCCCAGTTTACCGTCGCCGCCGGCGAGTCTCTCGTAAAAATCGATTACGATTTTCCGTTGGACGTAGCTGCTCTGTTCGGTTGCGCAGTAATGACAGGTGTTGGAGCAGTCCTAAATACGGCGCGTGTCGAAGCCGGAGCATCCGTTGCGATATTCGGGTTGGGAGGCGTGGGACTGAGCGCGGTGATGGGTGCACGCGCCGCCGGCGCCAATCCGATCATCGCAATCGATTGCGTAGACCACAAACTAAAGCTCTCACGCGAGGTTGGAGCAACGCACACGATCAGCGCCGTTTCGGAAGATCCCGTCGTAGCAATCAAGGAGATCGCGGCAGGCGGTGCTGACTACGTTTTTGAAAGCGTCGGCAATGAAAGGGTACTGATTCAAGCCTACCAATCTACACGCCGCGGCGGCACGACGGTTACTATCGGCCTGCCAGCCCCCGACAAGATATTTGCGATTCCGGCGCTTGGAATTGTTGCAGAGGAGCGCACGATAAAAGGGTCGTACATGGGTTCGTGTGTTCCGCGTCGCGACATACCGCATTACATCGGCATGTATAAAGCGGGCCTCCTGCCGGTAGATAAGTTGCATACACACACGTTGCGGCTCGAACAGATAAATGAAGGGTTCGATCGGTTAGCCCAGGCGCAGGCCGTTCGGCAAATGATCGCTTTTCAGTAAGCTGTGACGTCTAAAATTCTTGATGATCGGCAATTACCTATCACCATCACCAGATAATCTGTAAGAACCAATGCCGCCAAGCCCAGAAATCACACGGTCAGAATATCTTCAGTTTCCGACGCTGACGACGCGTTGGATCGACAACGATGTCTACGGACATCTTAACAACGCGCTCTACTACGTCTTCTTCGATACGGCGATCAACCGATATCTAATCGCAGAGGGACAGCTCGATATAACAGACGGCGAGGTTATCGCGTTTGCGGCGGAATCCCAGTGTCAATACTTCCGCCGGTAGTGTCCTAATCTGAAAAACTTAAATTAGATTAGTTTGGTAGGCTGCTTCACCAAGGCAAGAAAATGCGCCACGTCAAAGACGGTGACGATCCGCAGCTTGGCGATGTTTGGACATACTGCGCGATTGACGCAGAGACTAAGTTAGTTCCTTCGTTCCACGTTTCCAGCACTCGCGATCTGGAAAATACAGTTGCCTTCATTAGCGACTTAGCGTCACGACTTAATAACCGCGTCCAAATCTCAACGGATGCGATGGTCGCGTATGAAGAGGCAATGGAATTAGTTCTTGATCGAGAAGTTGACTACGCGCAAATTGTAAAAACCTATCAATCGGAAGATGGTCTCTTCTTTGGTAAGTACGCCAATCAAGAGCGTAAGTATTCACAGCCGCGCATTAACTCAAGTAAAAAGAGTTGGATCATGGGTACGCCCGATCCGCGCCTCGTTTCTACGTCGTATGTCGAGCGTCTAAACGCTTCGACACGCTTACACGTCAAGCGGCTTGGGCGTTTGACACTCGCGTTCAGCAAGAAGAAAGAAAACTTTGAAGCGGCAGTCGCGCTCAACTTCGCGAGCCATAACTTTGTGAAGTCGCACCGGACTTTGAGAATGACCCCGGCTATGGCTGCGGGTGTTGAGAAAAACTTTTGGTCTTACGGCGATCTAGTCGAGGCGGTTTCGTGACTGACTACATACTCCGGTTAATACAAGCGATTAAACGCCTCTACGGTTGCAAGGCAACGCACGTTGAAACCGTGCCGGTTGTCGAAGAGTTTCAAGGTAAGGTTATCTGGCAAGGTGAAGTCGAAGTCTTTGACGTGAGGCATAGGCAAGCAAAGCGAGCTTATGCGTGGGCACACGCAGTTAGTAAAGACGACAGTGGTAAAAAGATCGTAGCAGTATTAGAGGTGCCTCCAGTGACTTCGCCGCAAACTGCGGTCAAGGCCGCGATCATGTCGGAGATTAAGAATGCGAGACAAAAAACCAAAGGTAGGTAGGCCAAAGCTGGCGAAGGGCGAGGCGAAGGAAACCGTATTGCAGTCTCGTGTACAACCTTCCGAAAAGGCCGCGTATCAAAAAGCGGCTAAGTCGGAAGGGAAAGACTTAAGTACCTGGGTACGCGAGACCTTGAATCGGTCTTTGAATCAGTGATAGGTTAGCGTTGGATGCGGAGAACATGGGAATCGAACCCCACGGCGTACACCGACCCTTTGGATGTAAATTCCATTACGTGCACCAGCACAAGGGATGTTCTCCGCTACTTCTTCTTAGACGCCTTGCGGGGCGTCTTTTTTGTTGCTCGAATGCCTCCAGATCGACGGCGCGGTGATTGACCAATACTGCCAGCGTCAATGCTCAGATTATTCACTTCCTGAAATTTCTGAAGCCCGATTTCAAGTACAGGCACTAACGCAGTCGGGCGAAGACTAGCATCTGTTTCCCCGGCGTTTGCCGCGTTAATGCCAAACTTTATGTAGACCCCCCAAACGCCCTCATTGAGTCCGCGATCTTTCACCATCAATTCAGCGAGTTCCTTAAACGAGTAAGTAATTAGATTTGCTTCAGCCATAGAGAATCTCCGTGTTATGCAGCCTTAGCACCCTTAACATCAGTGGCGGCTGTTAACATTTCTGCATCACTGTTCATGCGTGCACCGCCTCCAACAAAAACGAGTGGCAGTTGTCGATTGAACCAGTGATTCGTAGCGGTTTGGTCTTTCTTGAGTTGGTAATTTCGTACACTCTTTGTTTTGTAAGTCGGGATGATCAGCGAGTCGTAGTTAAATGCAGCCTCGACTGATCGGACAGCACTAGCTTGTCCGAATGTGCGCGGACGTCCCGCCTTCTCCCAGCAAATTGTGAAGATTTCGGAGTTAACTGGACTGTTAGTTGGATCGGTATCTTCATAAGCGAGAATCGCAAACTTCAACTTTGCCGCTTGGGCGTAGTTGAATAGCGTCTTAAGCGTGGGATTCCGAGAATTATTTAGCGTCTGCGAAACCGCGGACTCGGAAACATTAAACATTTGCGCCAACTCAAATTGTGTCAGCGGCAAAACTTCTAATCGCTTCTGGATCTGAGTCCAGAAATCAAATGTCACGCGATGAATAAACGCGTGTGAACTTTCATTTGTCCAATGTGCCATCGCTTCACTCACCTCGTTTTCGGTTTGAGGAACACTCGTTTTACTTCTTTGGTTACATCGATGTTCAGTCTTAAGGCTTCCGCTAAGGCCAACTTTGCAGGATCATGATGGTCGCCGCCCGGCTTACTGCCGTAGCACACAAGGATGCAAACTTGGAATCCGTCCGGTAATCGCGGCTTTAACAAAAATCCGTATAATCTGTGTTGCACCCTCCCTTGTTGCCATTTGAAGATATATAATTCATGCCACTGTGGATGACCGGGGAAGCCGTGAAAATATCGGTCAAAGTGGAAACCGTTCAACCAATAATCAAAGCGGTTTCGGACGTCGTTCTTTTTCTTCTCTTTTAGTCGGTCAAACTCCGTCTTTGCGTTAATGTCATTGCGGGTATCACACCGCAAAAACGCCAGTCCTTTATCGGTTTCCTTAAGACCAGGGATCTTTACCACCTCAAACTTGTCAGGATTTGGCATAGGTGAGGCAATCCCCACAGCTTAAGTTAAATCTTAAGTAGCTACTTTAGTTATATCTTAAGTCAGTGTCAACTGTGAATAAGAAAAGGGCGTCCCCGGCACTCACTCCGAGAACGCCCCGGCTGGGCAAGTAGCACGTCCCATCTTCATGGGGAGAATGATTTGAAAATCTTTCTCATAGCATCTTCAACAACTAGCTTAGTGTACTTTCCCACCGCTTCTGCGACGCTGATTAGGTCGTCCTTGACGACTTGATCTATGTCGTCGGCGGCCTTCTTGGCGTCCGCTGCTTTCTTCGCTAATGTCTGATCCTCCGGGTCTGCTAGAGCCTTTGCGAGGGCCTCAAAGTATTTAACGGATGCCTTCTTGGCTTCTCGCGCGTCTTTTCGAAGGTCTTTATTCTTTTTATTTAAATCGGCTTTAGCCTTTTTAAGAGCATCATCTGGCATAAGCTACCTCCAATGGTTAAGCTGGTACGAGTTATATTATTAAGGCGAGGAACGAAGCGGCTTATATCACCGATCTAGGCGTGAGACAATTGAGACCAGTTGGACAAGGCGTGTGCCATAGACCACGCAGAGGCTCGGCAGATTAGGACACTACCACTTCCGCCCTCTCGCGTTTCCTCAAGTAGTGGAAGTCGGGCTGCGCATTGGCAATCTGGGGAATTCAAGCGTTCGGTACGAATTAGGCGTCTTCAAACAAGGAGAAAATCTCGCTGCTGCGGCAGGCTACTTCGTGCACGTCTTCGTCGACCGTGAGACACAGCGTCCGGTAGCAATGCCGGAAAAGATTCGCACAGCCCTCAGCCGTCTGACCTTAACCCCGTAACCAAACGTTGTGACTGTCAGAAAATGCGAATTAGTTTGGAGAGGCTACCGTTCTCTCAAGCTAAAGGGCAGTCGACCGGCCGCAAACTAGCACTTTCAATTACCTAAATGAGCAGCAAAGCAGGAACCGGCATTCCTTTGCGGCACCTGCTCCTGGTTCCTCCTACAGCCGTCTGCTGCTGATTATCTCCGACACTTTAACCTTTCTGCTTTTTACTCTAATCTGTCTAATAGTGGATAAATTTCGCATCAAAGGCGGCCGGTCACTCAATGGTCGCGTTTCCATCAGTGGCGCCAAGAATTCGGCGTTGCCGTGCATGGCTGCGTCGCTCCTCAGTCCCGACACAGTCACGCTCCATAATCTTCCTTACGTTCGCGACATTATTACCCAGCGTCGTCTATTGGAAGATATAGGCGCTACTGTGCTGACACCCGAACTGCGAACTCACAAGATAACGGCAAGCCATATTGAGCTATTCGAAGCTCCTTACGAACTTGTCCGGACCATGCGTGCGTCGGTGCTGGCTTTAGGGCCGCTGCTCGCGCGATTTGGCAAAGCCAAAGTTTCTTTGCCGGGAGGATGCGCGATCGGCACACGGCCGATTGACCTTCATCTCGCCGCGTTTACAAAGCTGGGCGCGGAGGTAAAGCTCGAGGCAGGAAATGTTATCGCACGCGCACCTAAAGGCGGCCGGCTGCTGGGTGGCGAAGTGCACTTCGATAAGGTGACGGTCACGGGCACCGAGAATGTGATGATGGCCGCCACACTGGCTGCCGGAACGACCGTCATTCGTAACGCAGCCTGTGAACCGGAGATCAGTGACCTTGCAGAATTGCTAAATAAGATGGGAGCTCGCGTACGAGGAGCGGGCACTGAAACGATTGAAATTGAAGGTGTAGAATTCCTTGGAGGAGCACAGCACACTATCATTCCTGATCGAATCGAAACAGGGACGTTTATCGCTGCGGCAGCGATTACAAACGGGAACCTTGAAATCAGAGATTGCCAGCCACAGCATCTTGGCAGCGTTATTGATAAGTTTCGCGAGGTGGGTGTCGTTATTGAAGAAATCAATCCGAGCACGCTTCAGGTTTCATGTGGTCAACGATTGCACGCCAAAGACGTAACCACGCAGCCCTACCCAAAATTTCCCACGGACATGCAGGCGCAGTATATGGCATTGATGACCCAGGCGGACGGACAGGCCACTATTGAAGAGACAGTTTTCGAGAACCGCTTTATGCATGCCTCAGAACTTCAGCGAATGGGCGCACACATCGCAATCGATGGCCGCAGCGCTACCGTTACAGGAGTTACTCCCTTAGCGGGTGCTCCGCTTTTGGCTTCAGACCTGCGCGCTTCCGCGTCTCTGGTCCTGGCCGGACTGATCGCTACGGGAGAAACAATTATCGACCGCGTTTATCATATTGACCGCGGGTACGAGAAAATTGAGGCTAAGCTGCGCGCGGTGGGAGCCGATATTGAACGGGTGCGAGATTCGGTCACTGCGCCGCTATCCCACGGTGCTCCTCCTGAGATAGCAGCGGAAGTTTGAAGTCGAGTTACGCCAGCAGGCCGTCCTCAAGACTGCCGGGCACAAACCGAAACGATCATGATCGGAGTAGAAAAGAAGGATGTTAGAACCAACTTGCTTATTTTGCCGGATGATCGCGAAGGAAATACCGGCCGACTTCGTTTACGACGACGATCGCTCTGTTGTTATCCGCGACATAACTCCACAAGCTCCCACTCATCTGCTGGTAATCCCGGTGGAGCATATGGAATCCCTTGATGAAGCCTCACAAAAAGATGAGGAATTGTTGGGTCATCTGCTACGTGTTGCCGCACGCGTTGCGAACGATGAAGGACTCGCCGAGAAAGGCTATCGCACGGTGATTAATACCGGAGCCGGCGCCGGCCAATCAGTGTTTCATCTTCATGTGCATGTGCTGGGTGGGCGTGTGATGAATTGGCCACCGGGGTAGAAAAGGTAAGCAGGAGTCAGGTGAGCTTTGCCTCAAAAGTCCTAGGCTACGTTAGGTCCGGCTGTGCCGGCGGATGTGCGGCGGCGGCTATGCCCCGCCGTGGAGGGCCTCTTAATTTCGGGGCTAGGCCCCTGGTGCGGCCTTTGGC
>JBHENH010000040.1:0-22490 GCA_046262135.1 Pyrinomonadaceae bacterium
GAGCACTCGTGGGCCCTGCCGCGGAGGTAAATAGCAGGAAAACAGCCACCAACGTACAGCTTCGTGATGGTTTTACCCTGATTGTCATCTCGTTATAAGTCAGCTTTATCCGGGCCCATCGGACCTACCTAATCGATGCGAGATGTAACGGCCTGCATCGTATCCACAATGAGTACCGCTATGGGTGGATAAATTACGAGGTCGGGAATCAACAGGGCTATGGAAGAGTAAAAGATCATGTTTGACTGGACCACATCGACGCGATGTCTAAAAAGCAGGGTCAGCCCATCAAAGAAATCCTGCGCGTGCCAGCCCACTATAAGCCCCATGCCAACGCTAATTACATACCCTACGAGAAGAAATGTGTAAGCCGAGGAACGCGTGTACGGTTGTTCAGGTTTCTCCTCGTCTCGCATGATCGAGTCTTGAATGGATTTCGGTTTATAAGTGTAATGTTGGAAGTATTCGCGTAAGCGTGTTGCGAGATGCCAGACCCCTATAATAAAAAGAGTCAGGACAATCGCAAGTCCAGCGTAGTCAAATGTCTGCCACAAATGTGGACGAATCATTGCCACAAAAAACGTTGAAAGAAATAAAGAGACCGTTGTGAATACAGCTCGCTGCCGCTCACGGCTTTCCTGGCGGTCTCGCTCCAATACTTCGTCAACAATTCGATCCCACCTTGCCTGAACGGCCAGGTTCCGCGCTCGTCGGGCGTGCGGATTGTTTGAATGAAGAAAGGAGAAGGCACTGTCCGACTGTGCTGCCAGCTGCTGGTCGTAGTAAACCCGCTCCTGGGGATGACTCAAAACCTGGTAAGCTTTTGATAGAAGCGCGAACTCCCGCGCCGCGATCTCCGATCCCCCATTCACGTCGGGATGACGCAACCTCGCCAGTTTACGGTAAGCCGACTTCACTTCCGCTTTGGAAGCCGTTCGCCTGACGCCAAGAATTTTGTAGTAGTCAGTCACTGTGCCTCGTTACTCCGTTGAAGCAACCATGATGGGAAGACCAGGTCTTTGCCGGGGCGGCAAATCGTCCAAATTATAGCACTTTCCCATTATAAAATTCGGCACTGGAAATGGATGAATGCGTGGACTGCGGTGAAGTTTGCCGGCACGTGAGGGGGCCAAAGGAGCGTTCCTTATTCCTCGAGCGGCCATCGAGGTGGGGCGAGGACTCTTTTCTGTGAGCGTGGTGTCCGCTCCTTTGGCATTTGCTGTTGTCTTATCAACTCAGATGCCACACTAAGGATCAATGAAAAACTCAAGAAAACAACTTCTTCATAAGCGGACGTACGCACTAGTTGTTAACGAATGAAGACAGCGAATGTCTACGGTTGGGACCACTATTCCCTAATTTCCGTTCCGCGAGCTGGCCCGGCTTACAATTTTCAGCAGCGTTCGAACTGCGACGCCGGTAGGACCTTTCGATCGGTACGGCTTTGCCTCATCGCCCCAGGCCGTTCCGGCAATGTCCAGGTGGGCCCAGGAAACTCCGTCTGCAAATTCTTTTAAGAAGGCCGCAGCCGTGATTGTGCCAGCTCTTCGGCCACCAACATTCTTGATGTCTGCAATATCCGACTTGATTTGCTTGGAGTATTCTTTGTCGAGCGGCAACTGCCAGAATTTTTCCCCGGCCTCTTTTCCGGCCAGGATTATTTCATCAATCAATTCTTGATCCGTACCGAGTACTGCCACATGGACGTCGCCCAGAGCGATGGATACTGCACCCGTCAAGGTCGCCATATCGATGATCTTTGTTGCGCCTAGTTTCTTTGCGTAAGCGATGGCGTCGGCGAGTATTAACCGACCTTCCGCATCAGTGTTAATAACTTCAATAGTTTTGCCCGTCATCGCACGAACCACATCACCGGGTTTAGTTGCTTTCCCCGAAGGAAGATTTTCGGCACAAGGAATAACTCCCAGCACCGGTATGGGCGGCTTCAACTGGGCGATCGCGAGCATGGCACCCATGACCGTGGCGCCACCGCTCATGTCATATTTCATCAACTCCATGTTCTCTCCGGGCTTTAGCGAGATTCCCCCGGAATCAAAAGTGACACCCTTGCCTACAAATGCCAACAATTCGTCGCTCTGTTCTTTCGCACTGGATGGCTCTTTCCCATCCGGGGTGTATTTCAACACGATCAACTGCCCTGGCTCATCTGATCCGCGAGCGACGCTTAGCAGCGATCCCATTCCTTCCTGTTCCATGCGGGCTTCATCCAGAACATCTATGCTCAACCCAAACTCCCTCGCGACATTTCGGGCGCGTTCGGACATAATCGTTGGAGTCATGTAAGCGCCGGGTTCGTTGGCGAGATCACGCGTAAAGTTAACCGCTTCTCCGATAATTTTGCCCCGCTCGACCCCGCGTTTCAGCGCAGCCTCGTCGGCTCCTTCTTTCACCACAACCAGACGTTCGACTTGCCTCTTTTCTTTGTCAACCGTCCTGTATTTATCTGGTTCAAACAAAGCCATAATCGAGCCCTGTACAACCACCGCTGCCAGTTCTTCCGAATCCCCTTCTAACCTGGGAACGACGGCGATTGATTTTGCATTCTTAAGACGGAGCACCCGCGCCGCGGTGCCGGCCATCTGAGATGCCTGCGTCGTTGTGTATTCGTTACGTTCGCCCACACCAACAAGCAAGAGCCGCTGGGCCTTCATTTGCACATTGCCTACGAGATGGAGGAAAACGGTCTCAGCTTCTTTTCCCTTCAACTCGTCAGAATCAATCACCGACTTGATCGCGCCCCCCGTAATAGCATCCAAATCCTTAAGAAACCCGTCGTCGGCCCGCTCGCCCTTAAAAATTGCTATCGCTACCGCTTGTACGTCCAGGTCGCGGTAGTTTTTTTTCGTACCTTCAACTTGCATGTTACTCGTTACTCCTAAATGGTCCGAATATTAAACCAATCAACGATTACGTTCCTTGAGTTGTGCCCGTGTTTCTCTTTCCACAGTCCGGCGCAATTCTGTTTCACGCTTGTCGTACATCTTCTTGCCGCGCGCGATGGCAACTTCGATCTTAATCCGGCGATTCTTCAAATAAATTCGTGTGGCGACCAGCGTCATTCCCTGCTTTACAGTGGCCTGGTCCAGCTGCTCGATCTCTCGCCGATGCAATAAGAGCTTTCGCGTCCGCAATGGCTCATGATTCTCGCGGTTGCCATGAGAATAAGGCGAAATGTGTGCATTAAACAACCAGGCCTCACCATCGCGGATGGCGACGTAGCCCTCTTTCAACTGCACGCGGCCTCCGAGAACGCTTTTAACTTCCGTTCCCGTTAAGGCAATACCTGCCTCGTATTTCTCGAGGATATGATATTCGTGAAATGCCGCGCGGTTTGATGCGAGCACTTTTTCTTCAGCCGATGCAGGCATATTTATTCAGCGTGCATTTCAAAGTACAACCTTTAGCTTGCTGTCGCGAAACCAGAGCGCGAAGTCTGAACTCTGAAGTGCGGACTCTACAGACGGTCTTTAAACTTCACGAGTGATTCCTTCCACCTTGAGGGGTCGTGCCATCAACGATTCAGCTGCCTCACGAACCGGCTTTCCCTCGTAAAGAACCGAATGAACCTCGTTGGTAATCGGCATCTCTATTCTTTTCCTGTCCGCCAGTAGTTGCACCGCACGAGTGGTTTTCACGCCTTCGGCGATTTCATTCATCCCCGATGTTATCTCGGTCAGGCTACGACCCTTTCCTAATTCCTCGCCGACAAAACGGTTCCGGGAGAGTTTCCCCGTGCAGGTCAGAACGAGGTCACCTAACCCTGCCAGGCCCATCATTGTTTCGGATTTTGCGCCTTCGGCAATCGCCAGCCGCGTCATCTCGGCGAGCCCCCTTGTAATCAGGGCTGCCACACTGTTCGAACCATATCCGAGCCCGTTTACCATTCCTGCCGCGATAGCCATGACATTTTTTATAGACCCGCCAAGCTCGGCGCCTGTCACGTCATCGTTTGTGTAGATTCGAAAACTTTCAAAACTCAATGCCCTTTGCGTCAGGTTGGCGGCATCTTGATTTATGCTGGCCGCCACTACGGCCGTCGGATGCTTCTCAACAACTTCTTTTGCAAACGAAGGGCCTGACAGACAAACGAATGCGGGTTTCGGGACATTCGGAAAGCTCTCGGCGACGATCTCTGAAATTCGTTTACCGGTGTCAACCTCGACTCCCTTCGTCGCACTCACGAGAACCGCCCCGGCTCGAATAGTATTCGCGAAAGAAGAAAGCAGTTCACGTGTGGCATGGGAGGGCGCGGCAAGGACCACCAGTTCCGCCGTTTTAATTGCCTCTGCAATATCTTTCGTCGCCCTCACATTTTCAGGGATCTCGGCATCAAGCAAATATTTCGGATTCATACGATCCCGATTGATGGAATCGACGACTCCTGCGTTGCGCGACCAAAGAAGAGCATCATGACCGGCCCTTGCAGCATGAATTGCCAAAGCCGTTCCCCAACTTCCGGCGCCGATGATAGCAACGCGCATAGCACTCCCCCAGAACATCGACGTAGTTCAGGATTCAAGTAGGCCAGTACAACCTGCAGGTTGCGCCGCCGCGACAAGTAAGCTAAAGCCTGGACTCTGAACTTCTAAACACTACCGAAACTTCCTTTCATTTCCGTGAACCAACCTGTCTATGTTCGCCCGATGCGCGAACACGATGATTAGTGCGCCCACCACAGTTGCAAGCATTAACGCCCTCGCATCTGGGACAGGCGAAATGAAAGCATGCTGGAGCAAGACAAATGCGGGAACCGAAAGTGCGGCCAGAATTGAACCGAGCGAGACGTATCGCGTCAACAACACGACGACGACAAAAACGAGAGCGGCGGTAGCCGTCGCAAACGGTGCTAATATCAGAAATACCCCAACCCCCGTAGCAACACCTTTACCACCCCGAAACTTAAGCCACACAGGCAAAATGTGTCCTACCATAACCGCGATCGCTGCGGCTAACACCCACTCGGAACCACTTTCGCGAAACGGACTCAAGACTATTCTGGCAACGATCACGGCAACAGCGCCCTTCAACGCGTCGAGTACCAGGGTGATCACTCCGGCAACTTTTCCTGCGCGGCGCGAAACATTCGTAGCGCCCGTTCCGCCAGACCCTGTCTCTCGGATATCGCCGCCATGTTTCGCTCGGACGATCAGATATCCAAACGGTATCGAACCGAGCAAGTATGCTGCGACGACAAGAAGCCACGGTTTCAATTGCATTAGATTAATCTTCTTCGCAGCAGATCCAGCGCCGCCTGTGATGAGCGCCACCGAACGAGTTGGCGATCACCTGGTATTTGCAGCCTGCGATGTTTGGTCTTTATGTCGTCCGCCAATGCGATGTAAACGAGTCCAACAGGTTTCTCTTCACTGCCGCCTCCCGGTCCGGCAATGCCTGTAACTGCCAGTCCAAAATCTGTGCGAGCGCGTTTGCGAATTCCTTCGGCCATCGCTTCAGCAACCGCCGAGCTCACTGCGCCATATTCGAGGATTAACGCCGGATCAACGCCAAGGACTCTCGTCTTTGCTTCGTTAGAGTAAGTGACGGCTCCTTCGGTAAAGTATTTCGAAGACCCGGGAACCTCGGTAAGCCGTTGTGCAATTAATCCGCCGGTACAACTCTCAGCAACCGCGACGGTGTACCCTCCGAGCGTCAACTTTAAGCCCACGACGTCCTCCATTGTTTCACCGGCGAAAGAAAAAACCGCATTTCCTAAACACTCCTCGATCTGTTCTGAGAGCCGATCAAGCAAGACAACTGCTTCTGCCTCGGTTCTCCCGCGCGCCGTAAGATGAATTTCAATTTCACTCTGATTAAAAAGAATGGTGGTCTGCGGGTTCTCATACTTCGTATAGACAGGAGCGATCTTTTCGTCAACGGCTGACTCGCCCATACCCGCAACGCGCAGAAGTCTCCTCACCACTTTTATGACGCCGGCTTTCGAACCCAATTTGGGTAGAACATGGTTTTCAAACATCGGGCGCATCTCGCGCGGTGGACCAGGCAGAAGAACGATCGCAACTCCCTGATCTTCTATAAACATTCCAGGCGCGCTACCGTTCGGATTAGGCAGCACCTCGGCTTTTTCGATAACCATCGCCTGCCGCGAGTTTCGTTCCGGCATGACGTATCCATAGCTCAAAAAGCGCTGGCGCAGCTCGGCAAGAATTTTTTCGTCAAGCAATAGACGGCGTCCAAGTGCGCGCGCCGCGACTTTACGAGTCACGTCGTCCTCAGTTGGACCTAATCCTCCGGTTGTAATGACAACTTTTGAACGGCGGCTGGCGTCTTTTATTGCTTCTTCCAGGCGCGCGTCGTCGTCGCCCACAATGGTTTTCAGTTTTACTTCGATGCCAATGCTGTTGAGCTTTTCGGTAAGCCAGAGGCTATTGGTATCCGTACGGTCTGGGGCCAACAGCTCCGAACCTATGGCGATAATTTCGGCTGTGAGTGTTTCGAGCAAAAGGTAATCACTCGCGATAGGAGAGTTAGGGCGCCTTCTGCTCTTCCGGATATATATCCCTCAGCACTTCGGAGATTGGCGGGGGCGCTGAGATGGAATCCAGCGAGCGTCTCGGAAAGAATTGCCTCACACTGCGTGGCGGCGGCGGGAGTTTAGAGACATCGCTTTCATATGCTTCAACTATCCTCTTCAATTGCTGCTGGCTTTCCGCAAGCAATCCGGCCGCTTGCTGGCGTTGCATGCGCTCCAAGCTCGCAATGGCGGCGTTTATTTTCGCCGCACGCTTCGGTGACCGTTCAATCTGCCGTAGACGCTTTACGTAGCGTCTTAACTGCCGCGAGGGTAATACATGGGAACTTTCTTTCAATACTTCATCTTCCGCAGCGAAACCGAGTTGCTCGACTGCTCCGTTGTGATCACCGACGGAATTGTACAGAGCACCCAAAGCGAAGCGGCTTAAAGGCGGTGGATCGGGCATCATCCTTACTACTTTTTCACCGCGCTTAATAAGATCGGACATTTCAAACCTATATCTGCGTTTGTCGCCCGAACTAAGTGCGTCTTCAGCCGCCACGTAAAATCCAAAAATGTTTTCAGTTCTTCGCCGGCCATTTATTTTTAGCCCTAATAAAACGAGCAGGCCCGCACCAACAATACCTACAATAATCAGTAGCGGCGCGCCCACAGTTTTCAAGACCACGATGACGAGTACGGTTGTGGCCACGGCTACGACAGCGAGAACTGCCTTCATTACCTTGTTATGGTTTGCTGTCATCATCTTGTAACGCAAACTTTAGTTTGCGTGTCGCGAAGATCGAGGTGTGTTTCCCGGTGCGTTATACCTCACCGGTAGCCGGGCATGCCCCCTTCCCGACCTCGAGGCATTAGTTTAACTTCGCTCCTTACTCAGCACGCACTCTTTCGCAGATTGCCGTGCCTGCTTGTTCCGTAGACAATTTTCCACCGAGATCGCGCGTTGTCTCATCATGTAAGACAGCCTCGCTAACAGCTTTTTCAATTGCTTTGCTTGCTTTTTTGTAACCCAGGTATTCTAGCATCATCGCTGAGCTCAGAATAGCGCCTATCGGATTCGCTTTCCCCTGGCCTGCAAGGGCGGGGGCACTGCCGTGTACAGGCTCAAAAAGAGATACGCGGCCAGGATGGATGTTTCCTGACGCGGCGAGCCCGAGCCCGCCCTGAATTGCAGCGCCGATGTCTGTAAGAATGTCGCCGAAGAGGTTGTTACTGACGATGACTTCATATTGCCCCGGGTCCAGCACCATAAACATGGCCATCGCGTCTACGTATTGATGGTTCGCTTGGATCTCAGGATACTCCGACGCGACTTCCTTAAAAACTCGCTGCCACAAATCCCCACCGTAGCGTTGGACGTTTGACTTGTCTGCCATCGTCACACGCTTCCGCCCGTGCGCACGCGCGTATTCAAAAGCAGCGACGACAATCCTTTCAACGCCTCGGCGGGTGTTGAGTTCTTCCTGCGTCGCAATCTCATCGACGGTCCCCTTCTTCAAGAAACCACCTGCGCCGCAATACGCTCCTTCCGTGTTTTCGCGGAAGACAACGAAATCGATGTCCTCGGCGCGCGCGTTGCGCAAGGGAGTCAAACGCGGATGGAGCAGCCTGACGGGACGGAGATTAATGTAAAGATCCAAGCCACGGCGCATGCCCAGCAGAATGTCTTCCGCATGTTGATTTGAGGGAATGCGAGGATCCCCGAACGCGCCCGCCAGGACGGCATCGAATTCCTTCCCGAGCATTTCCAACGCACCCTCAGGTAAGGAAACGCCTTCGCGAAGAAATTTGTCAGCCCCCCAATCGAAATGTACCAGATGAAGTTGTACGCCCTCAGTTTCCTGCGCACGTTCGAGCACGCGAATAGCCTCTGCTACGACTTCCTGACCGATTCCATCTCCGGGAACCACTGCAATGCGTTTGTTAACTGTGGCCATAGTGTGTAAGAGACTGGCTATCTGCTTTTGCCCTGAAGATATTGCTCAATGCGAGGCAGGCTGGCATAGACCACATCGCCAACAATCTTCATACTCTGGGATGAAACCTTGTCGAGCGTGTCGTCTGCTCTGTGCCAGTAGGGATACCCGTTGAGTTGGATCAGATCCACGGAGTCAATACCTGCTCTAAGGAATGGTTCGTGATCGTCGCCTCCGACGCCTTCAGGTCGATCAACAAAATATTTTCCGTAATTCAAGTCGCGGGCCGTACGCCAAATAATATCCTGCAACCATTTGGTGCTCATCGTGTCGCGTCCCAGCTCGAGGTTTTTGTAGCCCATCATGTCCATAAGTATTAGAGCGCGAACACGTCCGAGTTCCTCGTTCTTGCGAAGCTGAGCAACATAGTGACGGCTACCGTAAGTGTGGTCGGGCGCGTTGGGTTTACTGCACTCATCCCATTCTTCGCAAAACGATTCCTCGCCATCGAAGAAGACGAGCCAGTACGTAAACTGTGGCTTTTGCTGAGTTGCGCCTAATACGCGACCCAACTCCAGCAACGTTGCAACAGAAGAGGCCGGATCGTTAGCTCCTACAAAACGCATATCCTTGAACAGTTTTGTTTCGTAGTGGCTGGCGATGATGATGACGTCTTTCGATTCTCCCGTAAGTTCAGCCGTAATATTTACCATTTTCTTTTCGCCCACCGGCGTTGCTGCAGCGAACTCATCTGTCATCACGGCAAGACCATAATTCTTTAGCGAAGCGGTGATATATTCTCGGGTTTTGGCAAGCTCGGTCGAGCCTGGCACGCGCGGGCCAATATCAATTTGCTTCCGCACGTGGTCCATAGCACGCTCGCCGTTGAAGGCGATTGCACCGGGCGGTGGGGGAGACTTCGTTGAGTCTGTTGCTGGTTGCGAAATAACGATCCGCGGATTCGGTGGAGCCTCATTCTTCGGACATCCCGTTAAACCCACAGACAACAGAATCAATATCAGAGGTAATGCGATTTTGCGCAGGCCTTTGGGTGTGGCAGCAAGTTCGTTTGTGTTAGACATTGATTGCATCAATTAACGTTTCGCTCGAAGAAGAACGACGAAATTACACCGTTAACCTGCCAAAACGCAAAAACAGAAGACGCTAGCGATACATCACGGTTCATCGATGAGGCGTGTGGGCCCACTTCGTTGGATATTAGAACCGGGAGCGACCGGCTAAAGAGGCACATTAACGGCGCGGAGCGATCTCATTAGCACCGTGGCTTCAGCCCGGTGATCACGGTTCGTCGATTCTTTACCGAACCGTTTTAACGGTTTCTCGTGATACTGCAACAAAACCGTTGAAACCGTTGGAAGACCAATTCATCACCGGGCTAAAGCCACGGTGCTAATGAGATCGCTCCGCGTAACAGAAAAGTTCGCTGCATGGGGTTTCACACACTCGCCCCGCTCGCGGTCCTAATGTGGAACGCGTGCCACAACTGTACCGTTGTGCAAGTTGGCAAGGAATCTATTTTCCAGCAGCTCGGGTGGCGCGACGACACTCCGCGCAAACACCTATGATGCGCAGCAAGTGTTGAGTAATCTGGAAACGATGTTTTGCGGCCATCGCATCCTGAAGCGCCTCTAACTCGGCTGAAAAGAATTCAATTATTCGCCCACATTCCGAACAGATCATGTGGTCATGATGTTGATGCTTGTAATTATGTTCGTAGTGGGCCCGGCCGTCGCCGAAGCGCACCTCGCGAGCCAGCCCTGCTTCGGTCAACAACTTGAGTGTGCGGTACACGGTGGTTTGCCCGACACTCGGATCCCTTTCGTGAACCAGCCGATACAAATCTTCGCTGGAAAGATGTTCTTCAGTCCGCAGGAATATATCCAGAATCAAATCGCGTTGGGCCGTGCGTTTGAGTCCTTTCTTCTGAATATGTTTGAGGAAAACTTCCTGCTCTTCGCTCATCGTTGAACCTGGGCCAATATGGGGGAAATTCGCTCTGAGACTGATTCTAGCACCCGCAGCAACCACTGAAAAGAACAAGCACTACGGAACGTTGGCAGTAGCCAATGGATGCAAACTATTAAGCCAGGCAATTGTTTCTCTTCAACCCTACGAGGCAACAATCACTGGACGGAAACAGGCGTTACAGAACGTTGGCAAAGCGAATAGGTGCGAAGGATCAAGCTGGGTTTATTGTTTCTTTTCCATGCGCGAAGGCCGTAGCATCCTTCGCGTGACTGAGTGCTCGCATCCGTTGGCTACCGCCAACGGTTCTGTATTATTAGCACCGTCGCGGGAGATTTGACGTTGGCGGCCTTCACTCTCTCGCAAAGTTACTCACGATCAGTTTGCAATGCATGCACAGTACCAGGGGCTAATTGTTTGCTGCGGGCTTCGCGTGGTATTTTGACGCACATGCCGGGGTGGCGGAATGGCAGACGCTACGGACTTAAAATCCGTTGAGGGTAACCTCGTGCGGGTTCGACTCCCGCCCTCGGCACCATTCGTTTCAATAAGTTACCACTTTCGCGCCACGCCGCTTCGGCGCGCTCACTCTCGATTAACTTCTCGGAATCAGACATGGACCTAGCATGTTCCGCTTGCGGGGAAACGGATGGGAATCTAGCCAGTTTAGGTCAAGAAACTGCGAGGGTTAATTGTCTTATCGAATTCGCCGAAATTCTACAGATTGGTATCAGTGGCGTCGATAATCGTTGTCCCGCATCGTGACGACGAACTCAGTTGAGAATCAATTCTCTAAAGGTACAACTCTTTCAAGTCATGGGCTCCAAGGGTTCTCATCATATTTTTATTCTTGAAGGCTCGGCCGTCGATGCTGGCGGCCGTTGTTCTTCTGGCGCCAAATTCGCTCTGCCCAATTCCGCGGAGCGGCGTAGATCTCATCTGGAAAGATGCTGACGGCAACCGGGATGGCGACGTTCTTCGGGCGAAAAAGGCAAGCTTGTTTTCCCAATACAAACGAGCCGAGAGATCGCCGCGTTCGTCGGAAAATGAACTGGGTTATCGTCGGGCTAAGAGCTCGTATGCGTAGATGGTTCCCTCTTGCACGCCACCGAACAGCATATTTCCGGAGCTGCCGATGCTTCTGATGCATCCTTTCATGCTGAGATTCCATTGCGGCGCGCCGTCCGCAACTCGGAAGGCAGCCATTTCACCGCGACAGTTCCCAGCGACGACAAATTCCTTCCATAGATGAGGGCGCTCGGTGGCCCAGTCAGGCGATGATCTCTGCTTCCAACGCACGCCGGCCAACTTGGAATCTACAGAGATAATGTAACCCACGCGTTCCGAAGCATTCTGCAAAAACACGAATAGTGAATCGTTAGAGAATGCCAGCCTTCCAACTGGTGTCGCTTCAGTAGCTAGCTCGGATATGACCCTCCCGGTCTCCGCGTTCAGGCGATAGATCCGTTGATCGTTTGTGCCTACATAAATCGTATTGTCCCTGAGGGCCAGCCCTGTGGAAGGAGCTGAGGCGAGTTTGCGCTTCCAGATTATCCGGCCGGACAAAGCATCAACCGAATAGATGACTCCATCGAGTCCGGCAATGAACAGGCGATTTTTATCTATAACCGGTGACTTGGGGATATCACAGTTCTTATTGGATGCGCCCGTAGAAAAACTCCAATTCAAGCCTCCAGTGTGCAGATCTACGGAGGACCACTCGTCCTTAAAACTGCCGAAGTACACATTTGAATTGAGTTGAACGATGTCCGTGGGGACACCCGTCGAGCGGTACTTCCAGCGTACCTTCCCATTGTCTCGTTCGAAAGCATAAACGTGTCCTATACCCTCCGGGTCGCAGGAACGATCTGTGCCAATGAGGATCAAGTCATTTATAACTAATGGGTCTCCGTGGAAGCTCTGCTGCTTGCCGTCCTTGCGAATGTCGTAACTCCACTGCACCTGACCAGTGCTCTTGTTAATGGCGTAGAAGTTGCCGGCACAAGAACCTATGAACATCACATTCCCCACGACCGTGGGGGTCGAGAACACTCAACCGCCGCTCTCATATTTCCAGCGAAGTTCTGGCGCCGAGGCCACTAAAAGATTTGCGTCCTTTTTATCAAAAGCCTGTGCGCAACTGATCGACACCATGGACACCAAAAGGATTCCAGAAATAAAACGCTGGTTCTTTTTCATAGCGACCCTCCCCCGGCGATTCATCGGATAAGTTCATTGCTTCGACTTGCGTGGATCATCTGACGGATTCACGTAAGTAATGACCCACGGGCCGATGCCGTGAAGTTGCAAAACCGTTTCGCCCCTGGCCCAGGCGAAATGCTTCATATTCGCGGGCCAGAAGCCAAACGTCCCGGCCGGCATCACTCGCGTCGCCGTTTTATCAAACCTATCTCCCATGCCAACGTTGAAGGTGCCTGAGATAACCGTGACATGCTCCACCTTGGGATGCCAGTGGGGTGGCACTGTGAAGCCGTCTGGCAACCAAAGTCGCATCGTGAAAAAGCCCTTTTTGGCGGGATCACCTTCCAGCACCGCAACTTTGGCTCCCGCAGGCAGAGACGCAGGACCATCCTTCCACTGAATCTTAGCTGTTGGGTAAAGACTTATTTCGGCCTTCCTGGAGTCGGCCATCTCGTGCTTTTGAGGTGCTTGTGTCTGACCCAATGCTATCGAAGTAAACGCAACTGTTAGCGCACAAACGCTAAGTATCTGCTTCATAGTCGTTGCTCCCATTCTGAGAATAGTTCTCAGCGGATGTTTAGTTACGCAGCACAAAGCTGAGAACGGTTTGGCCCATATGACTCTCGCTCATTTCAACGTGTTCATTCTGCCTCACGTGCTGTGGCTTCGGCTAGCGATGGAACCATTTACTCCATTTGGATAAAAATAACCCAAACTCGCACGAACAAGCACGGAGCGTCAGCGATTGCGATTTCTGTCCTTGAGCGGGACACAGCAAAATGTTCACAATACAAACACTTCAGAGGGCTTAACTGGATTTCTGGCAGATGCGATCTGCCGTGCGCGCGGCGATGGCTTCGATGGTCAAGGAAGGATTAACTCCCGTCGAGGTTGTGAACACTGAACCGTCACAGATAAACAGATTCTGGATGTCATGTGAGCGGCAGTCGGCGTTGACAACTGAATTATTGGGATCGTTTCCCATCCGACACGTGCCGAGCAGGTGGGCAGTGCGGTCTGCGGTCCATAGGTCTTGGCCACCCGCTGCTTCAAGTATTTCTTTCATCTTATGTTTGGCGTGTGCGACCATCTTCTTGTCATTCTCGTGGTGAGAAAAGATAACGTGAGCGACAGGAAGCCCATGCTGATCGCGCTCCGTTTCGTGCAGCTTCACCATATTTTTCATCTGCGGCAAGACCTCACCGACAATGCCCAAGCCGGCGTAATAGTTGTAATCCAACATCGTGCGAAGCAAGTCACCACCCCACATTTTGCGCGCCGTTGTTAAGCGAGCAGCAAAGTCAGCCGGATGTGGCCCGACGACTTCAATTGAGTATCCACACACAAAATCGGTGTCCGGCATTGTGCGGTTGAAGTGTTCGGTGATGGCACCTCCAGGCGGCGGGGCCTTGTATTGATTGATCCTATGAGGAAATCTAGCGAAGGCCTGCTCACCCGTGTGGACCATGAAACACTTTCCGACCATCCCGGATGAGTTGGCGAGACCATTGGGGAACAGTGAACTCGCCGAATTCAATAACAAGCGAGGAGTTTCAACCGCGTATCCTGCGATAACGACGTTTTTCGCCGGCTGTAGAAGAAGTTCGCCGCCTCCCTTACGCAAGTAGAGAACCCCTGTAACGAATCCGCGGTCGTTGTGCTCGACCCGAGCGACCATAGAATTCGCGCGCACTTCTGCTCCAGCGGCGATGGCGCGCGGTATGTAGGTAACCAGGATCGAACTCTTAGCATTGGTCGTGCAGCCATAGTTACAAAACCCTCGATATGCGCACGGCGGACGATCCCGGTTGGGAGCACTTAAAGTGGCAATTGGGGCAGGCGCTACTGGAATACCGAGTTTAGTGCAACCACGAACCAGTACTTCTGCAGAAGCATTCAATTCATGTTCGCGTTGTGGATACCGTTTACGTCGGCGTCCCCAGGGATAGGAAGTCGGCCCAGCGATTTGCAGAGCCTCCTCGACCTCTTCGTAGTAACTCTCTAAGTCCTCAAATTTGAGAGGCCAGTCACAAACGTCCGCTCCCTCGACCTGGCCGTTGAGCGTGCGCCTGATAAAGTCTTCCGGATGAGCGCGCATCGCTACCATTGAATAGTGAACCGTGCTGCCGCCCACTCCCTGCCCGGAATTGTTCGAGCCCAGCTCTACAGGATTATCACCACTGGTAACTCGTTCGTCGGTCCAGAATAGCGCGCGCGAGCCTAATTCATCAGAAACGAAATCCTTGACCGGATTCCAGTGTGGACCCGCGTCGAGGATTACAACCGAGAATCCTGCTTCCGCGAGTTTCGCGCCGAGCACACCACCGCCTGCGCCGGCGCCCACAATGCAAAAATCAACTTCTTCCCTCGACAGATCGCGCATTGGGACGCATTCACCGTGAATGCCGGGCGCAGAAAGCGGCCACGAATCAAGGGATGAGGGCGGAGGGATGAGGGATGAAGGGACTGAGCCGGTTGCTGGATTGAGTTCTCTATTCATCATTCACCATTCATAATTCATAATTCATCGTTCACCGTTCATCCTTCATCCTTCATCCTTCATCCTTGTTACGGGGCTTCCCAGGGATCCACCCCGCCTTCCCATTTGCGCACGTGGCCTCGCGGCGACGATGGCCCATTGTAGCCAATCTCGTTCCATGCAAGTGGGTGCGCGTAATAAATCTTTACGATGGCGATGCAGAGCACGTCCTTGAAGAACCTCGCTGCGGGTAGTTGTTTCCACGAGCCGCCGGGAGGATCGCCGCGGGCAACATTGTTAAGGACCACATCCTGTGACAGCGAATCGAGATCCACGAATTGCTTTTCCTCAAACAGAGCCGCGGCGGTTTCGTTCATTCCCTTAAGGCCGAGTCGCCAGGCTTCTCTCTGAGGCGGCATTTCTTCGTAGCGATAACCATCGCGTTTGTCTTCGTAAAGTTTTTCGTCAATCCAGGGAACGATGGGGACCTTCTCAGCCTCGGCACGATCCGATTGCGGCACTATTCGTTCGGCTAGTGCCGTAAGTAGCTGTGCCTCTTCCTGAGCAAAGAAACGTATCTGTGGAATTTCTTCCAGACGCTTGCGGACAACTTCACGCGTTTGGTCGTCCCAGTCAGGCGACGACCATTTGTCGAGAACGTTGTAATCGGGGTAGTGGGTGTGAAAGGTTTGTTCCTTCATTTCGACACGTTATTACTCGGCAATATCACGCGGCCCCAAGCCAACCACCATGAAAACCCGCACGTCGCAGACCCTTGACGATATACGGACACTGCCTCATCAATCGCCAGAGCAGGCCCGATCTGTAGTTTTCGATCATCATCACAATAGGACCCTGATCCAGGCCGTAATACCCTTCAGAAACCCACCCTTTGCCTTTACGTTCGCCGGAAGTAAATGTCGGGTTATAACTGCACTTGAAGCCATACTTGTTAGTCATGTCAGGGTAATTCTTGTTAATACGTTTGAGCGACGGGAGCACAACTTCGGGTGCAAATGGTAAGGAGCCCGCCACAGCCCAGGGTGCAAGGGTGCCATCGTCAGGTCCATATGGAATGGCACGCGCGACATAATCGTGGAAGCGAACCGTGCGACCGTTGATGCGCCTGATGGCCGGGCCCGGACCGTCACTGGCAGTGATTCCCCAGCAAAACCGATCATAGCCCGCTAGTTTTTTGGGATTGCGCATCGCATAAGCCTGCTGGGCATAGATCGCGCGACGGCTGTTCTCAAAGTAATCTATGGCTTTGGCACGCATGTAGTCGTCCTGAATGCCGCGGAAATCTATCCACATATGAGATAGCTGATGGATGAATAACGGTCCTGCATAAAGAAATTCATGTCCATAAAGCTTCTTCCATTTGTACGTTCTGGTCCATGCGCGATAGCTCTCTTTGTGAAGTGGAAAACTGGGGGATGCCAGGCCAAGCACATAGAGGATTAATGCTTCGCTGTAGCCGGTCCAACGATACTTGATAAATCCCGTCTCCGGCTTCCATCCATGTGTGACCGTGAGACCGCGATTCTGCGCCCAATGCCAGTCAGCCCGCGCATAGAGTGTTTCTGCGAGTCGGCGAATCTCACGTTCCTCCTTTGTCTCGCGGTCAAAATACATTGCGGCAGCAAGGGCGCCTGCGAGGAGGTACGCGGTATCGATTGTCGAGATTTCTGACTTCCAGACGCGCTTGCCGGTCTTTATGTCCAGAAAGTGATAGTAGAAACCTTTATAACCAATCGCGTCCGACCCAGTTCCCTGAGGTCCATCATTGAAAAATCGCAAACTGATCAAAGCACGCTTAATTGCCTCCGGGCGGGTCATATAACTTCGCTCGACGGCAATTGGGTACGCAGTGAGCGCAAATCCCACCACTGCAATGGAACTCGGTGAGCCTCCACGCGTACTGTCCGGGAAGAGCCCGTTCTCTTGATTCATTTCGCTCGCAAAGTACTTGAACGTATCGCGTTCGAGCCGGGCGAGATCTTCGTCGTTTAGGGATGGTTCCAGTACCTTCATTTTGAACGCTTTACTTATCTTTCCGGGCAAATTCTATTGTTATTGCTGCGACCGCATGTGGGGGTAACCGTATTCGCAGAAGGATCGATCGGTCCTTGTAGGTGAAAGGTTGTCGTTCTTTCACCAGAAGCGAAGCTCGCTGTAGTCGCTCAACATCTTTCTCAGCTAAATATTCGGGTTGGCCCATCTCCCGCCATGCGAGTTGCGGATTAGCATGCTCGGCATCAATGCGCTGGATATGGGCGGCATTTGGTTCAGAGACATTCTTAAGCTCTACCTCAACGCCCTCAGTCTCGATCGAATGGCCTGGCGTGGTGTGGTTGGTGAGTAAAATCGTCAGCGTCAAGTCATTACGTATAACAGAACAGTCAACAGTTTCATGCAGACCATCTACCATCAATTGTTCACTCCCAATGTTATGGAGCAGCTCAAAGGCGCGATAAGTTGGTTTGGGAATACCGTGAAGATTGAGTAGTCCAAATCCGCCGTGAAAAGGGACGGAGGGAAAATAGTTCTCTTCGAAGATGTCTGAGAACGTCCAAAAGCTGTAGCCCTCCACCAGGCCCTTGGCTTCCATTATGGTAGTAACAGCAAATGCAGCGGCGTATGGCCCATCGTGTAGCGGGTCTCTCGGATTCGAGGAAGAGTTCCATTCGGTATAGTAAACAGGTCTGCCGCGTGCGCGTCGGCGGGTATCCTGTGCCGCCTCACGCATGAGCCCTCGTTGGCTCTTGAACAATTGAAGCTCTGTATCATCTTCCTCACTTCCCAGGGCATCGGTTGGATATTGATGTGTACTGACGAAGTCTGCCGGCACTTTGTTCCGCTCGCAGAAGTCAACAAATTCCTCGACCCACGCGCTCTTTGCCGTGGCCGGACCACCCACGCGCAGCGATTCATTAACATCCTTGATCGCATTGGCGGTGTAACGATAAAGTTTGAAGTAATCGCGCTGTGTTCCTGTCCAGAACGCTTTTAGGTTTGGCTCGTTCCAAACTTCGAAAAACCATTCCCGCACTTCTGCCAGACCGTAGCGATCAACCCAGTGTGAAACTAACCGATTTATCAGGTTGGCCCATTGTTTATAGTCTCGCGGTAGTGTGACATTCGCTTTGTAATTAAAAACAATCTTTTTGCCGGACGCGAGTGCTGTCGGCATAAAACTCAACTCCACAAAAGGCTTCATGCCAATCGAGAGAAGAAAGTCAAAGATTTGATCCGCATTGAAAAAGGAGTACAGGAGTCTGTTGTTGTTCAGAACCAGCGTGCCCATATCGTCGCAGAGCAAACCGTGAAACCGGACATACTGAAAACCTAACTCCCTGTGACAGCGTTCCAATTGGTGCTGCCATTCAGCGCGCAACGCGATGGGCGCATGATCGCTACCGACCGTGTGTTCCCAAAAATGTGGGAGCGGCGTCGCTGCTTCTGCAAGGTCACAGAAGAAATTGATCCTGCTCATGCCGTCTTATCCGACGTCCGCTTGAGCAGGGCACCAAAGGCGAAACCCGCGACGCCAACTCCTGCCATCGTTAACCACCTGCGGTTCTTACTTGCCCAAAGCTGTGGACTTGATTCGCTGGCACGATCACCGAATGATCCGTGCGCTCCGTGATCTTCCGGCAAAGGTTCCCAAAGATTGTCGCGTCTGGCAGATTCGGCGGGCTCATTAGTCTGTTGGGCGTCGTAACCATTTCTGGCCAGATACCAATCGGCGAAACCGGGCGCGATCTTGTCACCAACAATCGCTTCAACCGTCGGATAACCGACGTACATCTCGCGCCGGTCGTTATGCGCTGCAAAAACAACTGCGTCGGCACCGATTTCAGGCTGATAAATCGGCGGCACCGGCTGCGGCTTGCGCGGTAATCGACTCTTCACCCATGAAAACTGCGGAGTGTTCATTGCCGGTAACTGCACCATCGTCACGCGCACATTCGACTTATCGTGAATCAACTCGCTTCGCAGTGAATCACAGAAACCCTGGATGGCATGCTTCGCGGCGCAGTAAGCCGATTGAAGTGGGATACCGCGATAAGCGAGAGCCGATCCGACCTGAACGATAACGCCGCGATCTCGCGGCAACATCCTCTTAAGCGCGGCGAGTGTGCCGTAAACAACGCCCAGGTAAGTTACTTCGGTAACCCGCTTGTAGTCTGCCGAAGTCATCTGCTTAACGGGCGAGAAGACCGAGACCATTGCATTGTTGACCCAGATATCTATCTGGCCAAACTCCCGCTCGACTGCTTCAGCCGCTTGTTCAATCCGCTCGGCATTGGCCACGTCTACCGGAATGACTAAACCCCTGCCGCCTAAATCTTCCACGTCGCGCCGGGCACCTTCAAGCCCGTCTTGCCCGCGCGCCAGGAGTCCGATGTGCGCGCCCTCTCGCGCAAACGCGCGCACGATCGCGCGGCCGACGCCTGCCGAAGCTCCGGTGACAACTATGACCTCGGGACGCTCTCTCGCTACAGAGGCCCTGGTCCGCCCTTTTGTTTCTTGAAGACTCATTCAACTCTCCACTCTCGATACAAGTTTGCCTCTTTGAGTACCGTACGGATGAAGTGTTTCTAGCTGCACCAACTTTGCCTCAAAAGTCATGGACCCATGTCAGGTTCGGCTTTGCCGGAGCCCAGCAACCGACGACTTTTAGGGCAAAGCCAGCTGCACCCGATCGTCAAGCCCGGCTCGCAGAAAGCGCCTACTTAGTAATCAATTGCTGAGGACATAATTCCTTACAGTGCTTTGCGCACGGCCCGTCGCACAAGTTCTACCGTCAATCCAAAAACGAGATGTGACGCGAGGGCATAGACGTGCGTCGAGGCAGGGTACTCTGTCGGCGGCTTTGAAAGGCGAAGCAAAGGCACCGCAGTTTCATCTGCAATCAGCCAGAAAGCCGCACCGAAAGGGAGACCCATTCCCGCTGTAACCGCTGGCGAAAGCTCCGCAACGGCGCCGTATAATACGCCGGTTGCGGTGCCAAAAGCGTAATGGACTGACGCGCCTGCTGTCTCCTTTCACTTTCTCTTAAGTCATGACCGAAGACTCCTTTGGAAATTGCCCTTGCAGCTTTGACTGTCGCATCATCCTGGCTCTCTTTATCTTGTGGCGAGCCCTGGTCAGGTTTTTGTCCTTCGCTGGGCTGCATTGATTGGGCACCGTGTGGTTTTTCAAAGCCCTCTGTCGCTTTGGTCCATGCTGCCTGAAACTCGTTCATCGTCCAGGACGCGACCACACCACCGATGAGACCAGCAATCAGACCTTTCGCCACTGACGCTTCACTGCGATCGTTAGTTCTGTCTACGTTACTCATAAAAGATAGACCGTAATTAAACCGATGGCTGCAAAGCCCGTGAATAACGCGGGCGCGGATACAGCTGGCCCTTCCAATAAGTTAAAAAGCGTTACGAATAGTCCGCCCATGTGCCGGCTATACCCTCGCAAGTGCATCCCCCAACCCACAAATCCGATAAGGAATGTTAGCCAGAGCAGGATCGTGAACAGAAAAATGACCACGGCGTTCGGCCTGACTATCAGTAAGATGGCGAGCACGATGGCGGGCACTGGGACGGTAAGTGGCGCAAACATTATTGGGTTATTGAACGCTCCACGATAATGGAGAATCGCAGCTTGTACCGTCGCTCCTGCCATCGCGATGGCAATCGAGATTAACAACGCCGTGCGGAGGCTAACCCCGCCAATATTGGATTGATTGGCAAAGCCGCGCGCGGTTATTAGTGCAAGCGCCCCAGTTACTGACAATGAAAGCGGCGCGAGGGGCGGGGCGCCATACATCAAATGATGGAACAGCCATTTGTAGCCACCCGGCTTTTTTGCGATGCCGTAATAGTGATGAAAACCAAAACCTACAAGACCAAAGATAACCGCAAGCCAACCAGCCATTTGCAAAGCCAGCGTCGTTGCACTTGACCACGGCTTGACCGTGGCCACCAATGCCGTTGCAATGAGTAACCCTCCTCCGATTAACGGCGCGTACTGCGAGCGTGAGATAAAGCTTCTACGATAGTGTCCGACGAAAGCTTCAGCGATAATCAGGAGGGTTAAGTAAACAACCACGAGCGCGAGCCATTGAAATGCCGAGAGACCTATGAATTGAGTCGCAGTCATGATCTTCTCAACTCTTGGCGGGCGCTGCCGTGTCATGTTTCGGGGAAACTTTGAGCTGCGGCGGCGCGGACTGCGCCTGACGCTCAGGCAACTCGCGATATGCTTGCTCGACCTCCACGCCGTAGCGATAGACCAATTCGCCGCCCAGGTATCCCTGAATTGTCATAACCAGCGATACCAGGGCCAGCGAAATTAGATACAACCATGAAACGCCGCCTCCGCTCTGCCATATTGACGTCCGCCAGATCGTGATCGCCACGAGCAGCCCATAGAAAACTAAACCGAGCGCCATGTGCGCGCGTAGGAACGAACGTGCTTCTCCTTCTTCTACCGGCGCTCGCGTGCTTGACGTAAGTCCTGTCAAAATTGTCATCAGCGTCATCACGGCTGCGCCCACAAGCGTCCAACCTCCGGCGGCTGCCAGCGACACTTTGCTGAGCAAGAAGCCGAGCGCATCGAACAGTAATGAAGCCGAAGTGAGTGCGATTGTGAAATGAACAAATATCGGGTGCATCGGCGCACCCATCTTGAAAAGGCTCAGCCCCTGGGCCAAGCTCTTAACTGTCCCCCCACGCTCCGTCGGTCTTTTCATTTGAACATTCGCCGCGAGTTGTAATAGTGACAGCACTTCAAACCGCGAAGCGCGCGACATCTAATCTTTTGAGTTCAAGTCCCAATCCAGGCCGCGACAAATCCGGGCGCAACTCACCATCAACGGGAGTCAACGTCCCGTCAAACAGCATCTGTTCGATGCGTGCATGATCATGGAAATACTCAACATGCTGAACCGGCGTGAGCGCGCAGCATGGATGCACGTGCAGTGATGGCGCGCAGTGTGCCGAAAGCGGTATTGAATTCGCTTCACAAAGCTCAGCAGCGCGAAGAAAGCCTGTAATGCCGGCACACCGTGAAGCATCTACTTGCAGCACGTCCACTGCGTTCCCCTCCAACATCCGACGAAAGTAGAGCAGGTCGTAGCCATATTCGCCTGCGGCGATATCCATTCCTGCCGGCGCCCTATCACGAAGCAAACGCAAGCCTTCAAGATCATCAGAAGGTACCGGCTCTTCAAACCAACTCACGCCGTAATCGGCTGCGAATCTTTCGGCAAAGGCGAGTGCTTGCTTGCGGCTATACGCGCCGTTCGCATCAACGAAGAGTTCTGTCGTGGGGCCGATGGCTTCGCGCGCCGCGCGCACGCGATCCAGGTCGTCAGAAGGATGACTACCGA
>JBHENH010000041.1:0-7724 GCA_046262135.1 Pyrinomonadaceae bacterium
GCTTTACATTTTTACTTCGCCGCACTAGGACTTCTGTAAATCCACCAATGCGCGCAGAACCTCGTCGCTATGGCTTGCCGGATTTACCTTAACAAACACCCTGGCAATTTTTCCACGCGGGTCAATAATAAAAGTGTTGCGCGCGGAGAGTTTCGTTCCCTGGTATTCCATCACCGAGCCGTATTGCTCAGAAACCTTTGCATTACTATCGGAGAGAAGTTTGAAGTTTAGTCCCTACCGACGTGACAACTAACAGTGCGATAAGAAAAATAGACTTATTCATAATTTGCTGAACTCCTGTTTATAGTTAATTCTTCACACTTCAGCGGAAGTTTGTTTTGCTGCTTTGGTATTGGCGACTAACGTCGCCTGTGCCGCCGCCAGGCGCGCCACCGGAACGCGGAAGGGCGAGCAGCTAACGTAATTGAGACCGATCTCGTTGCAGAAAGCGATCGAGCTGGGATCTCCGCCATGCTCGCCGCAAATTCCCACTTTCAGGTCAGGCTTGACGCTACGGCCACGCTGCGTCCCGACGCGGATAAGTTGGCCCACACCGTCGCGGTCCAGTACTTGAAAGGGATCGTCCGGCAGGATTTTGTGCTCAACGTAATTCGGCAAGAAGCGGCTCGAATCATCTCGGCTGAGACCAAAAGTTGTTTGGGTGAGATCATTTGTGCCGAATGAGAAAAAGTCGGCATGTGCGGCGATACTATCGGCCATCAGCGCTGCGCGCGGGAGTTCGATCATTGTCCCCACCCGATAATCGATCGTCATTCCGTGCTCACCCATCACCTGCCGTGCAACCTCATCAATTACTTGACGCTGTTGGCGCAATTCTTCGCTTAATGAAACGAGCGGCACCATGATCTCCAACTCAGGCTTTTTCTTTTCGCCCTGGGCGAGGCACGCGGCTTCAAAAATCGCGCGACATTGCATTCGCGTAACTTCCGGGAATACCAGTCCCAAACGGCACCCACGAAATCCGAGCATCGGGTTAGCTTCTCGGATACGGTTGACTTGCTTCAGCAGACGCCGTTTTTCATCGATAGTATCGAGCAGGTTGTCCATATCGCCCAGGGTAGTTGCCAGGCGGACAGCCATTTTCAATTCACTCAGTTCGCTGAGCAGTTCTTCGGCGTTGGGAAGAAACTCATGCAACGGCGGATCGAGCAGGCGGATGGTTACGGGCAAACCTGCCATCTCGCGAAAAATGCCGACAAAATCGCTTCGCTGCAATGGCAACAATTTTTCAAGCGCTTTCTCTCGCGCGCCGACTCCCTCAGACAGGATCATCTCCCTCATTGCGGCCAGTCTTTGATCGCCGAAGAACATGTGCTCGGTGCGACACAAGCCAATACCTTCGGCACCGAACCCGCGTGCCACCTTCGCATCGCGCGGTGTATCGGCATTGGCGCGCACTCGCAACCGTCGAAATTTATCGGCCCAGCCCATTAATTCGTGGAACTCCGGTCCGAGCGTCGGCTGAACTGTCGGGACCTGGCCAAGAAACACGCGGCCTGTCGATCCATCTACAGTAATCCACTCGCCTTTAGTAACTACGGTGCCGTCAACGGTGAACTGCTGTTGGCTGTAATCGATGTCCAAATCCTGTGCGCCGCAAACGCAGGGTTTTCCCATGCCGCGGGCAACCACGGCCGCATGACTGGTCATGCCTCCGCGGGCAGTGACTATCGCCTGCGCAGCCACCATGCCGTGAAAATCATCGGGGCTGGTTTCGTGTCGCACTAAAATCATCTTAGCGCCTTCGCGGGCCGACTCTTCCGCCTCATCGGGGCTAAAAACCACCTGCCCCTGTGCCGCCCCGGGACTGGCGGGCAACCCGCTAGCCAAAACCGTGACCTTCGTTTTCGGATCAACTGTCGGATGCAATAGCTGATCGAGTTGTTCAGGCGTTACACGTTGAACCGCGGCAGCACGGTCGATCAATTTCTCGCCGACCATCTCCACTGCAACGCGCACTGCCGCCGCGCCACTTCGTTTTCCGGTACGCGTTTGCAACATCCACAGCTTGCCACGCTCAATAGTGAATTCGCAGTCCTGCATATCGTGATAGTGCTGTTCCAGCAGGCCGGCGATATTCGCAAACTCTTCGTAGACTTGCGGCAACTCTTTCTTTAGTTGACTAATTGGGTTCGGAGTACGCGTGCCGGCCACTACATCCTCGCCCTGCGCGTTCAGTAAATATTCGCCGTAGAGCTCCTTCTTTCCAGTAGAAGGATTACGCGTAAAAGCGACGCCTGTGCCGCTGCCCGCGCCCATGTTTCCGAAGACCATAGCCTGAACGTTTACAGCCGTACCAAGGGAATCCGAAATACGATTGACACGCCGGTAATCAATCGCGCGTCGCCCCATCCAGGAATTGAAGACAGCTGCAATGGCGACACGAAGTTGTTCATAAGGATCTTCGGGGATGGCATGTTGTTCGGCGACAATGATCTGTTTTTCGGCGGCAATGATCTCGCGCAAATGATTTGGTTTTAAATCCGTGTCGCGTCCGCCGGACGTCTGCGCTTTGAAACGATCCATAACGCGTTCAAACTTTTCATGGGCCACGCCCATAACGATCTCACCAAACAAAGATGCAAAGCGGCGGTACGCGTCCAGCGCAAAGCGTAAATCGCCCGTTTGCGCTGCTAGACCCTGCACTGTCTCCTCGTTGAGGCCCAGATTGAGTACTGTGTCCATCATGCCGGGCATTGAGAAAGCTGCACCGGATCGAACGGACACGAGCAGAGGGTTTTGCGGATCGCCGAATTTCTTGCCGACCTTCTCTTCGATCTTCCGTAACCCCTCCTTCACCTGGTCCCACATGCCCTCGGGAAAGCTTTTGTCGTTTTCAAAAAAGGCGTTGCACGCCTCGGTGGTGACAATCAGGCCGGGAGGAACCGGCAATCCGGCGCGCGTCATCTCGCACAGACCGGCTCCTTTGCCACCAAGCAGCGACTTGTTTTGGCCGTCGCCCTCTTCAAAGAGGTAGACCCATTTATTAGTCGTTTCTTTACCGGATTTCTTAACTTGTTCCGTTACTGTGCTCATTGGAGCGAACTCTCTTACTTAAACTTGTTCAGATAATAAAAACAGTTCAGCGCATTGGCAATGCCGAGCCACGCGTCAAGTTGAAGTGTGTATCTCGTTGCAAATTGTCTCACTTTTGTCGCCCCGGTAGAAATCGTTGCCTGTAGGTATCGGTTCAGGTGCCCAATCATCGTCCTTCGGTAGGGTCTGCCAAGACCGGCAGTTTGTAAGAGCATGGCTTCGCCAGGCGATGCAGAACCGTTGGCGGTAGCCTATGGATGCCCGCACTCAACTGAATCTGGATACCAACTTTCCAGCAATTTCGGTTGAGAAACGAATAACCCCTCATTTGAATGTTGCATCCATTGGCTACCGCCAACGGTTCTGCGCTGTGCGGCTATGTAGGTAATACCTTCCCACATAAGTCTTTACACGGCCTCCGCGCCGGCCACTAACTGTCGCTCCTTCCAGCTTCAGAATTGAAGTTAAACCGATCTGCTTAACAGATGAGGTGCGCAACTAATTAACCGTCCCCATCAATTTTTTCACCTTCGGAGTCAGAATCGCCAGCAACACCGCGGAGATCAACAACCCGGCAGCGATGCCGCCATAAAGTTTGACCAGCGTGCCTGACTGTGGGACGTAGAATCCCGAAAGATAGCCGGCGAGCTTGCTCCCGAACGAAGCCGCAAGAAACCAAACGCCCATCATGATTCCTACCAACTTTACCGGCGCCAGCTTGGTGACCGTGCTCAATCCCACCGGACTCAAACACATCTCTCCCACCACTTCAAGAAAGTAAAGACCCACCAGCCACAGCGGACTAATTTTGCCGTAAGCCGTAAGAGCGACTCCGGGCACCAACAAACAATATGCGAGCCCGATGAATACCAAACCGAGAGTGAACTTAACGGGACTGGAAGGCTGGCGCTTACCGAGTCGCACCCAAAGTATGGAAAAGATCGGAGCCAGCATAATAACGAACAGCGGTGTGCAGGACTGTAACCAGCTTGAAGGAAACTTCATTCCGAAAACTTCCGTCCGCACTAATTCCTTGGCAAGTAGATTCAGGCTGGCGCCTTTCTGCTCATACGCGGCCCAGAACAGGATGGTAAACAGGAAGAAAATGAAAATTGCTGCGATGCGTTTCCAGTCGGAACGCGTCAACGGTTGTTTGGCTTTTGCGGCCGGGACATCGTTAGTTGTGTTGAGTGCCGATGTGGGGCTCGCTTGTTCCAGACGTCTGCGGTTCAGCACGAAAATAATCAGTCCCACACACATGCCGACGCCTGCCGCGCCAAACCCCCAGTGCCAACTCGTCGTAACATCAAATCCCATTGAAGCAACAAAGCGCTTGAAACTTTCGCCCTGGGCCATGTATCCGACAATCAATGGCGCCAGCACCGCGCCGATGTTGATGCCCATGTAGAAAATTGAGAATCCACTATCTCGCCGCGGATCATCGGGACCATATAGACCACCAACCAGTGCGCTGATGTTGGGTTTCAGCAATCCGGTACCGATAGCGATCAGGACCATCCCGAGGTAGAACGAAGTCATGGAGTGAAAGACCATAGAGAAGTGACCGCATGCGATTACAATGCCCCCCAGAAGCACGGCCAATCTAGCTCCCAGCCAATGGTCGGCAACCAGGCCTCCAGGTAGGGCCGTCAGGTAAACCGACATTGTGTATGTGCCGTAAATTGAAGCGGCGTGCTTGGTGTCAAACCCGAGACCACCCTGAGCAACAGGCGCCACCATATAAAGCACCAGGATCGCGCGCATTCCGTAATAACTAAAGCGCTCCCAAAGTTCGGTAAAGAAAAGTGTGGTCAACCCGCGCGGATGACCGCCGATACCTGAACTGTCGAGTTGCGAACTGGTTTCTAACTCCCTGTTGGCTGATTCGTCCATACGTCGAGCACTCCACTTAATGGAATAGAGTTTCAGGAACTTAAAGCCATGCAGTAATCAGAGATGCACTATGGAGGGCTTTTAACTGAAATTTAACCAGCTGTAAAGGCTGTCCTTGTTCAATAGCCCCCACCTGCGTGATAACGCCACTTATCCATAACAAATAGGCGGTGGGGAGCCTTACGAGCCAACCGAAATGCGCTCTCGCGATCACAGGTCAAGGGCTTCTCGGTGAAGATCGGAACATTTCTCTCTAGCAGTGATTCGATCACCGCGGCGTGAGTGCTCGTCGGCGTCGCTACGATTAAACCGGCAACGGTTGGAAGATCGGCGACCGTCTCGACGATATGAACAGCTCCTGCGTCGCGCGCATTGCTTCGTCTCCTTTCACTCGGACTTACGACGGCGACGTCGCAGCCGAGAGTAAACAAGTCGCGCAGGATGTGCCGTCCCGAACGTCCGCATCCTATCAATCCCACCTGGAGCTTCTTCGTCATTAAGTAACAGTTGGCGACCTCGCCCCCGCGTAGAGGCCTCGGAATCGTATGGCGGAAGGAAATGGTCGTGCCGCGAAACTCATGCGATGGCCCGGGCAATCAAGAAAGCTGCGCCCGCAGCGACGCTGCCAATCAACGCCGTCTGGAGCGCGCTGCGAACAGGGCGCATGCCAGTGAACTGCCCTTTTACAAAACCAAAAATAAAGAGCGCCACCAGCGTGACAGCGATGGACCACAGTAAAGCCCGCGAAGCGTCACTGGTAATAATGTAAGGCGCAAGCGGGATGAAGCCACCGGCGATATAAGCGCTCCCGATTGTGATCGCGCTTATCAGCGCACGCTTGGGATCAGGCTTCTCAAGACCCAATTCGAAGCGCATCATAAAATCAATCCACTTCTTCGGTTGACGGCGAAGCGCTTCGACGATCGGCCAGGTCTCTTCTTCGGTCAAGCCGTACTGCTGAAATACTTCCGCAACTTCTCTCATTTCCTCGTGCGGTATTTCAGCAACTTCGCGCTTCTCACGTTCGCGTTCTTTTGTGTAGTGTTCCGCGTCGCTTTTGGCTGCCAGATACCCGCCCAAGCCCATCGCGATTGATCCAGCCGCGATTTCGGCCAAACCCGCCGTAACTATGATTCCAGTCGAATGGATAGCGCCAGTCAATCCGGCAGCGAGCGCGAATGGGACAGTCAATCCGTCTGACATTCCAATTACTATATCGCGCACGACCTCGCTGGCGGTGAAGTGGCGTTCCGTGTGTGGAGTTTGCGGCATATGGGAGTCTCCGGTTGCGAGCGCAAAGGTAATTGAAATGCCTAAAGAATAAAAACTGGATAATAACACCACGCGTCACGAGATGACCTTTTCAAAACTTGCCGGCGAGCATCATCACTCCGATGACAAGGAACGCTACTGCGGCAGCCCGCTTGATCCAGGTGAGAGGCAAGTAATTACCCAGGGCACTACCGACTACAACGCCAATTGCCGAAACGGCTATGAGTGCCAGCGACGCTCCGATGAAGACAGCCACTGGTTGTTTCGACTGCGCGGCCATTGTCATTGCTGCGAGCTGAGTCTTGTCGCCCATCTCCGCCAAAAATATCACCCCAAACGTTGTTAGAAAGACGCGCCAGTCCATTTCAGCCTCCTTAAACTCGATCAACAGGCTTGACACAATTGACGAGACCAATTCGATCAAACAAAATCCAATTCTTAATCTTGTTCATCCTGTGACCTATCTGAAATCCGCAATCGGAATAGTCTGCACAAATCTCGATGCCCTTCGAATCCTTTATGCCTTAGAATAATCTATACTACTTGCATTCTCGCGCTAGCTCACAATTTATGAGCCAACACTCAAACGACTTTCTTGGGACTGAACGGTTCCGCATTCGCCGCCGCCTCGGTTCGGGTGGAATGGGAGTGGTGTATGAAGCACACGATCGGGAAACGGACAAGGTCGTGGCCCTGAAGACCCTCACGCGTGCGGAAGCATCTCACATCTCGCGTTTTAAAAACGAGTTTCGATCACTTGCAGACGTCTCTCATCCAAACCTGGTAGCGCTTTACGAGTTCATGGCAGACGGGCAGTACTGGTTTTTCACAATGGAACTCGTAGGCGGAGTAAATTTTCTGGAATATGTCCGTCCTGGTTATCACGCCCGGCAGGCACAGTCTTCCAAAACTTCGACTCTTCAAAAGACGTCACGTGAATCGGGCGATGAGATGCTGGCAGATTATGAAGCGGAAACCAGACAACTGGATTCAATCAGGAGTACATATTCAGCCGAGGAATTGGCGGAAATCTCTGAAGAAACGTCCCTGTCAAAGTCCAAGCTCGATGTTCATCGTTTGCGAATTGCTATGGCCCAGCTTGCTGAAGGGCTGCACGCGCTGCATGAAACCGGAAAGCTCCATCGAGATATAAAACCCTCGAACGTTTTGGTGACCAAAGAGGGACGCGTCGTCATCCTCGATTTTGGTTTGGTGGCCGAGGCTGAAAGCAAGGAGCTCATTGATACTCTAACGCTCGCGGGAACTCCTGATTACATGTCGCCGGAGCAGGGCGCGCAGCTGCCGATTTCCCGCGCCAGTGATTGGTACAGCGTGGGCGTGATGTTGTACCAGGCGCTTACCGGCCGGCTTCCGTTTGCAGGCAAATTTTTCGAAGTGATGATGAATAAGCAGAACTTCGATCCACCTGCGCCGAGTGAGCTCGTGAGGAATTGCCCTGAAGATCTGAATGATCTTTGCGTCAGGCTGTTGCGGCGCAAACC
>JBHENH010000041.1:7786-21956 GCA_046262135.1 Pyrinomonadaceae bacterium
TTTGGCCCGCCACTTTCTGGATCGCTTACGCCAAAACCAACCTGACGTAGTGATACTCGAGGGGCGGTGCTATGAACGCGAATCCGTTCCCTACAAAGCCCTCGATGGAGTGGTCGACAGTCTGACGAAGTATTTGCTTTCCCTTCACGAAGCCAAGGCCGAAGCGTTGATGCCAGGAGAAGTTCTAGCGCTGGCGCGGCTTTTTCCGGTGATGCTCCAGGTCGATTCTGTTTTCAATGCCCCGCATCGCGAACAGGACAAACCGGATCCCTTTACGCTCCGACGAAAGGCGTTTGCAGCCCTGCGGGAATTACTCCGACGGATATCTGAGCGGAAGCCACTCGTGCTCTATATTGACGATCTACAGTGGTCTGATGCAGACAGTACATCGTTGCTGGAAGATCTGTTGCGGCCGCCTGATTCACCGCCATTGTTACTGATTTCAAGTTTTCGAACAGAGGACATTCAGACCAAACCTTTTCTGAAGGCGCTACTTGGAAAAGCGGGAAATGAAAGCTGTCGCGAAGTGCTTGTCGGCGCACTGGCACAGACTGAATCCACGGAGCTGCTTCGCAATTTGCTCGGCTCGAACGCTTCGGGTTTGGAACCATACACAGATGCCATCCTGCATGAAGCGCGCGGGAACCCTTTCCTGCTCGAACAACTGGCGCGTTACGCTGCAACCAGCGACGAGACCGCAACCACCGGTATAACTCTGGCGGTGATGCTTGATGCTCGATTACGACATTTACCAAAAGGCGCACGGCAGTTTGTCGATGCGCTCGCTGTCGCGGGTCGTCCCATCAATCCCGAAGTGGTCTATCAGGCGGCAGACCTCTCCGGCGACGACCTTCCCCTGGTTAGCTCACTCCGTGCCGCGCAGTTTCTCCGCACCGGCGGAACGGAACACACGCTCGAGCTCTATCACGATCGCATACGGGAGACACTCGCCACGCAACTTGAACCCAAGAAGGTCACCAACATTCATCGCCGGTTGGCCCAGGCGCTCGAAGGCCGCGGCATAGACGACCCTGAAGCGCTTTACGAACATTACCTTGGGGCCGGTGAACGAGTGCGCGCCGCCACACATGCCGCTGTGGCTGCCAGAAAAGCTGCTAGTGCCCTGGCGTTTGATCGAGCCGCCATATTTTATCGTCGCGCTCTGGACTTGGCGCCCGCGCGAGGCGGCGAGCTCGTCGATCTGCAGCGCGGCCTTGCAGAGGCCCTGGTTAATGCCGGACGCCCTGCTGAAGCTGCGCAGGCCTATCTTCAGTTGGCCCAGGTTACATCAGCCCGACACAGTCTGGATTTCAAGCGGCGGGCTGCGGAACAACTATTAATGGGCGGGCACATCAAGGAGGGACTCGAGCTGATTCGTTCGGTGCTCGCGGCTGTCGGTTTCACGCTCCCGGCGGGGCCAAAGCGGGCACTGTTTTCACTGCTGTTGAGGCGTCTTCAAATTCGTTTACGCGGCCTCAATTTTACCGAGCGCGATGCGAGCGAAATACCGGAAGCCGATCTAATCAGAATTGACACTTGCTTTGCTGTGGCCGCGGGCCTCGGAGGTGTTGATCTAATACGTGGCGCCGATTTTCAGAGCCGGCATTTGTTGCTGGCCCTGCGAGCGGGGGAACCTTATCGCGTGGCCCGCGCTCTTTCTTTCGAGGCCGCCCAAACGGCCGCTCGCGGTGGTACCGCCGGTCAACGTGCCGCGGAGATTGCGCGGCGCGCGGAGGAGCTTTCACAAAAAGTGGGACACCCACACGCCATTGGACTTTCTATATGGGCCACCGGAGTGAGTGCCTACCTCGCAGGGAAGTGGAAAACGTCAGCTGAACTTTGTGAACGGGCCGTAGAAGTGCTGCGCGACAGATGTACAGGAGCGACCTGGGAGCTCACGATCGCGAATCGCTTTGTGTTGAGCGCTCTTTTACATTTGGGTGAACTCGCCGAAGTTTCGCGGCGTGTGCCATCTCTGCTTTCGGCGGCACTGGAACAGGGTAATCTTTTTGCCGCCACCGATTTGCGAAGTCGATTGAATGTGATTTGGCTAGTCGCGGACGATCCCGAAAAAGCCAGAGCTGAAGTCATCGAAGCGCTCAAGACGTGGCCTCACGAAGGATTTCATTTACAGCATTACACTTCCCTTTACGCGCTGGCACAAATCGAACTTTACACAGGAGACGTGGAAGTTGCGTGGAAACATATCAATGGTCAATGGCAGGCCCTGGAGGATTCAATGTTGCTGCGCACGCAAGTCCTTCGGATTGAAGCCACACATTTGCGAGCGCGTACTGCTCTGGCCTCAAGTTTGGCCAGCGGTGGTGTCGAAAAACGCTTGCGATTCGCGGAGAAACTGGCTGCGAATTTGGGAAAAGAGAAGATGTCGCCGTGGGCGCTACCTTTGGCCAATTTAGTGCGAGCGGCTGTGGCCCATCAGCGCAATCAAACGTCTGAGGTAACGACGTTGCTCTCAGAAGCCATTCGTGGCTTTGATCAGGCCAACATGCCGCTGTATGCCTCAGTGGCCCGGCGACGTCTTGGTGAGACGCAAGGCGACGAAAAGGGCCGCCAGTTAATATCTGAGGCCGACGGGTGGATGGCGACCCAGCAGGTCAAGAGTCCGGAATCAATGACGCGCATACTGGCTCCGGGATTCTGAGTGAGGTTTGTACTTTGAGTCATCTTAGGTTTGCTGAATAATTTGCAATTCTCCTTGCGACACTTTGCGAGTCCTTTGCGATCTTTGCGGTTAATTTTTGTTTGGTTGCCAAGGTTTGCGATAACACCAATTCAGTAACCGCAAGGGCGTAAAGCACTGACAAAGGTCCGCCAAGAGGGCAAAGAAATGGACACACTAAAAACCCTAACGTACGAAGTCACGGGACCGATTGCCCGAATCACGCTCAATCGTCCGGAACGAGGCAATGGCATTACCTTCGAGATGCCTGCGGAGCTGTCGGCATGTGTCGAGCGCGCCAATCTCGATCCGGCGGTTCATGTGATTGCTTTGTCGGGCAACGGAACGGGTTTCTGCGGCGGATACGATCTGGTGATGACGGCCGAACAGAGGCCGGGCGTCGAAGGCGAACTGATGAGCTGGCCGCAGGGATCTCCTATGGATCCGAAGGTGCAGTTAGCCAACCACGATCCAAATGAGATATGGGATCCGATTCTCGATTACTCGATGATGAGCCGCAACGTGCGCGGGTTCATGAGTCTTTTTTACAGTGACAAGCCGGCTATCTGTAAGGTGCATGGTTTCTGTGTTGCCGGCGGCACGGACATGGCGCTTTGTTGCGATCTACTGTTCATTGAAGAAACTGCCACAATCGGCTACCCACCCGCGCGCGCCTGGGGCGTGCCGACAACCGCGCTGTGGGCCCACCGGATTGGAGCTGAGAAAGCTAAGCGATTACTGTTTACTGGCGATTGTTTGACGGGAAAGCAAGCGGCGGAATGGGGGTTAGCTACCGAGGCAACGTCGGCGGACAAGCTGGACCAGGGGTTTGAGAGCATGTTGGAACGCGTCGCGCTCCTACCGGTAAATCAACTTGTAATGATGAAGCTTCTGATCAATCAGACGCTGATGGGCCAGGGGCTCCACACCACGCAAATGCTGGGGACAATATTCGACGGAATCGCACGCCATACCAAAGAAGGCTATGCGTTTCAAAAACGAGCCAGTGAAGTAGGCTTCAAGCAAGCCGTCAAGGAGCGCGATGAGCCCTTTAAGGGGAAAACTGAATAGCAGCTAAAGATTGTTGAAAGCTATTCGAATTCTTAGGGATCCAGGAACTACGAGATGAAGCGCAGTCGCACAGTAAAACGCGTCGCGCCGTTTGTTTATACGTTATTCGTGCAAAGGGTGGGCATTGACCGCAATAATTTCTGTCAGGAGCCGAACCCAACATGATCTTCACCAGTCCTCACGCCTCAGTCGAAATTCCCGACGTGTCATTAACTGACTACGTTCTGCGACGCGCAGAAGCGTTGGGCAATAAGCCTGCGCTTATCGATGGCCCAACCGGTCGGACGTACACCTACGAACAACTTCCCGGTTACGTTCGTAAGCTCGCTGCCGGCTTAACCCGTCAAGGAGTAACAAAGGGAGAGGTATTTGCGATTTACAGCCCCAACCTTCCTGAATATGCACTCGCCTTCCATGCGGTAGCCACGCTGGGAGCGACAACGACCATGGTCCCGCCGCTTTTTACTGAATCCGAGACAACTGAACAATTAAGAGATTCCAAAGCAAAATACCTGCTCACGATTCCACAGTTATTGGAGAGGGCGCGGGAAGCAGCACACGCAGCCGGGATTCGTAAACTCTTTATCATCGGTAGCGGTGAAGGCGCCATATCGTTGTCATCTCTATTGGAAAATGGCGATGGCGAGGCGGACCTGGTTCCCGATATTCATATCGATCCGTCGGAGGATGTGGTTGCGCTTCCCTATTCGAGCGGCACCACAGGATTACCGAAGGGAGTAATGCTCACTCATCGGAATCTGGTTGCTATGCTGCGACTATTAGAGCCGACCGATCCCTTTTCAACGGCCGACACTATCGTTTGCGTGGTGCCGATGTCTCACCTTTATGGATTACAGGTCGTAGTCAACCTTGGTTTGTCGCAGGGAGCCACGATAGTTACGGTGCCGCGCTATGATCTCGAGCAATTTTTGCAGGCGTTGGAACACTACAAGGTTACTATTGCGCCTCTGGTCCCGCCTTTGGTCCTCTCCTTGTCACGCGCGCCGCAGCTCGAACGACATGATCTGTCTGCCCTGCGATCAATCCACTGTGGCGCGGCGACGCTTGCCGATGCTGTGGCTTGTGCCTGTACCGCCCGGTTAGGATGCGAAATTCGATACGGTTATGGCTTGACGGAGGTTAGCCCGCTATCACACGCAAGTCTTTCTGACGCTAAGAAGCATAGCGCCGGCTCTGTCGGATATTGCCTTCCGAATACTGAATGCAAGATTGTGGACTATAGTACCGGCGCGGAACTTGGACCAGGTGAACAAGGCGAGATCTGTGTACGTGGCCCACAAGTGATGAAAGGTTACGCTGCAAACGCCGAGGCAACGGCGGAAATGGTTGACGCAGAAGGCTGGGTGCGGACGGGCGACATCGGCTATTGCGATGCAGACGGTCAACTTTTCGTCGCCGATCGACTCAAGGAATTGATAAAGACAAATGGCCGCCAGGTGGCGCCGGCCGAACTCGAAGCGCTATTGCTATCGCATGCGGCCATCGCTGACGCTGCTGTTGTTCCGAGTCCAGATGAGAAGGCGGTCGAAGTTCCTAAAGCTTTTGTGGTCTTGAAAGCGGAAGCGAGTGCGGAGGAGATTATGGATTTTGTGGCCGCTCGCGTGGCGCCTTACAAGCGTATTCGGCGAGTAGAATTTATTAGCGAGATACCGAAAAGTCCCGCCGGGAAGATATTGCGCCGCGTGCTGAAGGATCGTGAAGCTCGGTCCGCGTCCCCAGCCACTGAGCAAAGCGATCTGTATAACGGATAAGGAATCTTGCGTGCCTTGGCCAATCATCAGCTTCTCCTCTAGGTCTGTCCCGTGTCATCTCATTAGGCCTGGCTTTAGCCACGTTATCGCAGTTTCCTATCTCATTAGCACCTGGCTTCAGCCCGGTGATCCGGTCCAAGCAAAAATCTTGGCAACCGTTTCAAACGGTTTATCGAGGGCCCGCGTCTCGATTCTCAGACCCGGCGTAAAGATGGAATATGTCAATCCACTCTTACTCACGCTGCTGGCTGAACCTTTCTCATTAGCACCGGGCTTTAGCCCGGTGATCCAGTAACAAAGAAAACGTGAACCGTTTTAACGGTTTAGTCGCTATCCTTCCATTCAAGACCGTATTTCTTCACAAACTGCTGAAACTCATCTTTAAAGCTCTTCCGCCGATGATGCTCTGGTTGCTTGGCGATGTAAGTTGCTACTCTGCCGCTATCCGAATGAGACACTGAGAAGGCGCCGTCGCCGCGTCCCCATGCGAAGCGTCCAGGCAGAAGTTGCTCTTGGTTTATCCAATGTGACGAACTTCCTTTGAACAGTTTTACGACGTCCTCAATGCATTTGTTTGTCGGTAGATCGATAAGTGTGTGAACGTGTTCTGGGTTGAAGAAATTAATCTTCATGTAAATACCATTCTTTTTCGCATAATCAGTAAGGAAGCGGGAAGCACTTGCCGCCGCCAGCTTCGTCAACATTGGCTCTCGATCAAGGGTTGTCCATACGAGGTGAAGCCAACAACGTGAGTAAGAGTGGATTGACATAGCAACCTTCTTACCACTACGCGGTTGGCCGCCCGAACCGCGGACCGTCGATAAACCGTTAGAAACGGTTGCCAAGATTTTTGCTTGGATGTGGTCACCGGGCTGAAGCCCCGGTGCTAATGAGATGTGCGGTGTATCACGCCGCGTCTGAGAACCGAGACGCGCGACTGGGAGAAACCGTTAAAACGGTTCAGGTTTTCTTTGTTCCTTGATCACCGGGCTGAAGCCCGGTGCTAATGAGATGTGCGGTCAGAAGCGCGAACAAGAGCCGTATTGAGTGTTACTTGATTAGCGGACTTCAGCCCGGTGCTAATGAGAACTTAGAAAGATGATTTTACACAGCGTGTGCAACTGCTCGTTCTGCAACCGAGCCGACTTTTAACAGACCGGATTGCACTATGTCTTCGTGCAGCTCGCCTTGTTTGTCAGTCACCATGGTCGGTTTGAAGTAACTTTCAAAACGCGAGTCGACGCGGAAAGCCGGCGTATACATGTGGTCCAGTGGCTCGGTGGTGCTCACGAATGTGCGAGGCCTTTGTTTCTTTTTGAGCCAGCCCAATCCAGTGAAAGATGTCGTGAGTGGTTGAGCGCAAACGAGCAGGCCCGCTCCCGTTGCGAGGATCATCTGCATCTTCGTCAGTTTGGAATGATAAATTTTCGCGAATAGCGCAGCATGTTTGAGAATCCTGCCATGAAAGCCTTTCAAGCTCTGCAAGTCCTGGACGAACCTCACCACTTCGTCCATCGGATCAACCGGTTTCTGTAACACAGTGGTCCCATCCATGTCCCGCAATTTTGTTTGGGGCAGGATGGTGCGATTTTTCAGGCACTCATAAAAATACGGAGTGCCCAAAAGAGGAATTGAAAGGGTTACGAAGGAAGGGACCGTAATCTCGGGAGTGCCTGTAATAAATTTCAATTCTCGCCGCAAGTCGGAAATGCTTCGCGTGCTTACATCAACCATGAGACCGTAAGAGAAAACAACCCCGGCGTTCAACGACTTGCTGATCATTTCGACCTGGGGCGCTCGGGTGTTTTGCAGTTTATTGAAGTTGCGTAACCAGTCGTTATCGAAGGACTCAAGCCCGCTGAATAAAAGCTCACAACCAGCCTCCCTGATTAACTTCAGGTTTTCATCGCGAGCATAGAAGTCGTTGGTGACCAGCGCTCCCCACTCATTAAACTGTCCGGCTGCTCGCATTTCGTTAATGAGATTTAACCGGGCTTTGAAATGGTTTCGATCGCTGCCATAAAAATTGTTATCGAGAAAAAACATCCTGCGCCGTTTGCCCGAAGCCAAAATTTGCTGGCGGATATGTTCGATCTCATACGTCTGATATCCGCGGCCCTCCGCGGTTAAGGAGCAAAACGAGCAGCGGAAGTTGCAATAGCGCGTTGTTTCCACGTAGCCGATTCTGCCCAGCCAGTAGGCCAGGTCGTAGCGTGGAAGCATCTGGTCAGCTACGTATTCAGGGCCGAGGGCTTCGATGACTACATCGCGAAGCTCTTCGATATCGCCCAGGCAGCTGTAGTCAAAAACTTTTTTCGATAGCAACGGCAGGTTACGAATCGCAGGCCCGCCGGCTACGACAATTACTTTAGGATTTTTAGAGCGAGCGTACGCCGTGAGATGCAACATCCGATCGAAGCTGTTTGTCAGTCCCGTCAGGACCAGAACGTCGGGCCAGGAGAGCAACGACTCGTCTTCCAGTGGACCACTCGCGAGTTCTGTATAGCAGCGAACCTCACATAGTTCACGCGAAAACGCGCCGGCGAGATAAATTGGACCCACCGCTTGCGGAATCTTTGTTGTCCTGCGAATCGGCTGACGTGAATCGTCAAAGTAACAATTGACGATTAACACCCGCTTGCGGGGCGACGTCTCTTGTGGGGCTCTTAGGGCGTGAATCTCGGTGCGCATCAAAATATTTCGCCAGCTACAAAGGGCTTCCTTTTTTGAAGATCTTCAATTAGCTGGCTATCTTCGGAAACTGAGAGGCCTCTGTAACATAAAGAGACGAGGCAGCACGGCTGGAAGACCGGAGAATCATGAAATCGCGGTTACTCTACTATCTTAACTGTGGTTAGGCAATAAGCATTGCAGCCGCTGCAGCGAAATTACAGAGCTATTACGCATACTTGCGCCTTCGCGAGCAGACGCTAAATGCTGCACGAGGTATGCGGTTCAGGAATAGTGGCTAAGAAGCCGCTGTTCGATTTTTGGAGTGAGGTGGTCATAACGGAGCATCGGCACGTGCACCTCGCGGGCAGTGAGCGCTAAAGCCTACATCTGCGACGCAACATTTTTGAGGGTGGACGAAAGTTTGGCGTACACCTTTGCGGTCGCAACTGAATACTGCCGAAAATCGAACGTCGTAACCAGCGACACACCGAGACTCGCGGACGTAAGAAAAATCTCATCCGCTTCAGCAAGGCCTCCTAATTCATATATACCCTCAATTGCAGGTATGAATTCTTTGCCCGCCAATTCGAGGATTACGCCGCGCGTCACACCAGCCGCCGCTCCGCTGCTAAGTGCCGGCGTATGGACCGTACCATCCTTTACCCAGAAGATGTTGGCCATTGTTGCCGAAACAATTTCACCGCGCTCATTGAGCATTACGGCTTCGTCAAAATCTCTTGCCTGTGCTTCTTCCCACGACAGCACCTGCTCGAGATAGTTCAAACTCTTAATACCCGCCAGCGGCGACAACGTGTTGTAACGAAAAGGGGACACCGCGAGCGACATTCCGGCCGGCGAAACCTTCTGCGGTTCACTCGTCATAATCAGGAGGTCCGTTTTGCGGTTGCTCTCCTGTTTTGTTTTCCAAACGTCACGTCCGCTTCGCGCCAGGAGTATTACGCGCGCCCGGCCGTTTCTGACCTGATTGACTGCGACAAGTTTTCTAACCGCCTCCCCAACGCTGCGTTCGGTAGCTTCCGTGCAGTCGATGTTCAGACGCTCCGCATGGTCCTTAAGACGCCTCCAGTGCTCCGGCCATAAGAATGTTTTGCCGTTGTAAATTGCGACCGTCGTAAATACACCGCGCCCATAAAGCATCGCCGAAGACACGGGAGCCACGCGTGCCTTCGTCGCTTCAAGCATTACTTTGTTGAGATAGATTACGGGGTGCACGGGAAGTCCAATGTTCGCGGTCCAATGTCCAATGTCCAATGTCCGGAACTATATCAAGTTGTACGGTTTAATGGGACAACGCAGAGCAACTGCGAGATTGCGGCGGTCCCGGACGTTCGAGCAGGAGGTTGGACGTTGGACTTTGGACTGTTGAACTATTCCCTGCCTGCCGCCATAACTTCGGCTTCGAGTTCTTTGGAGAGGGAACCGCGCCAAACGTTTTCCAACTCGGTAATGGAAGCGGAGACCAGTTCCTTAGTCCGCTCACCGTTCCCGGTGTCTACTTTTATTCGGAGCCGATCGCCGCCGACCTGTCCGATGACGGTTAATAGACAGTTCTCCCGCTCGGCAAGATTTTCCACAGTTGCACGCGATGTCTCAGGGAAACTGATAATTATTCGCGATGGGGATTCGCTAAACAGTGTCGTGGCGTCTGAAAGCGGCGTGGATTGAGCATCGGGAAGAATAACGTCAGCGCCGAGCGCGGGATGGTTTAGAGAACTGAAACAACATTCTGCGAGAGCAACAGCCAGGCCTCCGTCTGAACAGTCGTGAGCAGAAGCCAGCAGACCTGACTCAGCTGCCTCAAGACAAACCTTTTGCACTCCCAGCTCAGTCTTTAGATCTAAATGCGGCACAACGCCCGCGGCGAGCATCTCCTTCGTTGAAATGTTCCCGACGGTTGCAAGGTATTCGCTCACAGAAAGATCGTCACCCGTAATACCGAGAAGCGCGATCACGTCTCCGTGATTTTTGAAGCCCGGTTGCAAAACGCGACGCACGTCTTCCACCAGACCAATCATGCCTATTACGGGGGTCGGAAGAATGCCACGCCCCTCCGTCTCGTTGTAGAACGAGACGTTGCCCGAAACTACAGGAGTGTTGAATGTGCGACATGCTTCAGCCATTCCCTCTATCACCTCGGAAAACGACCACATTACTTCCGGTCTTTCCGGCGACCCGAAGTTAAGACAGTTTGTGATCGCCAGTGGCCGGGCGCCAACGCAAACCACGTTGCGAGCCGCTTCCGCCACAATGAGCTTTGCCCCATCACGCGGATTTGCGGCGCAATAGCGGCCGTTACTATCCAGTGTCATCGCAAGGGCGCGGCGGGTTTCTTTGATTCGCACGACTGCTGCATCGGCACCGGGCAATACTGCGGTGTTGGTTCGAACCATGTGATCGTACTGGCGATAGACAAATTGTTTCGAGGCAAGGTTTGGCGAAGTTAACAATTTAAGTAAAGCGTCGTTGTAATTTTGCGGTTTGAGTTTTGTACTTTGATCTTTGTGTTTTGTACTTTGTTCTTCTGACGTTGGACGTGGGACTTTAGACTTTGGACCTGGCGGCGCCATGGCCCGTTGGTAGAGCGGGGCTTCGTCCGTCAGCGCAGAAACTGGGATGTCAGCAACAGTCTCATCATTATGGATGACACGCATGGTCCCACCTTCGCGCACACGTCCGATCACCACCGCATCCAGATCCCATTTCCGGAAGATGTCGATCACTTCACGTTCGCGGCCGGAGTGGGCCACGATCAACATTCGCTCCTGCGATTCTGACAACAGCATCTCGTAAGCGGTCATGCCCGATTCGCGTTGCGGAACCAGCGACAGATTGATTTCTATGCCCGTTCCGGCGCGCGCGGCCATTTCGCAAGAAGACGATGTCAGGCCGGCGGCGCCCATATCCTGTATTCCCGCGACTGCACCGCTGCGCATTGCTTCGAGACAAGCTTCAAGTAGCAGCTTTTCGAGAAACGGATCGCCCACTTGTACCGTAGGCCGTTTCTGAAGTGCCTCTTCGTCGAATTCCGCCGACGCCATGGTCGCGCCGTGAATACCATCGCGTCCCGTTTTTGCACCGACATAAAGAACCGGATTTCCCACTCCGGTGGCTTTGCCGAAAAAGATCTGATCTCGCCTTACTAATCCGAGGGCGAACGCGTTTACCAGTGGATTTAGCGAGTAAGCGTCATCAAATGCCACTTCGCCGCCCACAGTGGGAACCCCAAATGCATTCCCATAATGGGCGATTCCGCCCACCACACCAGCCAGCAATGAGCGGTTGCGGCGGCCATGCTTCGGATGGTCCAGCGAACCGAAACGCAGGCTATTCATCGCGGCGATAGGTCGAGCGCCCATTGTGAAAACGTCACGCAGGATGCCACCTACTCCGGTTGCGGCTCCCTGGAACGGCTCAATAAAAGACGGATGATTGTGGGATTCGATTTTGAATGCGGCACACCAACCATCGCCGATATCGACGACACCGGCATTCTCACCTGGCGGCACCACTATGTTATCGCCCGTGGTAGGAAGTCTGCGTAAGTGTATCCGTGAAGATTTATATGAGCAGTGCTCAGACCACATCACTGAAAAGATGCCCAGCTCAACCAGGCTCGGCCGGCGGCCCATCAACACGTTGATACGTTCAAACTCTTCGCTGGTGAGATTGTGAGCGGAGATGACTTCAGAAGTTATGGGCTCCATGATTGAAGAGAAGACAGAGATCAGGGGTCAGAAGTCAGAAATCAGCGGTCAGCGGTCAGCGGTTCGAAATCACATCAAGAAGCCGGAGATGGAGAGGTCAGCAGCCGGATTGACGAGCCAGGGCAACGAGAGCAGAAACACTGAAGTCTGACACTGAGCGCTGACCTCTGCCGTCTCTGACTCTGTCCTCTGACCCTCTGTCCTCTGTCCTCTGACCTCTGTCCTTTGATCTCCGTCTTCGGCCTACCGCTTAGCGCCGTTCTGCCTTCTTCATCTGGCCGCTAGTTACGACTTTTTCGATCGCCGCTCGCAATTCATCCACATTCACGCGCCCAAAGGTCTTATATACAATTTCGCCTTTTGAGTCGTAGAGAAATGTCGCCGGTAACGCGCCGCCCCAATCGCGATCGACGGCGTCGATTGCCGGCGCGGGATCCGCCATGCTCAATAAGTAGACGGGCATGGTCGCCCGCATCTTGCGCAGAAACTTAGGGACCTCAGTATTAATGTCATTGAGATCGTCGAGCGTAACCGCGATGAATTCGAGTCCTTTTGGTCGATATTCGTTATCAATTCTTACAAGGTCGGGAAACTCATCGCGACAGGGATCACACCAGGTGGCCCAATAATTCACCAGCAGCGGACGCGTACCGTCGCGTTTCAATAAAGCCACCAGCTGTGGACCATCAATCGCGCTTGGAGGGATCGCTGGTTTTGGGTCCTTACGGCGCGGCGTCGTCGGTCTTTTCCGCACTTGGCCCATCGTAGAGGTCGGCGGTAATAAGCCCGCGGTGTGACCCATCAAGCCTACCACGACGACAGCGCGCACCAGCCATTTGGACAAGAGCTGCATTATTCAGCGCGCTTGATCGAGCATCCGAAAGCGCTGGCAGTGGTCTTTGCAACCTGCTTTCCAGACAACGTTGCTTCGAGCGCGTCGCGCAAATCATTCGCGTTCACTTGAGATGTGTCGCGGCTGTTGTCGATGCGTCCATGATACAGAAGCTTGTTACCGCCATCGATGAAATAGGCTTCGGGCGTTTTGGTGGCTCCCAGCAAGTCAGCGATTCTATTGCCGTTGTCTTTTAGTATCGGAAATGTGAGCTTGCGCTCCGCCGCGTGCGCCTTCACGGCTACAGCGGACTCAGTTGCATTCGAGTTGATGCCGATTACGGTAATTCCGCGCGCCTTGTAATCCTGCGCAAGCTTTTCCATCCGCTCATTGTAGGCATTGGAAATCGGACATTGCACGGAGATGAAGATCAGAATTGCGCCGTTCTTTCCCTTAAGGGAATTGAGGGAATGGTCCTTTCCATCTGTGTCGGGAAGCGTGAAGTCCATAATCGTCGCGCCGATGGCGGGTGGCGCGGGCACTTCGCTGGCGTTGGGGCGAACACTCGCGCTCGTTGACGCAGAAAATGTGATTACCAGCACAGCCAGCAAGGACATAAATGAGATCGCATGTTGTTTATTCACAGAGTTCCGCTCCTATTCTGGACAAAGATAGTTTAGGGGAGAAATGAAACGAAAGATTAGCAGTCTGTAATGGGGTGTAGCAAGGCATTGAGAAAAGAAAAGGTAACAAGTTAGTTTCATTACCATGCTGCAGTAGGTGTAAAGGACCTGAGCGTTGATACTGAACGGATGCTAGAGGATAGGTATTGTGTATTGCGAGACCCATCTTCTATCAGAAGCCGGATATTGCTTCACGTCTAATCCGTTGCCGTTGATCTCCACAAGCGGCTGGCGATAATGAGGATGGTCAGGGCCAGCGTTACGAGAGCTGACAGTAAGCAGAATTGACAAAAGGCTTTGATGACGAAGGCCTGGAGGTAGATCAACCACACCGTTGTAACAAACATTGCCGCAACGATAATTGCTAGTATCTTGCCTGCCCAGGCGTAACTATATGCGGCCAGAGTTGCCAGACTGAAAACTGTGAAGTAAGAGACGGCGCCAATGAGCGCCAGTGGAATTCCGCGCCACGAAGCGTAAGGGCTGGAAAGAACTGTGGAACACCCGGCGACGATGGTGCACTTCACGCTGCGACCCGATAGATGTTCTACGGTGAGATATATGGAGTCGGCAAGGCCGATCAAGGCGATGAAAGCGGCGACGCTGTAAAGAACAGCGGTTCGTCGAGTCTGGTTTGAGCCTGGCGTTTCGTTTGGGAAGGTCACGACCTGCAATGGCCCTGATGGTTTGACCTGATTCACACTGAAGCAACAATTGGTAGCGCCCTACTCTGG
>JBHENH010000041.1:22132-22392 GCA_046262135.1 Pyrinomonadaceae bacterium
TTCACTCCCAGTGCATGTGCGCGCTTCCCGTCCATGAAAATTCGCTGCTCAACAATCGGATTGTTGATGTCGCGTTTAAATTGCTCAAGGTTTAGACCAATCTGCTTCGCATAACCTTCGAAGATGGGCCGCACATCGAACGCCTCATGCCAGGCTGCCTGATTTTGGTAAAGCATGTCATGCATCTCCCAGAACTTACCCTGAAGTCCTGCGGCCTCGGCTGCGCGAGCGGCAGCCAACGCATGTGCATGAGTCGGGAC
>JBHENH010000042.1:0-434 GCA_046262135.1 Pyrinomonadaceae bacterium
GTGGAATTCCAGATCGGCGCGCCTGTCTATTATGCCGAATCCAAACTGGACCATGCAGGTGTCCTACGGTTTTCTTCGCAGTCCTGAGGGACAAGAGCCGGATACTGACGTAAGACGGGCGACGGCATCTCTGCAGTACAACAAACCGATCCACCGCGGCAACTGGGCATCGACCTTTGTTTGGGGACGCAACCATACAAGCGGTCATGATGAGACGCATAACTTGAACGGTTACACGCTTGAGTCAACCCTAAACTTCCTCGATAAGAACTACCTCTACACGCGACTAGAGTTAGTCGACAAGAACGAACTGCTTCGCCCATCCGAAAGGGCCTTGTTGGGAATCAGCGACGACCACCCGAGTTTTCGCATCGGCGCTTACACCTTCGGCGGCGTGCGCGACATTTGGAACACTGACAGGGTATCGTTGGCGA
>JBHENH010000042.1:444-22115 GCA_046262135.1 Pyrinomonadaceae bacterium
CTGAATAGGGGATCATAGCGGGTAACGGAAGCCCCCTGCGTTTGCTCGGGATTCGAGCAACCAATGATTTTCAAGCGAAGCCAAAGCTGAGCAAAAACCGGCACCGTGGCATTTAAGTCTTGAACACAAGGAGGAACGTATGCGGCGAATCACGTCTTTGTTGAGTTTGTTGGCCTTCACTATTCCAGGCGTCGCTTGTAACACCACGGAGAACCCAAACAACGCGCACTCGAATACTACAGTTATCGCCTCGCCCACTCCTGCCGCGACACCCGCAGAATCCAATGCGAACGTGCACGCGAACATGAACGCCAGCGAGCACGCCAATATGAATATGGGTAAGAAAAATGCAAATACCAACAAGAAGCCTTAGCGTGTTGTGGGAGCCATTGTTGTGCGCAGTTCTATCTGCGAATAATAAACGCAAGGGAAAGACAAGCAGGTGAATCACACATCGGCTAAGACATCCACTCTTGACGAAGGTACCAAGCCGGCAAGGGATCCTGTTTGCGGCATGTCTGTTAATCCAAAAACTGCCGCTGGCTCGTACGATTACAACGGATCGACCTACTACTTTTGCAACACGCACTGCCTGCGCAAATTCCGTGAGGATCCCAAGCGGTTTCTCGACAAGTCGATTGAATCCACGGCAGCACAGCCAGTCGGAATTCAGCGCGAATCGAAATCTGCACAACCAAAAGCTCAGACTTACACGTGTCCAATGCATCCTGAAGTGCGGCAGGACAAACCAGGTTCATGTCCTGGGTGTGGTATGGCGCTGGAAACTGTAAGCGTTATTGCGCCGCAGCAGAGAGTTGAGTACACCTGCCCGATGCATCCGGAGATCGTGCGTGATGCGCCGGGCAACTGTCCGATCTGCGGTATGGCCCTTGAGCCGCGGACTGTCACTCTAGTTGAAGAAGAGAATCACGAGCTAAAGGACATGCGACGGCGGCTCTGGGCAGCTGCCGTGCTTACCATCCCGCTCTTCGCGATCGGAATGAGTGATTTTATTCCCGGGGCGCCATTGCAACGCTTAGTATCCACAACCGCTCTGCCCTGGATTCAATTAGTCTTGGCTTCTCCCGTTGTCATTTGGGGTGGCTGGCCCTTCTTCGTGCGCTTCGGGCAGTCGCTGGTTAACCGAAGCCCCAACATGTTCACATTGATAGGCTTGGGTATTGGAGTGGCTTATGGCTACAGCCTTGTCGCGACCTTTTTCCCGAATATCTTTCCGCATTCGTTTCGGGGTCACGGCGGTGCGGTTCCCGTCTACTTTGAAGCCGCCGCAGTAATCACTACGCTTGTGTTGTTGGGTCAAGTATTGGAACTCAAGGCGCGCAGCCAAACCAGTTCCGCGATCAAAGCGTTGCTGGGCTTGGCGCCGAAAACGGCCCGCAGAATAAGCGACGATCAAAGCGAGCGCGATGTACCACTCGATCAGGTGCAGGTGGGCGATCTGTTACGTGTTCGGCCAGGCGAAAAAATTCCTGTGGATGGTGTAGTCATCGAAGGTTCGAGTGCCGTTGATGAGGCGATGGTGACAGGTGAAGCCATTCCGATTCAAAAAAACGCCGGGGACCGGGTCATCGGAGCGACTGTGAACGGCACTGGAGGTCTGATTATTAAAGCGGAGCGCGTCGGTTCCGAAACTCTTTTGTCTCAGATTGTACAGATGGTAGCCGAGGCGCAGCGCACCCGCGCGCCTGTTCAAAAACTCGCCGATATCGTTGCCGCTTATTTTGTACCCGCCGTGATTCTTATTTCCATTGTGACCTTCATCGTGTGGACGATTCTCGGGCCGGAACCACAAATGGTCTATGCGATCGTAAACGCCGTCGCTGTTCTGATTATCGCCTGTCCCTGCGCTCTGGGTTTAGCTACTCCGATGTCAATCATGGTCGCTACCGGTAAAGGTGCGCAGGCAGGTGTCCTTTTCAAAAACGCCGAAGCGATTGAGGTTCTTCGAGAAGTTGACACGTTGGTCGTGGACAAGACAGGAACGCTCACAGAAGGGAAGCCCAAACTCGTGACGGTTGCGCCCGCGGCGGGCGTAAACGAGCATGACTTGCTGCGCTTTGCTGCGAGCCTTGAACGCGGAAGCGAACATCCCTTAGCGGCAGCCATTGTTTCAGGGGCACAAGAGCGAGGGGTCGAAGTAGTTAACACAAAGTCGTTCGAGTCTATCACCGGCAAAGGTGTCAAAGGTGAGGTAGAGGGACACGTAGTCGCACTTGGAAACCACAGCTTGCTCGATGATCTGGAAATCGATCCCGGTCAGTTGGCTGAAGCTGAGACGTTGCGTAGTGACGGCCAGACCGTGATGTTTGTCGTTCTCGATGGCAAACCAGCCGGGCTCGTGGGTGTGGCTGATCCTATAAAAGGGAGTACTCCTGAAGCTATTCGTCAGCTTCATGAAGAGCGAATTCGCATCGTGATGATGACGGGCGATAGTCGTACGACTGCTGATGCGGTGGCGGCAAAGCTGCATATTGACGAGGTGGTGGCCGAAGTGCTGCCGAATCAGAAGGCGGAAATCCTCAAGCGCTTTCAGGCAGAAGGCTACAAGGTGGCGATGGCAGGCGACGGAATCAATGATGCGCCCGCGCTGGCTCAGGCCCATGTTGGTATCGCGATGGGGACAGGAACTGATGTGGCAATGGAAAGCGCTGGCGTGACCCTTGTGAAAGGTGATTTGCTCGGCATTGTTAGAGCACGGAAGCTAAGCCGTGCAACCATGGCCAACATCAAACAGAACCTCTTTTTTGCGTTTGTATACAACGTGATGGGGATTCCGATTGCAGCTGGGGTTCTATATCCCTTCTCCGGTCTATTACTCAGTCCGATGATCGCGGCAGCCGCGATGAGCTTCAGCTCAGTTTCGGTGATTGGCAATGCGTTGCGCTTACGACGCTTGCAACTGTAGCGCAAGCGCAATAGCCCGGCAGGTATTAACCGATGACGACTTACCAAACCGAGAAGTTCATTCCGGCACTCGGGGCTGACCTTCTAACTCCGCTATATGACCCACTTCTTTGGTTAATGCGCGAGACGAGATTCAAGACCGATTTGGTAGAGCAAGCGCAAATGAATGACGGAAGTCGGGTCCTTGACGTCGGGTGCGGTACGGGGACTCTCGCGATCATGGTGAAGAAGCTTCATCCCGATGTGGAAGTCATTGGAATTGATGCGGACTCGAAGATTCTTGCAATCGCACGCCACAAAGCCGCAAAGGCCGGTATCAAAGTGACGCTTGATCAAGGCATGGCGGACCAACTTCCGTACGCGGCCAACTCATTTGACCGCGTCCTATCAAGTCTGTTTTTGCATCATCTAAAAACCGAGAACAAGCTACGCACACTTCGGGAAATACTCCGGGTTCTACGTCCGGGTGGGCGTTTTGACGTGGTTGATTTCGGCCTGCCGCGCAGCTTTTACTCTCGTCTGGTTGCCCGGTTCACGGCTAACAGTGAGGAAGTAGCTGCCAACATAAAAGGGCTGTTGCCGGAGATATTCCGTGAGGCTGGCTTTGAGAATGTCGCGGAAACGAAGCAGTTCATGACCGTGGCCGGGGCGCTATCGTTTTACCGGGGACAGAAACCATAAGAGGAATAGCGATTTATGAAGAACCGATTCTTAATAGTAGTCGGGATAATTGCACTCGCCGCAGGCGCGTTAATAATCACAACATGGGGAGGCCGACGCGGAAAGCCTTCACCTGGCTCCACGCAATCCAGCACGCCTGGGCGGATTTCCAAAGCTTCTTCCGCTTCGCATACCCGAGTTCCTGCCTATCAACTCCCGTCGGAAACTAGAAATCTGGGTCCAACATTGGCGCCTGCACAATTTATCGGCAAGACACGCGAGGCATATAGGGCAGCGAAGGAAATCCCACAGACGCTGGCTCAACTCCCTTGTTATTGCCACTGCGATCAATCATTGGAACACAAGAGCTTGCATTCATGCTTTGAAGACGACCACGCTTCGCAATGTGCTGTTTGCACCGATGAGGCACTCCTTGCTTATCGGCTGGAGAAGCACCAAGGACTAACGCCAGAGCAAGTGCGAAAGATTATTATCCAGAAATACTCAGCGGAGAATTAGATTGAGATCCCGGCAGCGGCTATGAGTTTCAGATCAGAGTCGGTTATTGCCAACTCTCTTCGACTGAGACGAGTTTATATTTAAAGATCAGTTCGAGCGTTGGCTGGCGCTATGGGTAAGGTTCAATTTCAATCATCATTCTGCTGGAGATTGCTTCGGACCGAAGCACTGAAACTGAACCACCACCCGCTGCGCTATCGCTATACTGTGGCGCAGTGTAGTATCGGAGTTACAGGAAACGGCAAAAGTCTTGAGCCGCCGCTACGAGCTCTTCTTGTTCTCCCCTTGCGTTTCTTAATCCATCAAATTTGTGAGGAGAGTGAACAATGAAGTTTTCAAGACGACGACAGTTTTCGACAGGAAAGACGGTGACTTGCTTGGTGACGGCGATGTTGTTGTTTGCGTTTTCAGCCAACCAGGCATCGGCTGCCAAGAAGACCAGGTTGCAGGATGCAACGCGCCATGCCAGCACCGCTGCCAAGGTTTTCACAGAGATTATGAATGTGCGCGAGAAGGCCATTCCCAAGGAATTACTTGATAAAGCAGAGGCGATTGCCGTTTTCCCAGGGGTTGTTAAGGCGGCGTTCATCATTGGAGGAAGGGGTGGGCAGGGCGTTATCAGCCGCCGCACGCGCACCGGGTGGACTGCCCCCGGATTTTTTAATCTAAGCGGGGGAAGTTTTGGCGCCCAGATAGGCGCACAACGAACTGACTACATATTCCTCATCATGAACGACGACGGTATGAAAGGTCTGCTGGAAGATAAATTTGAGATAGGGGGCGAGGCAAGCGTGGCAGCTGGTCCAGTGGGCCGCGAAGCCGCGGCTTCAACGAATTTGACGCTTGATGCTGGAATCCTTTCATACTCTCGAAGCAAGGGGCTTTTCGTTGGTGCTGCCATAAAGGGAGCAGTAATAAGTCCCGACAATGATCTTAACGAGGCGGTCTACGGTGTTAAGGCAACCCAACTGTTGACGGGTAGGCCAACGACGTTGGCTCAGATGCCTGCTGGAGTTCGCATTTTTCCACGAACGCTTGCGCGCTACTCGCATCGTTAGAAGTTAACTTCTTTAATATTCTATGGCGCGCAACAAATACTTGACGCATCTGTTTGCGCGCCATAGAATGCCTCGAACCTCAGGGACGTCTCGCTCTCTTTCATCCGTTGCGCTTTTCGGAATTGATTGATACCTATGCTTCCACGTACTCAGCGACAAAAAGAAATTCTGGATTACATCTCACGCTTCGCTGAGCGACACGGTCACGAACCCTCGTACGCGCAAATTGCCCGACACATAGGAGTCAAGTCAAGAGCGACTGTCGCGAAGCATATCGGCGCGCTCGAGCGCAGAGGTTTGCTCGTTCGAACGCACGAGGACGGGTCGTTTGCACTCAACGTGAAATTCGATGATCCGGACGCGCTCTGCGAAATAAAGCTGCTCGGAAGAATTGCCGCCGGCGCTCCCCTGGATGTCGTCGAATGTGATGAGACCGTTCCTATCCCACGATTTATGCTCGGCCGCGTTCGACCGGAACGAGTTTATGCTTTGCGAGTCAAAGGCGACTCCATGATCGATGAGCACATCTGTAACGGCGACATTGCGTTGATAGAGAATCGCACGGATGCGCGCGATGGTGAGATCGTGGTCGCACTTCTCGTGGAGGAAAACCAGGCAACGCTTAAGAGACTTTTCCGGCGCGGCGTGAACGTTGAGCTTCACCCTGCCAACTCACAGCTTCAACCGCTTACAATTCCTGCTAGTCAGGTTGCTGTTCAGGGAATTTTCCGCGGTCTGCTTCGTCCTACCATTTAACCTATTAAATCGTTTATTTTCAGCAGTTAGTTATTCAGGAATTGGTTGTCAGAAACCGCGCCATGGCAGCTCCGGGGCTCGCTGCAGCCAGTTGTTGTCCGGATAATGGTAGTCAGCGCTCATCACGTGAAGCGTGTACGCATGCCTTGACCTGGCCGAGCGGTTTGCGAGGCTCTTGTGTGGCAGAAGACCGTGGAGGAGAACCAAACCACCTTTCCTGACTTCCAGAGGAGTCAAGTTTTCTTCCGACCAGGGCGTCGGATCAATAATTTCAAACTGCATGATGTGCTGGTCACGTCGCACCCAGCGTGATTTTAAGCGATCATGCGCGCCCGGAATGATCCAAAGACAGCCGTTTTCAATGGTTGCATCTTCCAAAGCAAACCACAGCCCACAGATATTCGGGGGATCGGTATAAAGAAATGTGCTGTCCTGATGGCAGATCACTTCGCCGCCGATTCGGGGCTGTTTGAATATGTACATTGATTGGAGGAACCGAGGCCGTTCGATTTTGAGAGCGGTAATGAGTTGTTTTATGTCGTCAGAACGGGAGAATTCGCTGAAGACCGGATCGAGATCATGAAGCGCGTGTCCGATCTTATTTATCGAATGCTCTTTAGGTTGCCGGAGAGAGCCGTTAGGTAGGAAAGCATCTTCTTCGAAAAAGAAGCGAATCTTGTCACCGGAATCCAGGAAATAATCGTCGGTCAAACGATTTTGTTCGTGGGTGGAAAAGACGGACACAACTTCACCCGGGTCAAACCCCGCCACCAATTCTTCAGCGCGTTCACGCAAACGATCACACCATGAGATGTCTACGAAGTCAGTTAGCACCAGGAATCCATCTCGATTGTATTGTGCAATCTGTTCGGCGGTGGGGTTCATTCGTAGGAGGTGATCAACGGCAAGTAATTGAAGCTCCGTACTGGACGGCGGCAGTCGGCGCAGCAAACTTTGCCGCGTCTTGATTTCCTACCTATACTGATTGGGTCTATTGAATTTACTGGAGCCGGCTGCCGGAGTTGAACCGGCGACCTTCTAATTACGAATCAGACGCTCTACCAACTGAGCTAAGCCGGCCGCGGATGCAGTCACTTAGGTGTCTGCCAAGTGAGATTGCACTATACGAATGCAAACTTTCCAGTGTCAAGCAGAGGTGTAATGATGCTGTTACGGTTGCCTTTGCGCTTCTTGCGATTCATTTGCGCTCAATTGCGGTTCTCCTGTTTCTTTTAGCGCAAAGGACGCAATGCATTCGCAAAGTAACGCCAAGAATTGCAGCTTCGAATAGAAATAGGAGGACGTTAATCAAATGGGTAGAGAGCAGATGAGGAATCTGGAGGTCACCAAGATTGGGGGAGCCGGGCAGATTAATGAATTTGAGTATCAGAAACATCAGGGTGAGCTAACCGAACAGGAACACGGCCGTGAACAAGCAGGTGGGAGCAAGCGACCTAGCAAAGCTGAGCACGTTGCACAGGTAATGGCGGCGGCCCACAAGAAAGTTGAAAAGAAACGCAAAAAAGAGAAGAAGTCTGGCAGTAAGAAGACTTCAAAGGTCTCAAAGAACACTCGTTAAAGCAGATGGAGAAACAAGGAATCCAAAAAGGTGCCGCGAAGATCTTAGTTCGGCACGGGCGCACTTCATTACCGAAAGCGACGCGCACCGCCGGCGTTACGGTCGCGGTCATCTTCCTCGCAGCGCTGCTCGGCAGCTACTCTCTATTTGCCTTCGCTCAAACGCAGCCTTTCACGCGACCTCGAACCTTACCTTCCGCCGAGAAAGTTATAGATAACTACTTGAAAGCTATCGGTGGAAAAAAACGGGTAGCCGCGATTCGCGATGCGACTTATGAATGGACTATTCAACTGGGCGATCAAACGATGGGAGTGGCGCGAACACATATGAAGGCGCCTTCGTCGGTAAGAAGTGAACTGAAGTTTGGAAACGGGCAAGTTATCTCAGCCGCAAACGCCAGATCCGCCTGGATGCAAGGTCTGGAAGGAAAGCTTCGCACACTCACTGACGCCGAGGCAGCCGCCGCGAAACTTGAAGCCGCACTGGACGCCAGCCACTTACTCAACATAAAGAAGAGCAACGTTCTTGCTCGAGTAGTTTCGCTCAGAGATGTCGATACGGATCCGGCCTACGTCGTAGAGTTCTCGCTGCGCAGCGGCGCCCGTTTGCGGTATTTATTCAGTACCACCACGAAACTGCTTATGAGTATCGAAGACGACGCCCGGAAGACCACCACGCGCTTTGAAGACTATCGCTCCGAAGGAAATATTCTTGAGCCGCATCGCGTCAGCATCAATCCTGAGGGGACCGTAGTCTTGACGTATGTCCTGCAACGCGCGATCTACAACGCAGGTATTGCTGACGCGCTGTTCGATCCGCCGGTAGCCTCTGAATCCGTAGATGTTGCGGCCTTGTTGCGCGAAGTTTCGCGCAATCAGGATGAACTGGAGCAACGCTTTACGGAGTACTCCTTTGTGCAGAAGGAAACGGACCGAGAAATTAGCGGTAAGGGTGAAGTGAAAAAGGAAACAATTAAGGTTTTCGAGGTCTTTCCGATCGCTAATCGTCAACCAATAATGAAGTTGATAAGCGAGAATGGAGTACAACTCACCGGGGAGCGGGCCGCAAAAGAAGCAAAGCGCGTCGAAGAGGAATTCCTGAAGGCCGAGCGAGATAAAGATAAGGACAAGCAACGGGTAGAAAAATATCGGGCCGAACAGGCGCGCAAGAAAGCCGCTAAAGGTAAAGAGGGGGAAGACGACGACGTAGAAATTTCGCAGTTCCTGAGAATACATGAGTTCGTCTCCCCACGTCGTGAGCGTTTTCGCGATCGCGAAGCGGTTGTCTTCGATTTTCGCGCGCGGCCAGGATTTAAACCGAGTAACCGGCAGGAAGATCTGATCTCGAAATTGGCCGGTGTCGCATGGATCGATCCGGTAGACAAACAAGTAATGCGCCTCGAAGCCCGGCTTGCTGAAGGCTTTAAGATGGCCGGCGGTCTTCTAGTGAATTTGCGCCCGGGGGCCGCGTTTGTTATGGAGCAAACGCGAATGGTGGAGGGAATCTGGCTCCCGCGTCTGGCGCAAATCAATCTTTCCGTTAAGGTGCTTCTGTTCGGAGGCGGCGACTTCAACAAGACAATTGAATGGAGCGATTACAAACATTTTTCCGGCGATGTTAAGGACTACACGCTCGACGCACCGAAGAGTGATCCGCCGAAGCTGGATCCGACCAAGCCTGAGATGACACCGATTAAGAAGCCGTAGGCTATAGCGGCTTGCCGCATTGACGGCGCCAGGCGCAACCCAGGTCGGATGGGCACAAAGAAGAAGAATGAACATTGTTAACGTCATTGGTGGAGGACTTGCCGGGGTTGAAGCTGCGTGGCAGACGGCGCGCGCGGGTGCATGCGTTCGACTGTTTGAAATGCGGCCGGTCACGCAAACACCCGCTCACCGAACAGATAAACTAGCCGAAATCGTCTGCTCGAATTCTTTAAAATCCGATGAGATCGGAACCGCTCCTTACCTGCTTAAGGAAGAGTTGCGCAGGGCTGGCTCGCTTGTCATGGAGGCGGCCTCGGCAACACGCGTACCCGCGGGAGCGGCTCTGGCTGTAGATCGCCATAAATTTGCTGACCTGATCACTGAGCAGATCCAAAACAATCCCAATATTGAGTTAGTGCGGGAAGAAGTGACACAGATTCCCGACGATGAAATAACGATTATCGCCACCGGACCCTTATCGTCTGATGCGTTGACCCGCGAGATTATGAAATTAACGGGTAGCGATCAACTCTATTTCTATGACGCAATAGCTCCGATCGTCGCTGCAGATTCTGTCGACCGCTCGATTGCCTTTGCCGCCGCGCGATACGGCAAGGGGGGCGATGATTATTTGAATTGTCCTTTCGATCGCGAAGAATACGCACGCTTTTACACAGCATTAATCGAAGCGAAGAGTGTTCCTTTGCATCGATTCGAAGAAACACGGTGGTTTGAGTCCTGTTTGCCGATTGAGGAATTAGCACGTCGCGGTGTCGATACTTTGCGGTTTGGCCCGATGAAGCCCGTTGGCCTGGTCGATCCCCGCACCGGCCGCGAGCCTTATGCGGCGGTGCAACTGCGTCAGGAAAATTTAATGGCTGACGCATACAGCCTCGTTGGGTTTCAGAATCATCTACGTTACAGCGAACAAGCGCGAGTGCTGCGGCTGATACCGGGAATGGAGAATGCGGAGTTTCTGCAGTTTGGACAAATTCACCGCAACACTTATATCTGCTCGCCACGGGTACTTTCCGCGACGATGCAAATGCGCGAGAGGCCCACGATTTTTTTCGCCGGCCAAATCACCGGTGTTGAAGGATACGTTGAATCGGTGGCGATGGGGTGGCTGGCCGGGGTGAATGCGGCCAGGCGGGCGAATGGCCAACCTCTCCTTAGCGCGCCGCGGTCGAGTGCCATGGGCGCGCTTGCGCGTTACGTGTCAAATGCTGAATCGAAAAACTTCCAACCGGTAAATATTACCTTCGCATTGCTCGAGCCCCTGGCCGAACAAGATCGAAGGCGCATACGTAGAAAAAGAGATCGGCATCAACTGCAAGTAGATCTGGCACTCAAGGAATGGGACATTTGGCTTCAAGATATCCAGCAGGAACAGCCCGCATTCCGCGCAATCGCATGAGGCGCGGGCTTCTGTTGAACACTCTGTTGGGAGTCGTGATGTCCGTTTGCCTCACTTTACCGATCCTCGTGTTTGCTCAATCAGGTCGGAATCAGGAGAAAGCTCCAAAACGTCCCATCACAAAGCCTCGATCATCCTCCACGCCAACTCAGCGGCCTGCGACTTCCGAATCTCGTCCCGAGGATCTTTCCCCAAACGCTAAAGACGCGCCCTCTTCACCGAAGGACTCGGGTGAGGAGGTTGACGCTGCGGATACTGTCAGGGTTAGTTCCAACCTCATACCCATTCCGGCGTCGGTCGTTGATCTTACGGGTTTTGCTGTAACCAGCCTCAAGCTCGAAGACTTCGAACTTCTGATAGATGGGCAAGTAAGACCCATCAGCGACATGACTCGCGCAGAAACGAGTGTTCACCTGGCCATGCTTTTCGATAACAGCGGCAGTTTGGATTATGCGCGCGATTTTGAGAAGCAGGCCGCAATGCATTTCTTCCGCAAGGTCGTGCGGCCTAAAGATGAGGCGGCAATTTATTCCATCGAATCGGACAGCTATCTGGCCCAACCCTTGACGAAAGATATTTCAAAGCTGGAACGCACTATCGAAAGTTTCGGAAAGCCCCATGGATCCACTTCACTATTCGATGCCATCATTGACGCGGCAGGATATCTGCGCCCTTATGCTGGACGCCGAGTAGTCGTGATCGTTTCGGACGGCGTAGAAACTTCGAGCCGAAATGATTTTGAAATGACCATTAAACAGGTGCTGGCGGATGATTGTCAGATATTCATCGTGCAAACCGGACTCTACGATGGTGCGAACCTGCGAGCCCTGGCCGCGGAGCGACGGATGGAACAACTGGCCGGACAGACGGGCGGCGCCGTCTATAAACCGAAAACGACTGCCGAGCTCGATATCGCGTTCCAGCAGATCGCGGCCGACCTGGCGCATCAATACGTGCTCAGCTATTACTCGGGAGACGAGCGTCGCGACGGACGGTTCCACGTCATCGACGTGCGAATCAGATCGCGAAAAGATGTTCGGGTTCGAGCCCGCAAGGGATATTATTCACGGAAGCCGTCGAATGTTGCCGCAAGCGGTGGGTAACATCGAGCACGCCAGATCGTTCACGGTATAAGCGGATGTTGAGGGACTTAGTTCAGAAGACAGTGATGTAATTGCGTCTGCCGATAGGGAAGGTATGGAGCAACTGCTGACTCAGTTTCTCGAACATCTACGCTACGAGCGCAACCTCAGCGAGCACACCCTGCGGAACTACGCGAGCGACCTGCAGCAATTCTTTGAGTACCTATCTCCTCCTCATCCTAAAACAGGGAAGAGAACCGAACCAGCCCTGGCGGCGATCGATCACATCACTATCCGTGAATGGCTTGCATCGTTACATTCAGCGCAGAAACAGAAAACGTCGATCGCGCGCAAACTCGCTGCACTACGTACTTTTTTTCAGTTTCTCGTGCGCGAAGGAATGCTTGAGCTGAACCCGGCGAAGTTAGTCGCCACGCCCCGTCTTGAGAAAAAACTGCCGGTCCATCTATCGATTGAAGAAGCTGTCAAATTTGTTGAGACCCCGGATGTGGAAACGAAACTGGGGAAACGCGACCGATCAATTCTTGAGCTGATGTATGCGACCGGTGTGCGTGTTGCAGAGTTGACGAAGCTTAATCTTGGACACATTGATTTTAAGAATCGCTTGATTCGAGTGACAGGCAAACGTCGGAAAGAGCGGATCGTGCCTTTCGGTGAGCCGGCACTGGAAGCACTGAAAGACTATTTGCAGGTTCGCGACGTTTTTTTGGACGCCGCGCCGATTTCAGAACGAGAACCCGAAGCGCTATTTCTCAACTATCAGGGCACGCGATTAACTACGCGCTCGGTGGGCAGGATGGTCGAGAAATACATCCGCATATGTGCTGGAAGGTATGACATTAGTCCCCACGCGCTTCGTCACTCGTTTGCAACTCACCTGCTCGATAGCGGCGCGGACCTCCGTGACATCCAGGAGTTGTTGGGTCACGCCCGCCTGTCTACTACCCAAATCTACACACATGTTTCGATGGAGAAACTGATCGACGTCTACGACAAGGCGCATCCGAAAGCGTAAAGACGTCCAAAGTCCAAAGTCGAAAGTCTAACGTCTATTGCCGAAACTAAACCTCTCGGGTTAGCAGAGTTTGGACATTGGACATTGGACGTTAGACTTATTCTTCAGAGCGTGGGAGGTTCGTCGTCGCCGTTTGCGCTTTCAATCTCTGATTGACAAACAGCGTCATAGCGGGCGGTCGGTAAAGCTTCAAGCCGGCGCTCGTCTATCACCTTGCCGCAACGAGCGCATAGTCCGTAGGAACCCTCTTCAATCCGCAAGAGTGCCTGGTCGATATCTGCAATCATTTGGGATTCGCGTTCACCGAGGCGCAAGGCCAACTCCTTGTTGACGTCCATCATTGATAGATCCACAGTGTCTTTGACGCCGTCATCCGAGAGTTCAAGTGCTGCAGCCTGATCTGCACGAACGTGCTCTGTATGCTGTTGGATTTCGTCGAGTAGTCTTTTCTTAAAACGAGCTAGTTTCTCAGGTTGCATTGATTCCCTTGTCTTCGTTTTCGGTTCCATATCCTTTAATTCCTACGGCGCTGTGATCGGGGGCATCGGATTATAGCCTAGAGGCTTCAATAATCGTAACGCGCGCGTTTGCTGCTGACTCTTCGGTAAGGCGACTCGTTTACGTAAGCCGGCACCGTTCGGAGCTCCTGCGTTTGCGTCGGCGAATTACGTTGGACGGTCCAATGAGGTCAGTACCACCCTGCTGTAGCAGGTGGGTTTCCTGATTGCCGATCGCCAATTGCCGATTCGATTGACGGCTGGGGATGAAATCAATTGGCAATCCGAAATCGACAATCGCCAATTGTAAGAGACCCACCCGCTGTCGCGAGGTGGTACTGACCCTAACGCAACGCTTATTGGATTAGTTGAAATGCTTGGGGCTAACTGAGAACGCTGAGACTTGGCGGAAGCGTCTTACCGATTGCACTCCTTGCCGCATTCGAAAGAGCTTCTGGGAGAGGCGCACTTGGCTTTCAGAAACTGGCGAGCAAGCCGACACGAACGCCACGCGGTCGACCGGGCGAGATGTTATTGTTGCCGTCCGCATTAACGTAATACTTTCGATTGAGAACATTCTCCAAGTTAGCCTGTAAACGCCACCTCTCGCTGAAAGAGTAATACAACGCCCCATCTACTTTGGTGTATCCCGGCAACGTAACCGTATTGTCAACCGCGGCATACATCTTGGAGCGATGCGTGATCCCCAGGCCGGCTCCAAGCTTTGGGAGGATTTGATAATGATTCCATAGGCTCAAATTGTTGTGCGGTACCTGGGCCACCCGCGCACCGGCGCGCGCCGCTGTGGTTGCGGTCTTAATGAAGGAATTTTGGTATGCGTAACCTCCGGCAATTCTCCATTTCCGCATAACGCTGCCATCTAATCCGATTTCAAATCCATTCGTGCGCTGGCTACCGGTCTGGAGGATCCGGCTGGGATCCAAGGGGTCCGTTGCCCTTGTGTTTGAGCGGTCTAATCGATAAAGCGCCGTCGTTAAGAAGAGGAAGCGGCGAATGTCCCACTTGGCGCCTATTTCGTAATTATCGAATTTCTCGGGTTTAACCTGCTGCGTGATGGTGGTAAGTGAAGAGAACTGATCTCCCGAGCTGGGCAGATATGCAACGCTATAATTCCCATACAGGGACAGCGCAGCAACCGGCTTGAATACCATTCCCAACCGGGGTGAAACCAGACGGTCTATGCGGCGTAAATCGTCACCCGTTCGGTTGTTATGAAATTGAAGATCGAAGTAATCAAAACGAACTCCAGCAACTAGCTGCAAGTACCGGGAAAATTCAATCTGATCCTGCACGAACGCCGCACCCAATCTGGTCTTGAGATGGTTATTCGCATCAGTGGCACTCTGACGGAAGGTCACCGGGACACTGATGGTCGGATTCTCATAAGGAGCAAAAATTGAAGTAGCGGTGCCGTTGAAAAAACCAGTGTTACGAAAGTTATCTGTTAGTTGACGGCCCACCTCAATGCCGAATGCCAAAGTATGCCTGACATTTCCCCTCGACAAAGCATAAGTTACATCCGTTTGATTGAAGATATTTCGCCGTCTCGTAGCGTTGTTGTAGGCGGAGATGGCCACCTGTGCTTTATTTGCTGTCACTCCGCCGGGCACAAAATTCTGGTAATACCTGTCGTAGTCACCAAATAGCGTTTTGTTTCGGAAGCGCAGGTTACCCGACGCACGGTCCAAAGTCGCGGACGCCAGGTTTACGCCTGCGCGAACGTGGCTATCGTCGGGGTTACCAAAGAATGTGGAAATTGGTGTATCGGCAGGTCTACCTTGAAAAGATGGAATACCGCGATCGGCAACTCTTCCATCGTAGAAGTGTTCATAGCCAAGACGTATCGTTGTCGACGAAGTTGCGGCAATTGTCAGAGTAGGGTTAATTCCATAGCGCTCCAGACCGACGAACTTTCTAAAGCTATCGCTGTTTTCATATAGGCCGTTGACGCGAAAAGCCACCTTTTTGTTAAAGGGATGATTCACGTCAATCGTGAACCGTTTACTGCCGAAGGAGCCACCTTGCAAACTTAGTTCGTGCAACGGTGTGAAGGCAGGTTCCTTGGTCACGCGGTTAATGACACCACCACCGCCCCCACGACCAAAGATCATGGCGTTCGGTCCTTTTAAAGCCTCGACGCTCTCTACGTTGTATAGATCGCGGTAATACTGAACGTCATCTCGAACTCCATTAAGGAAGAAGTCTGCACTGCTGCTGTTGCCGCGGATTATCAGCTGGTCACGATTGTTTTCGCCCTGGTGGGATGTAATGCCAGGAACGTAGCTTACAACGTCGGCCATGCTGGCCATCGACTGATCCCTGATCTGCTCTTTCTTTACGACCGCGATCGACTGCGGAATATCCCGGAGAGCAGTGAGTGTTTTCGTCGCGCTGCTAACCGTTGTAAAACCACCAGTATCCGTGACGGTAACTGTCGCGTTGGATTCACCTACAGGCAACACTATCTCTAATAGCTGAGTATTGTTCGGCTGGACAACAACCGTCTGCGAGACTTCAGCAAAACCCTCAGCGCCGACTGTTACCGTGTATTGGCCAGGATCTACCGCGAGAGAGAACTCGCCTTTGTTGTCAGAAACTGCCTGATAGCGGGAACTGCCTGCTGTAGGAGTCACAACAATCCGGGCGATGCGAACGCCCGCGTGGTTTGGATCAAATACTTTTCCGCGTAGTTGGGAATGTGGTGTGGAGACTTGCGCCTGAGCGAGCAGGGCAGCACAAAGAACAAGGCCCAACAAACAGATAAGGCGGTTTAGAGTAATTGCCGACACCGGAGTCCTCAATTAAAACAGGATGTTAGAGCTGAAAACGGTATCGATAGAAGGTGAAAATGAAATCCGTTTTCAATACCAAGTATAAACCGGCGTGGTTAAAGTGTCAACAAAAGATCTTGGGGCGCCACTTTTAACGCGAAACAACTGCGCTATTGCAGATAAGTTCCGCGGCCAATAAGGGGAGGGTGAGCTCGTGGTGACCGGTAATCGAGTAGCCCTGCCCTGCGCCATTCGCTGTAGGGCGGCGTACAACGTTCGTGAGCGGACGATAGGACTGAATGAAATCAAAATTGGCAGTCGTGATGCCGGTCAAGGGATTGCCAAGATTCCGCACCAACGTCACCGCTTTCAGAAAAACCTCAGGCAGCGTAACAGCGGATCCGATGTTCAGGTAGACTCCGCCACCATCCATTCGGCGCACAAGCTCTGCTAGTAGGCAAAAATCTGTATGCGTAGTTGCTCCAATCGCGGCACCGCTTGCCTGCGGGTGGAAGTGACCGATGTCACCACCGATGGTCACATGTACCGTGAACGGAACCTTCGCTGCGTAGGCTGCGCATATCAATGAGTGGTCCACGTGTTTTGGCTTCAGCTCCAGCAATGCTTTGCCGGTTGATTCGCCTAAGCCGATGTTTTCCTTCGTGCCCTCTGCGGCCGCTCGGTTCAACAGTTTTCCTGTTTCATCGGCGCCGCCGAATATGCCTTCACCAAGAGTTGCGTCGACGTCTTCGGAGGTCGAACCGACCATCGCAACCTCGGCGTCGTGAACGAGCACCGAGCCATTGGCCGCAATGGCTGTGACAAAGCCCCTCGTCATTAAATCAATAATAATCGGAGCTAGCCCGGTTTTAATGACGTGGCCACCGATCCCCCAGATTATCGGCTTTTGCAACTCGTGCGCCCGACGCATGCGTGTTGCAAGTTGTCGTAAGCTTTGGACCGCGAGGATATTGGGAAGAGCGGCCAGGAAATCCTTAAGCGAAGATTCCTCTGCGACAGGACTCGCAAAGTCATCGAGGGAGACTTTACTGGGACGCGACGCCAGTGGATAGGTCTTTACCTTATCTAAACACAACGGATCTAAGTTGTCATAGGACGACGGCAAAGATAGTTTCACACCTTATAGTTCGTTCAAGTTTACTTGGATGTTAACAATTTCACCTTCGACGCACCGTCGATCTTTGTCCGGCCTTTCAACCCCGGGAAGCTGACGAGTTATTCGCGTCGCCTAGCGGCGCCTCAGTTGGACCAATCGCCGCCTACGCGACGAGAAGAGGCAACTGTTTCCGGCCTTGAAACGTCAGGCTTAAAGTCATACCACGCGCTATGGGTCGAAGACACTGGTCCAGACTTCTTCAAGCGTTCAGAATGAGTAATTCAAGTTAATTGTATCATGCGATCTTTTTATCTTCGCGACGCGAGTTTCCATTACCGTTACGTGATAACCGCCCGTTCAGAAGCGGGCGGAGAACGTGTCCGGTATGAGACCGCCTCGAGCGAGCCACTTCTTCCGGCGTACCTGCAGCAACTACGCGACCACCCTGCTCGCCACCTTCCGGGCCAAGATCGATGATGTAGTCCGCCGATTTAATAACGTCAAGATTGTGCTCGATTACGATTATTGTATTCCCCATAGAGACGAGGCGCTGAAGAACATCGAGGAGTTTGTGAACATCGGCGAAATGTAGACCGGTGGTCGGTTCATCCAGCATGTACACGGTCCGTCCAGTAGCGCGCTTGGACAATTCCTTCGCCAGTTTGATGCGTTGAGCTTCGCCGCCAGAAAGCGTGGTTGCTGATTGGCCAAGCTTCAGGTAACCGAGGCCGACTTCCAGAAGCGTCTGTAGTTTTTGCTGAATCTGTGGAACGTTTTCCAACAAAGGGAGGGCCTCTTCTACAGTTGTGTCAAGCAGTTCGGCGATCGATTTTCCTTTGTATTTCACAGAAAGTGTTTCGCGATTGTAACGCGCGCCACGACACACGTCGCAGAGCACATAGACATCAGGCAGGAAGTTCATCTCAATACGCTTCATGCCGTCGCCTTCGCAGCCCTCACAACGTCCACCTTTCACGTTGAATGAGAATCGTCCAGGCTTGTATCCACGCTCTCGAGATTCCGGCAGCATCGCATAGAGTTCGCGCAGAGGAGTGAAGAGTCCCGTATATGTTGCGGGATTAGATCGGGGTGTGCGGCCGATAGGTGATTGGTCGATCTCGATTACCTTATCGACGTGTTCCAATCCTTCAATCGCGGTGCACGCTCCTGGCTCGGTAAGCGACCCGTATAAATGACGGGCGAGCGCAGGATAAAGAATATCGGCCACCAGCGTCGATTTGCCTGAACCCGATACGCCGGTGATCACTGTTAACAGGCCGAGCGGAAAAGAGACGTCAATCTCCTTCAGATTGTTTGCCCGCGCTCCATAAACGGTTAGATACTTTCCGTTCGCGCTACGCCTCTCCAGCGGCACTTCAATTTTTTTCAAGCCACTAATGTAAAGTCCGGTAATCGAATTCGGATTATGTGCAACATCCTCGGCCGTTCCAAACGCCACTACCTCGCCGCCGTGTGCACCAGCTCGCGGCCCCAGATCCACGACATAATCCGCGCGTCGAATAGTCTCTTCATCATGTTCGACTACGAGCACCGTGTTGCCGAGATCGCGAAGGGCGGTGAGCGTGTCGAGTAGTTTTTGATTATCGCGCGGATGCAGACCGATCGAGGGTTCATCGAGGACATAGAGCACGCCGCGAAGTTGAGATCCGATCTGTGTGGCCAAACGAATGCGCTGGCCTTCGCCACCCGAAAGAGTGGACGAAGGACGATCGAGAGTGAGATATCCTAAACCTACGCTTTTCAGAAAACGAAGCCGGTTTCTGATTTCACGCAGTATCTGGCCCGCTATCTGTTCTTCGCGGGAATTTAGCTTGATGTCTTCGAAAGCCGACACTGAATCCTCAATTGGCAGCGTTGTATAATCAGCAATACCTAGACCACCAAGCCGCACTGATAACGAATCAGAACGAAGACGTTTGCCTTTGCACTCAGGACAAACTGAGGGGGACACAAGTTCTTCCAACGCCAACCTGACTTTCTCGGAGGCCGCTTCGTTCAGTCGATCGCGAAGCCAGCGCAAGGCGCCCTTCCAGGGACTCTGGTATGTGTACAGACCCTGGCGGAAAGTTATCTGACCGCTAACACCATTAAAAAACCCGTCGCAAACTTCTTTAGGCAATTCAACAAATGGCTTTTTGGGATCAGCATTGTAATGTTTGGCGACCGCGAGCATTGCGCTTCTAAGATAAACGGAACCCTGCCGGTCTATTGGCCCCATGAAGGGGAGCTTGTCGGCTGCAACAGTTGCATCCGGAACCAGCTTCACCGGATCAACTTCCAACACTGTTCCGAGTCCATGACAACGTTTGCAGGCGCCATAAGCAGAATTGAACGAAAATGAACGCGGCTCCAGGGGAGGCACGTTTATGCCGCAGATTACACACGCCATCCGCTCTGAATACAGCTTCTCCTCGCCGTCTACGATCGAGACGAGCACAGCACCACCGGTGAGTTTCAACGCGGTGCGAACCGATTCTGAAAGTCTTTCCTTGATTCCAGGCTTTATCAATAACCGGTCTACCACGGCTTCAACCGTGTGATTACGCCGCTTATCGAGGTTGATCTCCTCGTCGAGCGACAGAAGCTCGCCATCAACGCGTGCCCGAAGAAAACCATCCTTTGCCAGTTTTTCCAGTTCCTTTTTAAACTCGCCTTTTCGGCCGCGCACGATCGGGGCGAGAATCATTACCCGTTCGCCTTCGGTGAGACCGAGCACATTCTGCACGATCTGCTCGACGCTTTGTCTCGTGATCGCGGCGCCGCATTTAGAACAATGCGGTTGACCAATCGATGAAAACAGCAACCGCATGTAGTCGTAAATTTCTGTGACCGTGCCCACGGTCGAACGCGGGCTGCGAGAAACTGTCTTCTGTTCAATGGAGATCGCTGGCGAGAGTCCGTCAACCGAATCTACGTCCGGTTTTTCAAGTTGATCCAGGAACTGGCGCGCGTACGCTGATAATGACTCAACGTAACGCCTCTGGCCCTCGGCGTAGATGGTGTCGAAAGCGAGCGAGGATTTGCCTGATCCTGATAGTCCGGTGATTACGGTAAAACGATCACGCGGTATTTCGACGCTTATGTTCTTGAGGTTGTGCTGGCGTGCGCCTCTAACTGTGATGCGATCTATTCCCATGGGTCAAAAGAAAGCGGGTCGCTACGGAAGCGAATATCGGCCATTAGCGAACCAGTCATTCTAGCGGAGTGAGTGATCAGCGGCAAGTTGAAGCTTATCGGTAGCGTCATTGGCTCGACCTCTCTGCGCGTACTCTGTGCACTCTGCGTCTCAGTGGTGCAACTGCACCACAGAGGCGCGGGGGGTACACAGAGAAGACAGCAAACCGGTGACCTTGACACTGCTTTCTGGCAAGTCCACACTGCAAATTACCGCTGTCTATTAGTCGATTGAGCAGATAGTTATTCGAGGCGTAACCGGTGTGAATCTTCCAAACGGACTAACGCTCCTGCGTATCTTCATTGTTCCGCTGCTGGTCGTTGTACTGCTTACCCCATTATCCGAGAACTGGTTGGGCCTGCCTCGTCACATCTTCGGTGTCGCACTTTTCCTTGGGGCCGCACTGACTGATTTTCTCGACGGCCATTTTGCACGCAGTCGAAATCAGGTTACGCGTCTGGGCCAACTACTCGATCCGATTGCCGACAAGCTGCTCATATCCGCTGCCTTGATTTCGCTGGTGGAGAACCAATTGGCTCCGGCGTGGGCCGTGGTAATTATCATTGGTCGCGAATTTGCAGTGACCGGGTTGCGTTCTATTGCGGCCGCTGACGGCGTCGTGATTGCAGCTTCTAAGATGGGAAAGTTCAAGATGCTCATGCAAGTCCTAACTGTATCCTTATTGATTGTTTCGAGCGTCGCGGGCAAGCCTCCGGTAGGTAACTTCGGCCGGCCCTTTCCGGCCATAGAATTCTGGTCGGTTCCGGAATTACGCGCCGCCTGGCAACACACTTTCGGAAGCGGAACAATTACGGCGAGCGATTGGCAAGTGCTGCTTTATACGGGCGGGCGGGCCATGCTTTGGCTGGTAGTAATTTCGGCGTGCATTTCGATGTACGGCTATTTCAGATCATTCTATCGTGCCGTTCTCTCAAACAATGGCGACGATTACATAAAACAGACTGCGGTTACCGTCACGCGTGATTAGTTGATCCCGTCCTGTGTTAAATTTTCCGAAACAGAGCAGTTCGTTTTAGCACTCAGGTTTATGTGCACGCATTATTTTTTGCGGCACGGATGATAAGATATCTGTAATTCTGTCTGCGACTTGCGTTTTAGCATGCGGGTTGTTAGTATCCGCATTTTGTCGGAATGCGCTATTTGTTCCCTATAGCGGGCCGGCGTAGCTCAGTTGGTAGAGCATCTGATTTGTAATCAGAGGGTCGGGGGTTCAAGTCCCTTCGCCGGCTCCAGGCAAGGAACAAGAAGTGGCGAAAATCCCTCTTCCAAAGTGAAAATAGGCAGGGCTGATTTAGCTCAGTCGGTAGAGC
>JBHENH010000043.1:0-284 GCA_046262135.1 Pyrinomonadaceae bacterium
GGTCGGGATCCAGTTTCTGCAGTTTCTCAGCCGCTTCACGAGCAGCACCCGACGGCGTACTTGGAGTTCCATCTGGATCTTTTTGCTTGCGCGATGCGTCTACGATGCTAAAGAGTAAGTCGGCGGCTTCCTTCTTCTTCCCCTGTTTCTCGTAGACATTCGCTAACTCAAGATTTGCATTTTCCGCCGTTACGATCACACCGTTTTGTCCCGCCAGTTCGCTCAAGAGGGCCGCAGCTTCGTCGTATTTTCCATCTGTCTCTTTAGCCTGGGCCAGTGCAAAT
>JBHENH010000043.1:351-21354 GCA_046262135.1 Pyrinomonadaceae bacterium
CGGTTATTCCACCTCACCCACAAGCCGGCGAGAATAGCTAGCAAAACAAGCGCGAGAATTCCGTAAAGTAGCGTTTTTCCCTTGCCCTCAAAACGATCACCTAAACGATCAAAAAATGTGATGGTAGTATCGCGGAATTTGTCGTGTTGCAGCTCGCGAACGCGTTTCTTCTTGTATTTGGCCACGTCTTTCTTTCTCGCAAGTCAACACTGCGGACTGCGTTCTTATACGGGTGTGATCGGCGAACCGGTAACTCTAATGGCCGGTCAGAAACCTTGTCAAGCACACCGTTTGTATAGTATTTCGAAGCAATGTCTGGCTGAACATCATCTAAATTGCTTGGAAACGCAGTCAACCGGCGCCAGAATCAGGCTTATATGAAAATGAAGAATTTTGCTGGAACAAATGGCGAACCGGCGGTGTCTAACCACTCGACTGTCCTGACACGGGCAGAAGAGGCCAGTTACTCCGATTCCGCCCCCAGGGGAAACACGTGAGTTACGGAGAACCAATTGCCCTGAGCGGGCAGGTGGAATTGGAACAGGTTGCGCCAGCGGCCCCAGTAGATTTGCGCTCTTCAGCTGAGGCAGAGTTCATTGAAAGACTGAAGCAGGGTGACTCCGACGCCTTTGAAAGGCTCGTTTACGAACGGTCCGGCGAGATTTACGGTCTGCTGTTCCGGTTGACTGAAAACACGGAAGAAGCTCGTGATCTAACACAGGAAACGTTTCTGAGGGCTTTCCAAAGCATCGGCCGTTTTCGAGGTGAGGCTGATTTGAAAACCTGGATTTATCGAATCGCGATTAACCAGGCCCGCAATCGCTGGCGCTGGTGGCGCAGGCGACGCCAGGATTCGACAATTTCACTCGAAACTCACGGACAATCAAATCAGCCATTGAGTTCGACCCTGAGTGAGCCTGCGGAGAATCCGGAAGAGGAAACATTGGCCCACGAGCGCGAGTCAGCTTTGAGATCGGCGCTGAAAAAACTGGGGCGTACTTATCGTGAAACCGTCATCCTGCGAGATATTGAAGGGTTTACGTATGAAGAGATTGCCGCCACGTTGGATATAAATGTTGGGACTGTGAAATCGAGACTGGCGCGCGGCCGCCAGGAACTGCGCAGAAAGTTGGAAGGATCTTTGTAATCGGATGGCCGACCCGCCCCGGCTCACAAAACTCGGTGCCAAATGGGTCGATGTGAGGAACGGCGGGCACTTGGACGAAAGTAGATTTTTAAATGACGGCGTATTTGAAAACGTGGCCAGCAACGCCCGTTGAAGGGTCGCTCATTTGACGGATCAACTTAACGTCCTGGAACTAGCCGCAGTTGCTCCTGCTTGAACAAGAGGGGCAGCCGGGGTCGGCCGGCCATCCGTATCATTTCCAATTTCCAATTGCCGATTGTCAATTGGAGCGGAATTGAACCCCGCTGAATTCGCAATTTGGCAATTGACAATCGGAAATGTAGCTATGAGTTGCGAAAGAACTACACAGGCTTTGTCACAATACATCGATGATGTTTTGTCGGCATCGTCACGTGCTTTGGTAGACGAGCATCTCGACAAATGTCCGATCTGCCGGGCCCAGTTGGCCGAATTGCGTTTGATAAGTCGCGGTCTCGGACAGCTTGCTCGTCCACCAGTGCCTGAATTTTTGGCTCCATCGATTACAGCTGCCCTCATGATTGAAGCCGCGGCCCAGCGCCAAGCGCCTCATCGCTCTTGGCGAGATGATTTGACCGTTTGGCTGGAACCTCGGTTAATGCCCTACGGCGTGGGTTCTCTGGCCTCGATCATACTTTTCGTATCTATGTTCGCAGCTCTTCGTCCGCATTTTGTCGCGCTTCAGCAAGCGGCCAGACAAAGCAATATGATCCTCGCGGGGCGATCCATTGACGGCTACGACTTAAATCAGCCGGTGACTCCTAAGGATTTCTCTTTGAGACGCGCGCCGTTTGGCGAGCAATCGCCGAGCCTGGATCCCGGCGGTGCGCTGGCTGCCCTCACCAGTTCTTATGCTCATCCGCACGCCGACCTATATCAGGATGCCGATGACATGATTGTGGTGGCCGACGTGTTTAGTAATGGCTCGGCGGCCCTGGCCGGTGTGGTCCAGGCGCCACGCGACCGGCAGATGCTCGCCGATTTCGAAGTCGCCCTGCGACGAAGTGCCGCCTTTGTCCCGGCTTCTCTGGATCGTCGTCCTGACACGATGCGAGTCGTTTTCACTGTGCAGAAGGTTGACGTTCGCGAGCGAAGTTTCTAATGCGAATAGGTCTTGGCGATCAATTGCAAAACACCCTCAGCTTTCCTTCCTGATTAGCCCCGTTAACGTCCGTGTATTTATAGGTGATCAGCGCCGTGCCGCTGTTCACCATATCCTCTATTTGGCCCAACGATTTGACGAAGCAACGGCGCAATACCGGCTCGTCCTAGTGATGGATCCAATTTTTGCTGTCGCTGACTGGCCGCCTCGCTGAGGTTTATAGCAAGCGGGGGAGGCATGAGGAAGCGATCAGCGAATTAAATGAAGCAATTAAACTTGGGATTAAGTCTCCGGATGGTTGGATCGGTTATCTGCAAGCGAAATCGGGTCAACAGAAGGAAGCCCAGAAAGTAATTGCGCAACTAAAAAAGCTGGCCGTCAAAGATGGCGGACATTACAGGTATCGCATCGCAACAATCTACGCCGCCCTGGCTGAGCCTGATCAAGCGCTCGTCTGGCTGGAAAGGAGCTGTGACGCCCGTGATGCTGGCGAGCTGGCTCTCATAAAGGTAGATCCGATGCTGGAAGACCTGCGTTTACACCCGCGCTTCGCTTCTTTGTTGCGCCGCATGAATCTCACCTGATTATTCACAGTCTCTTCATATTTTACTGTCCCTGGTGCTTAGTCAGTCCCATCTCTTAAAGTGCACAAGCCTCAATGTCACTCGCTTGACGCACCTGCACACGCATGTTAGCTTGCGGTCTTCGCACTATTTACCACTGACTTCGACCATAATCGGGCTAGCGAATACTCCGAAAAAAGAAGCGTGACCGCAGTCGCCCCAGAACTGAAAAGAACACCGCTGAATGCTGTGCACCGGAGCATGGGCGGTCGCATGGTTGATTTTGGCGGCTGGGACATGCCGGTCCAATATCCGGCCGGAACCGTCGAGGAGCATCTGCGCACGCGCCGGCATGCGGGGCTGTTCGACGTTTCTCACATGGGCGAGATAGAGGTCCGTGGCGCCGACGCAATCGACTTTGTCAATTACCTTACCTCGAACGACGCATCCAAACTCATCGATGGACAGGCTCAATATTCAACGCTGACTACTCCCGAAGGTACTGTAGTCGACGACCTGCTTGTCTATCGCATCGCCGGTGACCACTTATTACTCGTCGTTAATGCCGGGACAACGACGAAGGATTGGGAATGGATCGAATCGCATCAACGAAATGAATCCGTCCAGTTAAAAAACATTAGCGCCGACTACTGCCAACTCGCGCTGCAAGGTCCAGACGCTATTGACATCCTTCAACGGTTGACCGACGTGCCCTTGTCAGAGATTAAATATTACCACTTCGATCACGGCGCCGTTGATGGGGTGCCATCGATTGTCTCACGCACTGGTTACACAGGAGAGGATGGGTTTGAAGTGTACGGCCCTGCGGAGAAGGCTGAACAGCTTTGGAACAAAATACTTGACGCCGGAAATTTCGGGTCGGATGAGGGCGTGCTTCCCTGTGGCCTGGCGGCGCGAAATACGCTTCGGCTCGAAGCCGGCATGGCTCTATACGGGCATGAGATCGATGAAACCACAACGCTACTCGAGGCCAATCTCGGTTGGATCTGCAAGTTGAACAAAGGAGACTTCATAGGCCGCGAAGTTCTGGCGAGACAGAAGGAAGAAGGCGTGCGCAAACGCCTGGTCGGATTCGAGGTGACTGAGCGCGGAATAGCGCGAGACGGTCAAGATGTGCTGATCGATAATAAGCGACTGGGTAAAGTTACTTCGGGAAGTCCGGCGCCTTATCTGAAGAAGAATATTGGGATGGCATACGTTCCGAATGAGTTTGCGAAGGAGGCCCAGGCCATTCAAATAGATGTTCGGGGCAAACCTGTGACTGCCCAGGTCGTGAAGACTCCTTTTTATAAGCGTGAACGCTGAGCAAGGATGCAAACTGAATCTAGAACGAGAATTGCGGAGACTAAGATGGCTAACATTCCGGAAAATTTACACTACAGTAAAGATCATGAGTGGGTCAGAGTCGAAGGCAACGTCGCAGTCGTCGGCATAACCGATTATGCTCAGGACTCTCTTGGTGATGTCGTTTATGTGGAAGTACCCAAAGCGGGCGATGAATTTGCCGCCAATGAGTCGTTTGGATCAGTGGAGTCGGTAAAGGCGGTTTCCGAAGTATTCTCTCCGGTGTCTGGCGAAGTAGTCGGTATCAATGAAGCACTCGCCGATGAGCCGGAAAGGGTTAATCAGGATCCTTACGGCGAAGGCTGGATGATTCGAATTGAAATGTCGAATCCCGGTGAAGTAGACAGTCTCCTCACTGCCGCCGAATATGAAGATTTCACGAAAGCTGAGACGGAATAAAATTGCGGTACATCCCCAACGCGCCTGAAGAGCGGGCCGAGATGCTTCACCAGATCGGCCTGAATTCCGCCGAGGAATTATTCGACTCCATTCCAAAAGATTTACGTCTATCCCGGAATCTGAACACGCCGGCAGCACTCTCCGAGATTGAGCTCCTGGCCGGCTTCGAGCGACTTGCGTCTCGAAATTACGGAGCCGGTAGATCCAGCTTTCTCGGCGCCGGAGCCTATCACCATTACATTCCCACGATAGTCGATCACATTATCTCTCGTTCAGAATTTTTCACGGCCTACACGCCTTATCAACCGGAAATCTCGCAAGGCACACTGCAGGCAATTTTCGAGTTTCAAACTCTCGTTTGCCAGATGACGGGAATGGAAGTCGCCAATGCATCGATGTATGACGGTTCAACGGCACTCGCTGAAGCTGTCTTAATGGCTGAGCGGGTTACGAGGCGTTCAAAAGTGGTGGCCTGCGGGGGAATACATCCGGAATACCTCGAAGTCATAAACACGTATGTCCAACACGCGGGCATCGAGCTTGTACATGCTCCACTGGATTCAACAACCGGCCAGACACCAACATCCCTCGACATTCTCGACGACAAAACTGCTGCGGTTGTCGTGCAGTCACCAAATTTCTTTGGATGTATTGAAGATGTTGCGGCTCTTGAGGAGCATGCCCATGCCGCAGGCGCGCTGCTGGTCGTCACGATCACGGAGGCGCTCTCACTTGGATTGCTCAAATCGCCCGGGGCGTGCGGCGCGGATATCGTAATCGCCGAAGGGCAATCTTTTGGTGTTCCGCTTTCGTTTGGTGGTCCTTACGTCGGTTTATTTGCAACTCGCGAAAAATACGCGCGGCAAATTCCCGGCCGGTTAGTTGGCGAAGCTTATGACAAAGAAGGGCGTCGTGGGTTCGTGTTGACGCTCGCCACCCGCGAACAACACATTCGGCGCGAAAAAGCGACCTCGAACATCTGCACGAACGAAGGGTTAATCGCGCTCGCAGCTACGGTTTATTTAGAAACCATGGGCCGGCGGGGGCTTCAGGAAGTTGCGCAACAATGTGCACAAAAGGCTGCGTATGCTGCAAAGCGAATTGCGGAAGTGGCGGGCTTCTCAATTCCGTACTCTGGCCCACGGTTCAATGAGTTTGTTGTGCGTGCGCCTTCGCCGGCGAGTGAGTTGCTTTCGCATTTGGCTGCTGAGAAAAAGATCACCGGCGGTCTCGCCTTGTCCCGATATTTTCCGGACAGGGCCAATGACTTTCTCGTTTGCGTAACGGAAATGAATTCGCGGGCTGAGATTGACACGCTTGCTGACGGCTTAGCTTCAGTTGCGGCGGTTGCATAAACCTGGATCGTTTACAGATGGGATTGAGGCGTCTTTGCACAAAAGCCGACGATCACATTTGTGGCTTTGCCGCTTCCCTTGCGGTAAGCCTATGGCTTACCGCAAGGAGCTTTTTCCATGAGGCTATGCCTCCACGTTGGGTGTCGACGTGCAACGACCAAGGTTAGAGGCGAAGCCTCGGAGAAGGAATGCTCTTGCGGTAAGCCGGAGGCTTACCGCAAGGTAATAGGCGCAGCCTCAATAACGATCATTCTTAATACTTTCTGTGCAAGACGGTGCGGAATTAATGCGTTAACACAGTTTCCGGAGCCGGATGTTGAATGATGAAATCGGAAATCACAAAAGTCACCACTCACATAAACCATAACGAGGCGCTGATCTTCGAGCGTTCGCAATCGGGGCGTATTGGATACCGGCTGCCGCCATTGGACGTTGAACAAACGCCGATCGGCAAAATAATGCCGCAGAAATTCCTCAGAGATGACGATTTAGAAGGGTTGCCGGAAGTAAGTGAGGTAGATGTAATTCGGCATTTTGTGCGCATGTCCACCTGGAACTACTCGATCGACCAGGGGATGTATCCGCTCGGTTCGTGCACGATGAAATACAACTCGCGACTTAATGAAAAGGTCGCGCGTATTGCCGGTTTCGCTGGACTGCATCCGTTAAGTACTCCCAAAGATGCGCAGGGCGCTCTCGAAGTTATTTATGAACTTCAGCAACACCTGGCGGAAATCACGGGACTGCCAGGGATCTCATTGCAACCGGCGGCTGGTGCGCACGGTGAGATGACCGGCGTGATGATTATCCGGGCTTACATTGATGCACGCGACGGCGCGGCCGAATCCGGAAAACGTCGCACCATGCTAATTCCCGATTCCGCCCACGGCACAAATCCAGCCTCCGCTCATCTCTCGGGTTTTTCAGTCAGGACGATTCGCTCGACTACAGAAGGCCTGACGGACCTGGCTCATTTGCGTGAGCTTTGTGCCGGCGGTCATGTTGCCGGCCTCATGCTTACCAATCCAAACACGCTTGGATTGTTTGAAAGAAACATCCAGGAAATCTGCGGCATCGTGCATGAGGCTGGCGGTTTGGTTTACATGGACGGCGCAAACATGAATGCGCTCGTGGGGGTCGCGCGACCGGGCGATATGGGCGTCGATGTCATCCACCTTAATTTACACAAAACATTTTCAACGCCACACGGTGGTGGTGGACCAGGCTGTGGACCATGCTGCTGTACCAGGGAACTCGAACCATTCCTGCCGGTTCCTCGGATTATAAAAAACGGAGAGCGTTTCGCACTTGATTCAAATTATCCGCAGTCTATCGGACGGGTAAAGGCGTTCTTCGGTAATTATGGAATGATGCTTCGCGCTCTGGCTTATATTCAGACGCATGGCTTCGATGGATTGCGTGAAGCCACTGAAGCTGCTGTGTTGAATGCGCGTTACATAGCCCACGGACTAACCACCGATTACGAAAAACCCTTCGAAGCGCCGCCGATGCATGAGGTGGTGTTTACAGACAAGCGACAATCGCGCAAAGGCGTGCATACGCTCGACATCGCGAAGCGCCTCATCGATTACGGATTTCATCCGATGACGATCTATTTTCCTTTGATCGTTTCCGGGGCGATGCTAATCGAACCGACTGAGTCTGTCGGGCGGCAAGAATTGGACCAATTCGTAGAAGCAATGCGATCTATTGCCCGCGAGGCGATAGAGGATCCGGAGCTCGTCTTAAACGCTCCTCATTCGACGCGAATCGGCAGACTGGATGAAGCAGCCGCCGCGCGCCGTCCCGTGCTTCGTTGGAAACCCAAGCAAGCTGCCACTGCCGTCTAGATGCTCAAGCGTCCCACTTCTGAATTTCAGGAGCTGGATTGCGGACTTCCCTTCCCTCCGAAGGAACTTTCAATAGTGCCAGGCGCCCGACGATCCGTCCGTTCATGAGATGTTCCTCGACAATCTCCGGAACGTCGGCGGCGCGAACCTGCGCATACCAAATTCCATCCGGATAAATCATCACGGCAGCCCCAATCGCGCAAAAGCCTACCGAGCCGCACTCTGTGACCAGCACGCTGCCCTTCGGATTTTTTCCTTTCTTTGCTTTGCCGAAGAGTATGTCTCGCGACAGGAGTTCGCGCTCGAACGCCGACTTTACTTCAGCACTATCAACCGCTGAGCATGATTTCCCGGTGCAAACAAAAACGTGATGTCGGATTGGCGCAGCAATTACAGGGGCCAGGATTTCAAGCGCGTCTGTCTGATCCGTAAGGGGAATTTTAGACATGGGGAATCAGAATTTTGATATGTGATGTACGTCGCCGCATGTTAACACATTCAAAAGACAGGAGTCAGAAGTCAGAATTCAGAAGTCAGAATTAAGAAGTGATCGGTCTTAATTCGACGTCAAGCAAAGTTCAGTGACGTGAGGTCGTAGTAGTGAGGCGTGACGAGCAGCTCATTTTAACTTTCCTTCTTCTGACTTCTGAATTCTGACTTCTGACTTCTGACTTCTGACTTCTGAATTCTGAATACTTAAGCTTGCAACCTTTTGCTAGCTCTAAAAATTCAATGTAGAATACGGCCTCAAGGGCGACCGCTCCCACAGACCGCGTCTGGATTTGAGCGGCCTGAAGAGGTCGCCCAGTTTAATGTTAGCAGCTCGATGCAGTAGTACGAAAGCCCGACATTTATGGCAACCGGCCTCGTTATTCACATATCCTCGGGAAAAGATAAACACACGCAGGTATTAACCGACGACAGTATACGCATCGGCAATTGCGAGGACTGCGCGGTGCGCCTTCGTTCATCACTCTTACCCGACAAAAGTGCAAAGAACCGTGCGGTCCTCGAACTCACGCGTAAGAATGGATCATATCGCGTCGCCGACTTTGATCCGGCGTTTCGGCTCACACACAACGGCCAATCCCTTGAGCCTGACACGGAGATCGGAGACGGTGATGAAGTTCGCATTGATCCGTCCGACTTACTGCTCACATTTTATCCGATCCGATCTTTGCCCGCGGTAATCGAAGACCGTTCTCACGAAGCTCATGTGGCACCGTTTATAGAGCAAGCCGCAATTGAGTCAGCGGCGACAGCACGACGCGACGACGCCAAAGTGTTCTTGCGAGAATTTACGCGCGAGCTGGTAAAAGAGATTAACCCCAGCACTAAATTAATCACCCTCGGCATCGCTCTGGCGCTGGTTGGTGGCATTTTGTATATCGGCTTCTCAATGTATAAGGAGATGGAGAGAAGCAGGCGTGTGATCGATGACCAACGCGCGCAGCTGACCTCGATGAGAGATCAGGTATCAAAGACTAACCAGACGCTTACCGATCTCGGTCGTTCAAACAAAGAAATTCGAGACAGTCTTTCGCTGGCTGTGAAACTGCGAAGCGACTATGGTAGCGGCGTTTGCCTGGTGGCAGGCTCCTTTTACTTTGTTGAGACCAGCACAGGCCGCCCACTCCGTTATCCGGAAGCCCAGATGAATGAGTCGGGTGCCACAGTCCAGAGTGGTGAGCCCACGACGTTAACTCCAGAAGGTAGAGCGGCCGTTGCCGAGTTTGAATTTGTTGGTAGCGGCTTTTATGTAGGCGACGGTTTCGTAATAACGAACCGACATATTGCGCAGCCCTGGCTCGCGGATGACCGCGCTCAGAGTTTAAGCAGCAGTGTAAGAGGACAGCCGCGGCTGAAAAAACTCAACGCGTATTTTCCAGAACACTCACAGCCGATACCGTTAAAATTTAGGGCGGCCGGGACTCGCGACGACCTCGCCGTATGTTCACTGGAGACGAAAGATATTCCCACAGACATTCCTCTTCTTCCGCTCGAGACCGATCAGGACGCAGTCGCGGTTGGCAAAACGGTGGTAATGATGGGCTACCCCTCGGGGCCCGATCGTTTACTCGCTCTTCTTGACGATGCAGAATCCCGGGGCATACAGCAGCGTTACGGCTCGCTTGACGCGCTACTCGGTTATCTTGCGGAGGCGCGGCGGATACAACCGCTGACCACGCAGGGCAACATCACGGATTTTGACGTCAGGCGAATCGCGTACGACGCACGTACAGCCGAAGGTGGTTCCGGCGCTCCTGTGTTTGGACCAACGGGGCGGGTCATTGGCGTGAATTTCGCCGTCTTTACTGAAAACCAAGCCTCAAACTTTGCGGTTCCCATTCAATACGGAATTACTTTGCTGACACGCGTTGGATGGAAACCTCCTCCTGAAAATGAAAGCAAGGACACCGAAGCTACAGCGGCTACGCCAAAATGACCTCGAGAGCGCATCTAAACCGAGCGTGCGATTCCCAGCATGCGGCAACTTCCATCTCTCCTTTTCGCATCGTAGGCAAGTTCAAATTCGAATAACATTGGACCAACACTTTATTGTGCCAAGCGCAAGTAATGGTATATTGCTTTGAGTGTACTAACGACCTGCGCGCCCGGCATGATGTTTGCCGGGAATTTACCCGAAGTGCCTGTTTTCCGATGACCTGAACGAGGACGTCAGTTCTTAATTTGAAAAGGTGCAGTAAGTTCACGCCATTCGAAGGAAATCATACGGGTTTGAAAATTAACCAAGTTCACAGGAAGATGCGTCTTTGCCCAGGCGGAGTCTCGCAACGCAATAGTCGTGTCCTGGGTGCTTTTCTTTTCCTGTCGATTTCCCTTCCGCCGCTTTTCCTGGCTCCCGCAACCTTTGCTCAAGTCCAACCTAAGGTTGAAGCTGCTCCAAACGCTGACATTTTTCGTCTTGAACGCGTTCCCGTTGAGGGCGGTGCAGAACTAATAACTATTCACGCGCGGCTGAATGGGCTCGAAGCAAACGATAATTCCGGTTGGGTACCGCTGGTAACGGTGTTGCGCGACACACTGGGTGACATAAGTCCGGAAAATGATCGCCTTCGTTACGTGTGGCCACTGACTTATACGCGACCGACCTTTCGGCAGCGGCTTTCGGGCGCCATACCCTTTCTCTATACAAGAGTGGACAACCGAAAACACGCCGATAAGGTTCCTCCTCCAATCCTCGATCTTGCATCGCCTGATCGAGAAGTCTGGAACAAGATATTCTGGTCCGCCCTTCAGAGCCTACTTCTGGATCCGTACGGCACCCCGGTTAAAGCTTCGACTCGCTCTTACCGCCACAACATAACGGACTATCGCAAATCGCACGTTATTCGTGCGCTTGCGGTATTGTCGCTCTACCAGGAGGTGGAAGGCCCGCCGGCTTTCTCCGAGTCGGAACTCTCTCAGATCCAGGCGCGGCTGCGTCTAACCGATAAGACGTTCGGCGGCATCGTTGGTGACTTGAACCTCCAACGATATAACGATAAGCAAGTATCGCAGTCGCGCGACGAGCGTGGACACAACTGGGAGTTGTTACGTCAGCGTGCGGAAGCGGAATCTCTGATTTTTGAACCGCTTCAAATGCCGGACGGCAGTACGACCCATGCGTTGCTCTGGGTAGCGAAATCAGAACTCGCGCTGAACCCGAATAAACGTTACGACAGCCGGTTTCTGAATATCGCCAACCCGTGGTCCGACCAGCGCCTGGTCTCCTGGCCTGGCTATAGCGAAAAGCGTTTTCTCGACACTGAAAACCGTCCCGTCTCTTCGGAAACCCCCGGTGCGCGTGAAGTAGAGATGATTCCCCTTGCTTTGTACGGTTTGGATAATCCGAAGATCCCGATGTTGCTGGTAGACTTTCGCGACAGCCTCAATCCCAAAAAGCGCGAAATGTCGCGGCGCGTGTTGCAGGATGTTACGCGAAATGTTCTCTCGCTCTCGGGCTTCGGAGATCTGCCTTACTTCCTGGGACGCACAGTTTTTGATTTTGTTACCGGCAGGCGCGGCATGGACTTGAACCAGCCCTCCCGGCTTCACACTTACTCGCAGCTCAAACTTCTCTTATCTCTTAATCAATCGCTGGATCCCGGATTGCGAAAACAGATCGGGAAACGGTTGGAAAAGGTGTCGTTGAACCCGCTGGAAAACGATCTGGAGGCTGAGGCTGAGCTGGCTACAGAACAATATCAGGCGTTGATAGCCTATGCTAAGCGACCCGATGGTTTGGCCAAACGGCTTGATCAGGACAGGCGAGCGGAATTGGTGCCGTTGGAACACGGCCGCGCCGAAAGGGTGCTCTTCGGATTGGCAAATATCTTAAGTCTTGGGAAGTACACTCATCGCGAGAAAGCTACTCCGGAAACTGAAGCGCGGCTTGATATTGCCCGGCGCCTCTTCTATCACACACAGTTCTTAAGAGAGGTAGCCAGGTCAACGCCCCAGGTAGACGTGATGTGGAACCTGGACGAAGTAAAACGTTCGCTTCGGTTTCTGCTGGACCATGCGACCGACGCCAATTCAAAAAGTGCACGCGCGGCGTCCGAAATCTTTGTCCGTACTCGCGATGAAGAAACGCGACGTTTTTGCCTTGAGAGCTTGTCACGAATGACCAATGGTACGGCTAAAAGCGAACTGCTCCGCATTTCCCAACTGAAAGATCTCGATCAGGGCGGAAAGGATCTACTGTCCGCTCACTTGAAGAATCCCCCCAAACCTACCGAACCGCTTGCAGCTTCGAGCCAGAAATCCACCACCCGTCGAGTCGATCAGTAATGGTATCGCCCCACAGGCCTGGCCCCCTTCTTCTTCTTTTCTCAGCCTTCAAACGAATTTGTGATGGTCCTCGGCTTACGCGGCTTACCGCCGTTGTTTTTCTGGCGCTTACTTTGCCCGCGACTGCATGGGGACAGACGCGCAGGGTGGTCGCTATCGAATGCGACGGCTTACCTTTCGACGTTATTGACCGCTTCGTTCATGAGCGAGATCCCAGGACTGGCAAGAGCCAGCTCCCGTGGATCGATCACATCTTTTACCAAAACGGGACCAGGCTGACTAATTTCTATGTTCGCGGTATAAGCCTGTCGGCGCCGTCGTGGTCATTAATTAATACGGGTCAGCACCTGCAGATAAAAGGTAACGTCGAGTTTGATCGTTATACACTGCAAACCTACGACTATCTAAATTTCATTCCTTTCTACGTTCAAGCAACGGCCGGAAAGCGAGTCGACATGCAGGGAGTTGAAGTGCTCGACTCGATAGGCATTCCATTGCTGACCGATGCGTTTCCGCACAACGAAAGGCACGCACCTTTCTCGCTCTTCCAGCGCAGTCCTAAGTATGTGACCTTCAAAATGGCCCTGGCGAATAAGTTTAGGCGGTCGCCCAAAGAGATATTCGATGAGTGGACCACCGGGTTTGAGTTTATGGGTTCAGTACCGGATCAATTTGTGCGCGAGCTTGTGGAAGCGTTGAAAGATCCGCGGTTTCGCTATCTTGAACTTGTCTTAACGGATTACGATCACGTCGCGCACCACAACAACGATCGTGACTCGCACCTTTTTGTACTGAAAAGGCTTGATGCAATATTTGGCGAGATATGGACTGCCATTCAGAAGACGCCGCGTGCTTCGGAGACCGCTATGGTAGTCGTGTCCGACCACGGAATAAATTCAGACGAGCGCGTTTACAGCCAGGGATACAACCTCGTCAAATTGTTGGGAAGCGCCGAAGCGGGCGGGCACCATGTTGTGACGAAACGCCGTCTGATGGTCGATTACGCTATCAAAGGCATTAACCCGTTTGTTCAGGTAATCACTACCACTACCCGCGATTCCTACTACTTGCAGGGGCAGAGCGCCGACTACCCGACCGCCATGCTCGATTTCGACGGTAATGAACGCGCCTCGCTTCACTTCAGGGACCCGACGCTAAACCTGCTTCACATTCTTCTTCAGCAACTTCAACGGCCCGAGCTTAGCGGGCCCCTGCGCCAGGCCGTGACAGCACAGTTTTTCAAGACGCTGGATGCGCACAGGGCAGAATGGAAAAGCAATCTGGAAAGACTTGATGAAGAGTTGGGGGCATTAAGACGGACCATCGAACATCAGCGCGGACTCTGTGCTTCCCAACCAAAGAAATTTACCAAAGAAGAAGCGAGTATGGGCCTTGATGACCGGGCGAAACGCGTCTGCGTGTGGATGGATATTTGGATGGGCCAGGAGCAGAGTTACGGGGAATACGCCCGGACGCTATCCAATCTGCTTTCTCTTCATGCCGAAACCTTCGAGCCTGCAAAAGTCAAGATTTACGACGTTATCGAGAAGCGCGCGATGGGCGAAAGAAATAGTACTTACCACCTGCAAAATTATGTAGCGGGGATAGCTCCTGGAGGGTTAGTTTTGAACCCTGACGGCTCCCTGGACATGAAAAGAAGTTTCGTTTGCATCGATTATTTTTCCCTCCTGCGCAAGGTGACTGTGAGAAACAATGTTCAGGCAGGCGTCGTCAATCGTCCGGTGGATTTGATTGCCACGCGGATCGATTCTGAAATGGTTAAGCCGCTGATTAGCGACAGCGGCATCGCTGACGACGTAATCTGGATTTACGGTGGACCAGACAAGCAAGCACTTATTTTGTCGCGCGCAAAAGACAATGATCAGTTAAGTTTCCGGTACCTTCCCATTAAGAATCTAACGCAAGACGAGGAAGGTCGTTTGCACTTTGAACATGCCCGCTGGGCTCCCGGTTTCCCGCTTGAGATGCTCGAGGATACGGAACTGCGTGTGCCAACCGGCAGCCGAGTGGCGTGGCTCAGCGAATGGCACACTGATCTGGAATGGCTGCACGCATTACATAAAACACATTACTCAAATGGACTGATAGGCTTGCACGAAGAGCTCGCTCGACATCTTATCGGACGGTTATCGCTCGATGAGCGCGGCATCTCGCCAGACGAACTGCTACGACGCAGATTCCTCAGAAGGCAACGCGAAAATGTGGAGGCCGACCTGCTGGTCGTCGCTAGCGACCACTGGAATTTCGACGTGCGCGGCTTCAATCCCGGCGGCAACCACGGCTCTTTCTTCCGCATTTCCACCCATTCGACATTCATGTTGGCGGGCGGGGACAAGACGACCATCCCGCGCGCCGCCATCATTGATGAGCCTTACGATAGTCTCAGTTTCGTTCCGACTGTGCTGGCATTAACAGGCCTTTTGCGCGATGATAACAGCCCTGCCCAGGTTTTGATAGACAAAGGTTTTCGGCGCTTTCCCGGTCGCCCGGTACAGGCGGTACTACCCCCACAAGTAAACGGGAAAGCCTCGGTTAGAGGAGCAACTGCATCTCGTTGACGACTTCCGAAGATGATTTGGCCGAAGGCTGGCCCGCTGACATTAGCGAGGAAGAACTCATCGATCAGATTGAGCCATCCGGCCCAGGCAGATCGCGGCGTTCATTTATCTGGCTACAGGGGATCGCGTTTCTCCTTGGACTCGCCCTTCTCATTTACGTAATCAACCGGGTAGGCCTTCAGCCAATCTTCGATGCCCTCATCCGCATTGGTTTCTTCGGCTTTTCCATTCTGCTCGCGATTAGTGGCTCGCGTCATGTGTTTCGGACCATCGCGATGCGCGCTGCCGTACCCGCAGAACACCGTCGCTTCAATTTCTTCCAGGCATTCGCCGCGCGTCTTGGTGGCGAAGCAATAAGTTTTCTGACCTTTACCGGACCGCTGCTCGGTGAGGCGACAAAAGTAGCGCTGCTGCGGCGGCGGGTCCCCTTAACCTATGGTGTGCCTGCTCTGGTCGTTGACAATCTTCTCTACAATCTTTCGGTCGTCTTCTTCATTTTGAGTGGCGCGTGTGTAATGCTCGTTACGTACAGTCTTCCGCCGCTCGTTTATTACTCGCTGGTTGCAATCGCCGCAATTGCCGCATTCGGAATAGCCGCAGCGGCCCTCGCGGCGAAGCGACGCATCATGCTGTTGACCTGGATGATCGACCGGATGGCAAGTATTGGCCTGAGCCCCAAAGTCATTCTGAAACGCCGCCATCATATTCATCATATCGAATCGAAGGTTTACGATTTCTACAAGCACCATCCCGGTGTGTTCTTCGGGATGATCGGCTGCGACTTATTGGCCCACGCATCGAGCGTAGTTGAAGTGTATGTGACTTTAGAGATGCTTGGCCTGGCATCGCGCGTGGCTCAGGCTTACATTATCGAGTCGCTAACGAAAGTCATTAATTTCGTTTTTGCGTTCGTTCCCGGGACAATCGGTGTGTATGAAGGCGGAACTGAAGTTATCCTGCGGACACTCGGATTTGCCGCAGCCACCGGCGTAACGCTGGCGCTTGTACGCAAGGCCGGCACAATATTCTGGACCTCTATCGGGTTGTTGATCTTAACCTGGCGCACCTTGCCGAACGCGTGGGGCCGTGTTGTAAATCGTAGCCCACGCTTGCAAAGACTTATGGATAGCCTCGTACTTTCAAACATAGTTCACAGACCGGCACGCACCGCAGTCAGCATCATGGGTACTGCGGTTGGCGTCTTGCTGATTGTCTTTACCGTTGGCCTGGCGCACGGCGTTTTGCGCGAACGTGGGCGCCGGGAGGCAAACATCGGCGCTGAGATCATGATTCGTTCCTCAGGAACGCTTGGCTTTGGCGGTTCGTCGCCGTTTACGCTGCCAGTCACGCGCGCGAGGGAGATCGGAAAGATCGCCGGGGTCCGGGCGGCTTCGCCAATAGGCCAGGCGCTCGATCGCAGTGATGGAGGGTTTGGATCACGTTTGATCGACGGTATCGATTTTGACGATTACGCAAACCTCACCGGCGTGACAGTCCGCGAAGGCTCAAAATTGACCGGAGGAGATCAAGCCATCATCGATCCGGTTTGGCAGCAGCAACGCAACGCGGCTGTAGGTTCGACGGTTCAACTATTTGAACGTCCCTTCCAGATCGTCGGAGTTTACGAGCCGCCCGGCGGGGGTCGCATTAAGATTCCTCTGTCGACCATGCAGGACCAGGAAGGAGCTGAGGGCCGTGCGTCCGCTGTTCTGGTTGCCTGCGTCGATCCAACCCAACAAGAAGACGTAGCCGCCCGAATCAGGGAAAGGTTTCCCGACGATCAGATCATCTTTACCCGCGACCTGCCGGAAATCTACGCGTCAGGCGTGCCTGCCCTCAATGTTTTTATAAGAGTAGTGGTAGGTGTAGCCGCCTCTATCAGTATGCTGGTCATACTTCTCGCGATGTACACAACAGTTACCGAGCGCACGCGCCAGATCGGAATACTCAAGGCCCTGGGAATGTCGAAACGCGGAATAGCCTGGGTGATTGAACAGGAAGCAATTCTCGTCAGCTTATTGGGTGTTATCGCCGGAGTGGCGCTGACGATGGCAGCGCGTTTTGCGGTGATGAGGATGACCTCTTTAACCATCGAGATCGAGCCGCCCTGGATTGTAGTTGCGCTCCTGGTGGGACTGGTTGGCGGGAGTGTCGGCGCTCTCTACCCTGCACTTCGAGCTGCGCGCCAGGACGCCGTCGATGCGCTGAGTTATGAATAAGTAGTTTGTAAACCAAACTGTACTTTGCGTGGCTCGCATGGCCTTTAAGGCAACTAACAGTTTGCGTTACATAATTTCAGGTCGAGAAAATGGGAACGCCGCACGAAGCATCACGCGTAAAGCCGCCCAGGAAGTCAATTGTAAGCGTGCTTTTACGATCTCTGAGGTTGCGATGTCCGGTCTGCGGCAAGTCGTCAATTCTTTCCGGACCATTTCAGGTAAAACACCACTGCGCCAGTTGCCGCTCCATGTTCAAACGTGAGGAGGGCTTCTTTGTCGGTGCCATCCTTGCAAACATAATGGCCACCGAGTTCATAATTCTGGCGATTTGCATGGTCTGGTTAATCGTAATCGGATCCAGTTATGAGACAGTTTTGGCTGGACTCTTCATTGTGGCGCTGGTCTTCCCGGTAGCCTTCTATCACCACAGTTGGAGTTTCTGGCTTGGGTTCGACTACCTGATCGAAGGCCTGCCGAGGTATGAAAAAAGGAGTTCAAGCCATGGACCGTAGACGACTACGCCGGTGGGGAGACACCGGCATCTTTCCTCATCTCTGAAAGAAGATTTCGATCCACTGACTTGCTTTGCCATATTAGATCCAACTTCGGGCACCGGGCGTAAGCATCAGGCTCGAGCATGTTCTTCTTGAAAAATATCAACGCCTTCTTTTCTGTGGGACAAAGGCAAAGATGCCAGCAGAGCGATTTGGAGCAGTAGTAGAGCAACTCGGAGCACGAGAAGGTGTCGAAGCTCTTAAAGTTGAAGCGGAAGTCATAATCTTTACCTAACTGCGAAAGAGCCAGCTTATAAATTATTGGGAACACTTCCTCGAAGTGGACCACCTCACCTCTCTTGAGACGGCCTTCAATTGCGTTTTCCTCGCTGTTGTAAAGATCCGCGTCAAAGAGCTGAGGCGGCGGTAAACCATCTGCCTGTAGTTGCTCTGGAAATCTGAAGATCGCCATGTAGTCGCAACGACAAAAGTTCAAAACGTCTTCCATGAAGACGCCCTCGGCCATCGAATGGATTACCATCTGCTCCCCGCTCTTGCATAAAGTCTTTACGTGCTCCAACGGCGTGTATTCATCCGACCAGATCGAGTCCAGAGAATCCGCGTCTACTTTCCCAAGATAAAGACCAACGTGACTAAAATAGCCAGGTATGAAATAGCCATCCAGATAGTTGGTGTAACCCCTTAACAAGATATCGCCGGGCTTAACTACAGTTAGCATCTCTCTCATGTCCTCGCCCTTCACAAGATAGCTTCCGGGGTCATACAGAAAAAACAGTGGCCACTTAAAAACTTTGAAGTCTCCGAAGACCGTGAGAAAGCGAGCAACCAAATCTTTCTTTCCGCTCGTGGATTGTGCCATAAGCTCTCCTTGAGTTAGTGAGAGTTAACCGGATGCAATAAAGGGAACCGCAGGTGCTGAGAGAATCATGGCCAGGGCCACATAGAGGCTGAGGGCCCAAATTCGCCGGGAACATATCCCATGTGCGGATGGCCGTCAATGGGTTGGCCAATCGGGATGGTACCGACTTCAGGGCCCATCATTACTGGCCATTAGTCAAAGTTCGATGTGACTCAAAAGCGGAAAGTGATCTGACGCCTTGCGCGCTTTATCTCCATCGGCAACTTCGCACTGAATTAGCCGGCCGGAGAATCCCGTAGGGACAAAGCAATAATCAAGCCTAAGGTGCGGATCCCACACAGGAAACGTGTATCCCTTTTCTTCAGAATGAAGGAAGCGATACCCATCAATATAACCAGAGTCGCGCATGAGTTGAATCGTTTCTCGTTGTATGTCCCGACCGCTAAGCCAGACAAGTCCGCGTATCCAGGCCGGCATGCGGCGGACGTCGAGAATCTCGCCTACTGCAAGCGTGTTGAAATCGCCAACGAGAACATGAAAACCTTCCTGATGCCTTTCGATGCTTTTAAGAAGCGCACGAATCTCCCGTACGCGTCTACGCTCGCCCCATTTAGAAAACATAGAGCTCAAATGAAGTCCGAAAACTGGAGCTTCGCTGCCTGCGAGGATGATTTCTAAAAAGGAGTGTTTTGCGCCGGCCGGATAGTGCCACTCATGGTGCGTAATCTCGAGCCGACTGATGTAGCCGATGGAATGCTCGGCGCGCGCCGACCAGAACGGTAACTGAGTAGCAACTGCGAGGCGACTAATGACGTCAGGATCAATGGCTTCCTGGAAAACGACCAGGTCGGGCTCTATCTCGCGAATTACTTCCGCCAGTTCCCTCTCGCGTTTTCGTCCCCCGAACCGAATGTTATAGCTGAGCAGCTTAACAATCACGAGGATTTTTGCGCCTCTATTACTATGCAGTATGGTTCATCGAACAGCACGTCGCGAGAAAAAAGAATAAAGTTTGCGGTTGCTTGAAAATTCACAGGTCTACCGGCCAGTTTCTGCAATTCTTCCCGCAAAGGATTTAGCGCGGGCGCGATTAATGGGTCTTCGTCACATAAGGGCTTTGTGTGCAGGCCGGGAAGATAGAGTGCATCTTCATCCCAGAATTCCATCACTTTATCCCCGATGAGTGTTACGTCAAGGTCACTCGTACCCCGCCCGCCCGCGTCGAAAGGCTTGCCATCTTCCCAACGCTTATTGGTAACGACACTTCCCCGCACGGCCACACCTGTGCCCTGGGGCAACCCAGCCTTTAGCTTGGCGCAGAATTCGCGATACTTCAGCACGTCGCCGTCAAAGGCAAGCCGCGCGATCCTGTCCTCAATCTGATCGGCGCTCCTATTGTTTGCATCTTTAGTCATTTGGACTCCGGCCCCTGCTTGAATTGCGTGGTAGGGATTGATGGATTATTGCCTTGAATCGGATCTCCGACTTATTTTATACCGTCTTGTTAAGTTCGGAGTCGAGCGGGCCCGCGCGACGTTTCGCCCTGACGCGCCCGGGCGCGGAAAGGCCCAGGCTCGAACCATTTCTGGCGCGCGGCGCCTAAACACAAAGGATTTCGTCGTGCTCGTTAACATCCGTATCGCGACATTGGAAGATGTTCCAGCGTTGCGGGAATTGATACGGGAATCTGTGAAAGTTTTAAGTAGTCAGTATTATACTTCTACTCAAATTGCGAGTGGGCTATCACACGTTTTCGGGGTTGATACCCAGTTGATTTTGGACAACACGTATCTTGTCGCACAAGTTGAAAATATAATTGTGGGCTGCGGCGGATGGAGCAAAAGGAAAACGCTCTTTGGTGGCGACCAGCTAAAGAAACAAGGCACAGAAGCTTTACTGGATCCCACGACAGAACCCGCACGGATTCGAGCCTTTTACGTCCATCCACGGTGGTCGCGCAGAGGCATCGGCAGCCGTATATTGCAGGCATGCGAAATTGCGGCGGGCGATGCGGGCTTTGAACAGGTTGAGTTGGTTGCGACCTTACCTGGAGTGCCTTTCTATCTCGCGAGAGCGTATGAGAAGGTGCACGAAGTTCCTATAGATACTCCCGACGGCGAATCGTTGCCGGCGCTTCGTATGAAGAAGATTCTACAGCGTGCGGTAATTCATCCGGAGTGATTGACGAGCGGGAATTCGAAGCACGGAGAAAGCGACGTGGCAACAAAACAAGTTGGT
>JBHENH010000043.1:21364-21784 GCA_046262135.1 Pyrinomonadaceae bacterium
CGAAAACTTTCGCCGGACTCTGGAACTGGCCTCCATGCGGCTTCGTGAGATTTCGGAAGAGCAAAGCCTCCGTCCCAGGGCCGAAGGAAAATGGTCACCGAAAGAGATCGCCGGCCACCTAATCGATTCCGCGGCAAATAACCATCTGCGTTTTGTGCGCGCACAGCTTACCGACGCTCTGATCTTTGCCGGATATGAACAGGTCGAGTGGGTACAGGTACAGCAATACAAAGATGAGCCATGGGGTGAGCTTATCGACCTTTGGCATCTTTATAATCAACACATGCTGCATCTAATGATGGTGACGCCGGAAGAGACGCGAATGAAGTTGCGCCCTCGTCACAACCTTCACCAGATCGCCTCGGACACTATCAACGAGGATGAAGCGGTTACGCTTGATTATTTCATGCGAGACTACGT
>JBHENH010000044.1:0-444 GCA_046262135.1 Pyrinomonadaceae bacterium
GCGCTTACCTGCGATCGCAGTCGTGAATAAGATTGATCGTCAGGATGCTCGTCCCGAAGAGGTCGTGAATGAGATATATGAACTATTCCTGGATCTCGATGCCACCGACGAGCAAATTGAGTTCCCAATCCTTTACTCCGTCTCGCGCGATGGAACGGCAAAAAAGAAGCTGACAGATGAATCCACCAATCTGCAACCGTTATTCCAGCAAATAGTGAAGACGATTCCTGCGCCAAAACAGATTCGAGATGACTCGTTACAGTTATTGGTCGCCAATCTCGATTACAGCGAATACGTAGGTCGACTGGCAATCGGACGAATTTTCTCAGGAGCGATCGCCCTGGGTGATCAGGTTTCTGTTGCTAAACCTGATGGTTCATTTCAAAAAGTTCGGGTTTCCCAGCTTTATGCATTTGAGGGTCTGAAACGAGAGTCCGTTCAGAG
>JBHENH010000044.1:454-21130 GCA_046262135.1 Pyrinomonadaceae bacterium
CCGTGGATGAACCTACGATCTCTATGATTTTTGGCGTCAATAATTCTCCGTTCGCAGGCAAGGACGGAAAGTTTGTAACTTCGCGTCAGGTGAAGGAGCGGCTGGACACGGAGATTCTCGGTAATGTTGCGATCCGGGTAGAGGAAACTGAGTCCCCCGAGCAGTTCAAAGTATCCGGTCGTGGCGAACTACAGTTATCGATTCTCATCGAGATGATGCGGCGCGAGGGTTACGAACTGCAGGTATCTAAGCCCGAAGCAATCACACACCAAAGCGATGGCCGCATTCTTGAACCAATAGAGCAAGTGGTGGTTGACTGTCCGGAAGAGTTTATAGGTGTGGTGACCGAAGCTGTCGGACGTCGCAAGGGGCAGATGACCAAGATGGTAAATCATGGAACCGGTCGTGTGCGACTCGAATTCGAAACACCGTCGCGCGGGCTGATCGGCTTCCGTAATGAATTTCTGACAGAGACAAAGGGCACCGGTCTTCTCAATACGTTATTTCTCCGCTGGGGTGATTGGCAGGGAACTTTGCGCGGACGTGCCACCGGGTCTTTGGTTGCGGATCGGACCGGCGAAACCACAACATACGCGCTGTTCAACCTACAGGAGCGAGGGACTCTATTTATCAGGCCAGGAACAAAAGTGTATGAAGGAATGATAATCGGTGAAAATGCACGAGCGGTTGATCTGGATGTGAATGCCATCAAGGAAAAGAAATTAACTAACATGCGCGCCGCCTCAGCCGACGAGGCGATGCGCCTCGTCCCTCCGAAAGAACTCTCACTGGAGCAGGCGATCGAGTTTATCGGCGACGACGAGCTCGTAGAAGTTACTCCGCAGAATATTCGTCTTCGAAAAAGAAACCTGCGTCCCAATGAGCGACCCAAGCGCAAAGAGAGCTGAGCTTGACGACATGGGTTCGCCTTTCCTGCATGCACTGGCCAATACGCGGCTATATGCGTTGACTGACAGGCCGCTATCAGGGCTGTCCCACGCAGAGCAGTTGGTGAAATTATCCGCAGCAGGCCTGAAGCTCGTTCAACTGCGCGAAAAGGTCCTTTCTCCTTCTGAGTTCTACAAGGACGCCGAGCTCGCTGTGCGTGTAGCGCGGCAAAACGGTGTGACAGTCATTGTTAACGATCGAGTGGATCTCGCGGTTGCTGTACACGCTAATGGCGTCCACGTGGGTCAGGACGATTTATCACCAGAAGTAGCGCGTCGTCTTATGGGTGACGATGCCATCATCGGCGTTTCCACCCATAACCTCGATCAAGCGCGCGAGGCTGCAAAATTACCGGTCAATTACGTAGCCATTGGTCCCATCTTCGCGACGCAAACTAAGCAATCTGCGGACGCTGAAGTGGGTCTTATCGGCCTACGCCGAGTAAGAGAAGCGCTGCAGGATATGCCACTCGTTGCTATTGGAGGGATTACCGCCGAGAACGGTAAAGAGGTACTAACTGCAGGTGCCGACGCGATTGCTGTAATCAAAACTCTGTGGAATTCAACGGGAACCGTAGCGGCCCAGGCTGCGCAACTATTGCACCTTTCTTAGCTTTCCTGACGCGTGAACAACATATTTTACTTGCGTTTAGCGTGGTTATGCGCGAGAATCCTTACGCCTTTCCGGGTGGCGCTCTGCACCCACCGCAACTCCCTACCCCCCGCATCCCCTTTGGAGTCAAAGTTTAATGAGCTTTTTTGATCTGCCGCCAATTATCGAGCGTATGCTGCTTGTGTCAGACAAGATCAGCGACCTCAACTTCTCGGTCGGGCAGCTTCCCCAAGTGGAAATAAATGGGAAACTTACTGCCGTGCAGCCGCTCGGGATGCAGAAGCTTACGCCTTACCAGACCGAGATCATTGCCATGGCACTCATGCACGGAAACCATGATGCAGCCGAACGACTCGCTACCACTGGCACAACAGATCTTAGTTACTCGCTGCCGTCTCGCGCGCGCTTTCGCGTTAACATTTTTCAGCAGCGCGGGGTTTACTCCATCGTCATGCGCGTGATCCCTACCGATATTCCAACACTCGCGTCGCTCGGTCTCCCGCCGCAACTTTCCGAAATCGCAGACCTGAGGAATGGTTTGGTATTGATGACCGGTCCCACTGGATCTGGTAAGAGTTCAACGCAAGCCGCAATCATCGACATAATTAATGAACAGAAGCATTACCATGTCGTGACTATCGAAGATCCCATCGAGTATCTGCACGCGCACAAAAATTCAACAATTAACCAGCGCGAGGTCGGACACGACACTAAAGACTTTCCCTCGGCGTTGCGGGCCACGCTACGACAGGCGCCTAAAGTTATTCTGATCGGCGAAATGCGTGACTTTGAAACCACGGAGATTGCGCTCGAAGCAGCAGAGACGGGACACCTTGTCCTTTCAACGTTGCACACAATAGACGCCTCAAAGACTATCGATCGCATAATTGGTCTTTATCCGAAAAACGAAGAGGCTGTTATTCGCACCCGCTTGGCGCAAACCTTCCGGTACATCATTTCGCAGCGACTCATACCTCGAGCAGATCGGCGTGGTCGAATTGCCGTAGTAGAAATTCTGCGGTCAAGTCCTCGTACACGTGAATACATCGAAGCTGGTGAGGAGGATGGGAAGTCTTTGCTCGATGCAATGCGCGATGGAAAACTCGATGGCATGCAGGACTTCGACACGGTAATCAAGGAATTAATTGAGAATGGGACTGTGACCCTGGAGGACGGGCTGACCTTCGCAACAAACCAAAATAATCTACTACTCACACTCAAAGGTGTAACCGCGACGGAAGAATTTATTCAACGAGATCGCAATGGTGCACCGCTGACTCCCGTATTAGAAACCGGATCCATGCTAAGCATGATTGAATAGGTCTAAATTAGCACGCAGTACTCTCACTTACTATGACAATTGTTTGTCCCAAATGCTCATCGCGACTCCAGGTCAATGAGAAGAAAGCCCCAACCCGTCCTTTCACTGTGCGCTGTCCCAAGTGCAAGACGAGTGTAGAGGCCGCTTCGCCCACTGCGAGCGTCGAACAAAGCGCTGTTGGCGTCGGAGGATCGCCGTCAACTGGCAATACGCGTTTCGAACAAGCGACGCCCGCGCCTCTTTTTGAATTTGATCAAAAGAAGGACGTTGCTGAAAAGTCAGCAACCGAGACTTTGGCCGAATTGCTGTCTGGTCTGCTTAATCAGCCCCGCACGATGACGCAGAAGTCACCAAACGCCCGGCCCTCTTGGGATCCTCGAAAAGCCTTAGTCTGTGTAACGGAAGATATCCGCGACTCAATGGCGCGTGGCCTCGCGGAAACTGGCTACCAGGTTTTCGTGGCACAGGACACGACACAAGCAGTAGAGCGCATGCGCGAACAGCAGCTGGAGGTTGTGCTCCTTGACTCGAGATTCGATGCGGTTGAGCAGGGTAGTGTTTTCGTGACGCGCGAGGTCAACATCTTGCGACCGTCGCAACGCCGCCGATTATTCTTTGTGCTGATATCCCCTTCGCTACGGACAATGGACGCTCATACCGCGTTCCTAAACAACGCGAACGCCATCATAAATGTGAACGACGTTCAGGATCTGCCCCGGCTGCTGGAAAACCAGCTACGTTCCTTCAACGAACTCTATAAGGATTTGAACAATGTGACAGGCGTCCCTGCATTGTAATTGAGCTCTTAATTGATGAGTGTAAAGGGGCCACATGCGTGGCCCTTTCTTATTTCAGAAGCGACTTGCGCTCGGCGGCGCCGCACTCAATAGCGATAACTATTTCTCGACAACTCTGTCACGTATTTGTCTAATTTGTTAAGCTTGCAGCGCTTTAACTTTCCTCCATCTCTGGAGCTCCAACTTTATGCGCGCAGATAGTTCGTGGGAATATAAAGAATTATCGCAAGCCACAATCGCGGTGCACGGCGGCGAACGTGCGGACGATCCCTTCGGTGCTGTAGTTTCACCGGTCTTTCATTCTGCAACGTTTGCTTTCGAGAATTTTGCTGAGATGCGGCGCTATGCGAAGGGCGAGTTGCCTGACGCCTATTTTTACTCGCGCTATGCTAATCCAACCGTAGCCGAAGCGGAAAGAAAAATCGCTGAGCTCGAAGCCGCTGAGAGTTGCGTGGTGACTTCCTCAGGCTCAGCCGCCACCTTCTGCATCCTGGCTACCTTATGCGACGCCGGCGACGAAGTTATCGCTTGCGATTCAATATACGGGGGCACAGTTAAGGTTCTGACGAAAGTGCTGAGCCGGTTTGGAATTCGTTCGCGATTCATCACTATTGACGAAATACCCAATGTGCCGGAACTTGCTACAGACCGGTCCAAAGTTTTCTGGTTCGAAACGCCGGCCAACCCACTGAATCGAATTGTTGATTTGCAGCAAGCGACCGAAGTATCGCGAAAAGCTAAGGTGTTCTCCGTCGTTGATAACACATTCGCATCGCCTGTCTTGCAACAGCCGGTTAAATATGGCGTGGACGTTGTAATGCATAGCGCCACCAAATATCTGGGCGGCCATTCTGACCTGACGGCCGGTGCGGTTGCGGGCAACAAACAATTGATCGATCGCGTGCGTCAAACGTCAGTGATGGTCGGTACGACACTCGATCCCGCCGCCGCCTACCTACTATCCAGAGGAATGAAGACGCTCGATCTGCGCGTACGCACGTCGTGCGAAAATGCGCTTCGTCTGGCACTCGTGCTTCGAGATCATCCGAAGGTATCGCGTGTTTACTATCCGGGTCTAGAAGACGACCCCTCCCATTCACTTGCCAAGAGGCAGATGAAGGGCTTCGGTGGCATTGTGGCAATGGATATTATTGGCGGCGAACCGGAAGTTGAGAAGCTCTTTAATTCATTGAAACTTGCGCGCACCGCGCCTTCCCTCGGCGGTGTGGAAACGCTGGCCAGCTATCCACTTTATTCATCGCACGCCGGATTTTCTGATGCGCAACTGAAAGCCGCCGGCGTTTCGGCATCGACTGTGCGGTTCGCGCTGGGCATCGAGGCAGCCGAGGACATAATCGCCGACATTACCAGCTCCCTGGATAAAATCTAATAGACTTGGTAAGTAGCAACACGCAGTTGCCGTTGACGCCTACCTATGTCCATCTCCCAAGCTTAGTAACTTTTTTTTCGGGCAGAGATGTAGCGTAATCAATGGAAATCAACCTATTGTTGACGTTGGATCTTCGTGAACAGGCCGCGCTGCAAGCGGCTCTCGTCACACATGGTGCACCGGACGCGCTTGTGACGCTCGCTTTGACGGGTGCATGCCGCATCTCCTCTGTGGAAGAGGGTCACCAACTTCGCATCTGGCTGGCAAAGTCGCGAACGGCCGGTCAGACCGATTTTGCTTCCCTGCACGTAATTGAGCGCGCACTCGTTGAGTTTGGATTGTAGGCACCATTACGAGCAAATCGCCACCGCCTGCCGCGGCCGTAATACATAATGAGTGACATACAACTCGCGTACGGGACTACTTCCATCCCATTCCAAATTGATGAATCTCGCTATCAGGTGCTCTCGGGAAACACATCTAATGAAAAGCCGTTGAGTGACGAACAGATTGGTGAAGCCATAGCGTCGCCAATCGATTCACCTCCGCTTGATGATCTCGTTTCGGCTGGTGACTCCGTATTGATTGTGGTCTCGGACGCCACTCGCGCCACTGCCAGCGCTCAAATAATTAATCTACTCATACGAAGATTAATTCAAATTGGGGTAGCGCGGACGGACATTGCAATCATCTTCGCTACGGGAATTCACCGGCCCGTTTCACCGCAAGAGAAGATCGAATTGCTGACACCGTTCATTACGCAGCGTATTTCAACAATCGATCATTCAGCTTACGATCCCTCCCAACTGGTTTCGTTAGGATCAACTGAGCGCGTGACGTGCGTCGAAGTCAATCGAGCACTGAAGGAGTTTTCTCACGTCCTAATAGTCGGAGCGATCTGCTTTCATTACTTCGCCGGGTTTACCGGTGGCCGAAAGTCTATTTGCCCAGGTCTTGCTTCGGCGCGCACGATCGAGGCCACACACATGCTCGCGCTTGATTTTGAAAACAGCGGCCGGCGGGCGGGAGTAGGCACCGCCCTGTTGGATGGGAATGCCGTTAATGAAGAATGTGAGCGCATCGCCGCGATGATTAACCCACGATTCAGCATCAACAGCGTGGTGGATCATCGTGGCCGGGCCGTATCTATCTACGCCGGCAATTGGCGTGAATCTCACCGGACCGGTTGCCGAGCGTATCTCACCAGCCATTCAGCCCAAATCAAAGCTAAACGCCAAACTGTTGTGGTTAGTTGCGGCGGCTCGCCTTACGATATTAATCTCATTCAAGCGCACAAAGCTCTGGACATGGCAGCACACGCTTGTACCGACGGCGGCACAATAGTATTGCTGGCCGAATGTCTGGATGGAATGGGCCACCCCACCTTTTTAAAATGGTTCGATGAGAACCACTCAGCCGCGCGTGAAGCTCGGTTACGAGATAAGTATGAAGTAAATGGTCAGACCGCGTGGTCTTTACTGCTAAAGGCCGAACGCTATCAGATCCATCTGGTGTCGCAACTACCGGAAGACGAAGTGAGACGGATGAAAATGATTCCCGCGCGGTCGTTAGACGAAGCCCTCACCGGCGTGACTCCCGGCGGTTTTGGTTATATCTTGCCGCGCGGTGCAGCCATACTGCCGCAACTGGAGGTCAGTTAGGTGGAGCATTTCCAGCACCAGGGAACAATACGCGCTGCATTGATTGATTGTGATTACAGACGGCACTAGAATCGAGGCACACCAATTAGATCATTAGCTCGCAAGGAGAAGGACACTAATGAAAACTCTGCTGTTTTGCGTTGCAATATCCTTAAATAGTCTTTGCGTGGCCGCCCAACAACCAACTGGGGGCGCATCTGAAAGACGTGTCCCTCTCACCGAACCCGCTGTCGCTCTTAATGGCAGCGGCGCGCCCTCTCTTGACGCAACACTCCGGACTACTGCGCTCAACGGTGCTCCTGACTCACCCGTCACGAATATTCGGTTGGTCATAAGAAATGCCGGACCGGTCGCGTTTGCCTTCGCTTCTGGACTGGTGACTTTTTATGATTCTGCGGGCGTGCGTTGTGGAGAAGGGTTGTTTAAGGCTGATGCGCTTGCGGTAGATGAAGCTTTCGAAACGGATACACCGGGGATTCGAATTCGTTGTACGCCCACGACGTGGCGAATAGTAGCTACTAACCTGCTTCCGCGAGTCGCGCCGAATGTCGTGACGTCGATTGAAGGTATTCCCACGGCATTCGCGAGTGTTCCTACGAACCGACCCGGTTTGAACCTGGTAATAAGCGTCGACGGAGAAGAGCATCCGATACAATTAGATAAACCGATGGTTCTCACAGTAGGCTCTACTCAAAGGACAATTGTGGTGCGTGAAGCACCTTGAAAAATCAAAGTTCCGTGCTCCTTGACGAGTTAAATTATGAGTTTTAGGATGACCGTAAAAGAACTGTTCGGGATTATTACCAAGTTGAAAGCAGGATAGTCATGGCTGAGAACAAGGAAAACAAATGCGCGCATCCCGCATGCGATTGCCCGCCCGAAAAGGACAGCAAGTATTGCAGTGAATACTGTGAAAATGCCGAGAAGGCTCATGTGCTGGAGATAGGCTGCGGTTGCGAACATGCAGGCTGTTAGTCAAGGCCTGAAGAGTAAAACAACTTAGGGGAGATAACGCACTAATTCGATTTAGCGATGACCTCGTTCTGTAATCACCGACAGTGAATTTGTTTTAGGTTTCCACATTACCGAGACGCGACACTTAGGCTTTGAAATAAAGAAGCGGCGGCGCGAGATATTGCGTCGCCGCTTGGCTTTGGGCTTCAAATTCTAGAAGGCCCAACGAGCGAACCCATAGTTGGGCCTGGTCTCCTCGTGCACGCTACAGTAGTCGAGATTGACGAATGTTGAGCGCGCTTATTGAACTTCAACGCCTGAAACGCCTCGAACGTACAGGCTGGATGCTGCGTGGCCTTCCGATCGGGACGGAATCGGTAGCGGCACATTCCTTTGGAGTTGCCATAACAGCGATGATGCTGGCGGACGAAATACAGGCCCGTGGTGTCGATCTCGATATCGAACGCGTTATTCGCCAGGCGCTGTTACACGATTGGGCTGAGACGCGCGTTGGCGATCTACCGAAAACAGCGACCGAATACTTTGAATGGGAAGCAAGGAAGAAAGCGGAAGCGGGGGCGTTCGGTGATATCGTCAAAGATATTGGAGTATTCGCTTCTCAATATCGGGCCCTCTACCGCGACTATGAACAACGCGAAAGCATTGAGGCTCGTTTGGTCAAGGCTGCAGACACAATCGACTTGCTAATTCAAACTCTTGCGCTCGAGCGTGCGGGAGCGAAGGGACTTGATGAATTCTACGAAGTTGCTCATCAACGCGATTTTCAGCTGCCGGCAATGGCCCAGAAAGTTGTTGACAACGTATTACAGTCTATACTGGAGGCCCGAAACAACCTTCGGTAAAGAGCGCGCGGTAATAAAGGATGCGCATGTCAACATTGCTTGTTCGATCCGTAACTCTGCATCAAATCCTGGTCGGACTCGTTTTATTCGTAGTTACATTCATCGTGAGCCTCGCGGTAGTTTCTTTCATCCTCGTGAAAATTCCGGCCACCTATTTTCAGACCGACCACCCGCGAGACCTCTGGACTAATAGTTCTCCAGCCGTTCGATATTTAGGGATAGCGGCCAAAAACATCCTTGGAGCATTGTTGGTGGCGCTTGGGATTGTGATGTCTATCCCGGGTGTGCCTGGCCAGGGCATTCTTACGATTCTACTGGGAGTGATGCTGCTGGATTTTCCGGGAAAACGTAGAGTGGAAATTAATCTAGTGAGTAGGCCGAAGGTCCTCAAGACGATTAATAAATTGCGGCAGCGATTTGGAAAGCCGAGCCTGGTTCTCGATTAGTCACTTTAAGCGCCAGTGTTGAAAGGATCGGACCGAGTCATAACCCCGTAAGTTGGCGTGCTTGTCAACCTGAAAAAGCAGTGCGTTGACAAGGAAAAACGTCTTTGTTAGCTTGACCCTCAATTTTCTACTTGTGCACTGGAGTTTTTTGCGAGACGTTTGTTCATGCCCAACTTAATGTCTGTTCATTCCCGCCCCTTCCCACGGCAATCAATTCCTTTCGTTCTCATTCTGGTGTCGATCTGTCTTAGCGGCTGTGGGATTTTTGGTACACACAAAAAGGTGCAGGTACCTAAACTTCTAACTCCATTAGCTGAGGCGAATACTAGTCGACTAATCAGCGAAGTTAATCGTCTCGCAGCAATACGCTCGATTCACGGAAAGGTCGACATTGAATTTGAAGACACTTCTTTTGCGGATACCGGAATCGCGGACAAGTATCGGCAAGCTGACGGCACCATTACCATCCAACGTCCCAGCAACATCTATCTAATTATCCAGGTTCCTTTTATTGCGAAGGACATTGCCCAGATGACTTCGGATGGCTCTACGTTTCGCGTAGCCGTGTTGCAAGGCGACGAAAAGTACCGCCGGTTTGTAAAAGGAACAAATAACGCAGTCTACGAAAAGTTAGATACTGACGACAGGGCCAACGCCGACAAGCGCAAGAAGGGAACCATGAATGCGAAAGAAACCGTCAATGCGCTTTCCAATCTGCGGCCTCACCATTTAACGGAAGCGCTGTTGCTCCCGCCAATTCCTGACCCTAACCAAAGTGGACTCGCCTACGTTCGCAGCGAGTTTTATCAGGAGGAACCCGACAACTCTGCTCAGGGAAAGCGCGGCGCACGTATTGTTAGAGGTTATTATCTGCTCGAGGAAACATCGCAGCCGGTCGCCAGCGAGGCTCGCCTCTTGCGACGTTTTTGGTTTGACCGAGTTAACGGTATACGTCTGGCACGGGTACAGTCGTTCGATAACGCCGGTCTTCTGATAACGGATGTCTCATATTGGGATGAGAAACCATATGGTGAGACAGCGCAAGTGCGCCTGCCTTCGCGCATTGAAATTACGAGACCCCACGATCAATACAAGCTGAGCATCACCTACCAAGCCCCCGCCTCTGTTGAAATCGATCGCGAATACAGGCCTGAAGCCTTTGTCCTCGAAAACCGATGGCAGCTTCCCGAGCTGGATCTCGATGTTCGCCAGCGGAAGAAGGTAGTTGCTCCATAGACAGATTCGCGCGCGATAGCTATTAAACCTCTGCCTGTATTAACATCGGGCATCCTGGCTAACCTGCTGTTTCGCGCATTTCGCGATCCGGTTAACCAATAGCACATCGACACCAATGAGAACGATTCTAAAGGCCGAGAATCTGGTGAAGACTTATCGCGTGGGCAAGGTGGATGTACACGCGCTGCGAGGAGTTTCACTCGAAGTTCACGAAGGCGAGTTTGTCGCAATCATGGGTCCTTCAGGGTGTGGCAAGTCGACCATGCTTCACCTTTTAGGAGGGCTGCTAACTCCCACGACGGGACGAATCATTGTAGATGGCGAGGACTTGACCGCGGCCTCCGATGCTAAAAGGACTGATATTCGAAGACGCAAGATTGGGTTTGTCTTTCAGCGCTTTAATCTCTTTCCCACACTTACAGCAGAGGGGAACCTGCGTCTGGCAGAGCGTATTCATGGTAACGGCGGAGAGGATCCTCAACGTCGCAGAGACGTCCTGCGACTTCTCGGACTCGAAGATAAACTTCACCACAAGCCGTTGGAACTGTCAGGCGGCGAACAGCAGCGTGTAGCGTTGGCTCGCGCGGTCGTAACTCGACCCGCAATCGTACTAGCCGACGAACCCACGGGTAATCTGGATTCTGAGAATTCCGCACTCGTTCTAAATATGTTCCAGGAGTTAAACTACCGCTTTAATCAGACAATTGTCATGATTACCCACAACCCCGAAGCCGCAGCAATGTGCCGACACATAGTACAAATGCGCGATGGACACATTGTTGAACCCGCCACAAGTGTTCAGTTGTAATCAGTTCAATAGCGATTTACAGGCGTTTTAGCGAGGGTTAGAATGCTCTGGCTTGTACGCGGCGGCGCGACAGTTGCCTAACTTATTGAATGGGGACCAGGTAAGAACCTTTGAACGCAATCAAGAAATTGTTTTTTTGGAATTACGCCAGAAACACCTGGCAGTGGGACATGCTATGCGCCGTGATCCTCGCTTTCATCTTTCTGACGCCCAAAAGTTGGTTTGAAAACAGCGAACGGAGGAGCATCGTGCTGCATCAAAGCCCAACTGCTTCCACCATGGTGGTAAGCCCGGAACTCATTGAAAACGCGAAGGATAAGGCAGACCTTGAGCGTCGCGTCAGAGGCTTCACAGGCCGCGATGCTGCTCGAGTCGTTGATGTCCGGAAAATAGCAGATAAGGATGGTAAAGTGCGCGCTTATGAGGTTGACATACAGTAGTCATCACTTATAATTGCAAGGTTTTATCAAGGGGTCATGAATCGACGATTATATATAAGGCGAGGAGTTATTATGAAGAGATTAGTTTCCCCGGCAATTCTTTTGGTAGCGCTGCTGGTCGGCTTGATGTTTAGTACACCGAAAGCGGCGAAGGGGCAGAGTGCTGGGCTGGTGAGCTCGGTGTTGAACCGCATGGAGCGCAATCGTCAGTCACTTAAATCGCTTAAGGCAAGTCTCAGCATGGAGAAGTACAACGCGCAGTTGCGCGATGCTGAGCGGTACAACGGGGTTGTACTGTATCTGCCGTCCAGTGGACGCGATGCTTCAGTACGAATCGAATGGCAAAGCCCGCAGCATGAAATTCTGGCTGTTTCAAACGGCAAATACACGCTGTTTCGCCCCAGATTAAAAATGGCATACGTTGGCAACTCAAAGTCGAACCGAAATAAGGCCGGTGGCGTTTTGGATATGATGTACATGTCGCGCCAACAACTTGAAGCGCGCTTTCAACCGGTCCGCGACGTTCGGGAAGAGACATTATGGGGTGGGGTCAGCACAATTCACCTGACACTCGTTCCAAAGGGTAACGCCGGATTTAAGTACGCTGAAATTTGGGTCGATTCCTCAGGCATGCCGGTGCAGACAAAAATCGTCGAGAAAAACGACGACACTACTACAATGCGTTTGAGTAGCCTGGAAAAAAATTTGAAGATCTCCGCCGATCAATTCAACCTAAAGTTGGATTCAAACGTAAAGATCGTTAAGGGGTAATACACTAGCTGGAAACAGCACGAGTTTGGGGCTCTGACTTACAAATCAGAGCCCTTTTCTTTTTTTTCGAAGTAGAACGTGTGGCTTGCACAGTTGCGTTTGCTTGCTGGTCTCGCCTATCCTTCGACTCAAATACCGTGGCGCCGGGTAGATCCACGTACGTTAGGTGTCTCTCCGCAAATGCGAAAAAGCAAATTCGTTAAATTAAAACTTCGTCACGCCGGCTTTATCAGCCGTGGATTGCTCTCCAGTCGCCATCCGGTTCTAGCTCATCTTATACCTATGCGCCGGTGCAATCTGGCGTGTGGATACTGCAACGAGTATGACCACAATTCTTCGCCCGTCCCGCTTGACGTAATCAAACGGCGTTTAGACAAGCTCGCCACGCTCGGTACATCCATCGTCACAATCTCAGGCGGTGAACCAATGATGCATCCGCAGCTCGACGAAATCATTCAACACATCCGCCTTCGTGGAATGATTGCCGGCCTGATCTCGAATGGCTATTACTTCACGCCTGAGCGTATTAAGCGTTTGAACAAAGCCGGCCTTGAACACTTGCAGATCAGTATAGATAACGTGGAACCCGACGAGGTTTCGCGAAAGAGCCTGCGCGTGCTGGATAAGAAGCTGCGGTATCTTTCTGAGTATGCCGACTTTCACGTCAACATCAACTCCGTAATTGGTGGTGGAATCAAGAACCCTGACGATGCACTTGCGGTAGCGCGGCGGGCTGTCGAGTTGAAGTTTTCGACTACCGTGGGCGTGATCCATGACAACGATGGAACGTTGAAGCCACTTTCAGCGAAAGAGAAAGACGTCTTTCAACAAGTGAAGAAGTTGGGCAATAAGGACCACGCGCGTCTCAATTGGTTTCAGGACAGCATTGCGGAAGGTAAACCTTACAAATGGCGTTGTCGCGCCGGCGCACGATATCTCTATATCTGTGAAGATGGCCTGGTTCACTGGTGCTCTCAGCAACGCGGCTATCCGGGCACGCCCCTCGAGGAATACTCGATGGCAGACTTCGACCGCGAATACAACACCGAGAAGTGGTGCGCTCCTACATGCACACTCCAATGTGTGCATCAGGTTGGAATTCTCGACAACTGGCGTGACCCTCAAAAGACTCCTGCTCAGATGGCTGCAGAACAAGAAGACAAAGAGACCGTCGGGCAGATGGTGAGCGTAGAATAATCCCCCAAGAACTCGTGAGGGTTTATTTGATTAATTCAAGGATGACGGTCGCGTTCAGCCGTGTCAGGTGTCCCGCCCACGGTAAATAACGTCACCGAGCTTGAAAGACCGAGACCGGACAATCTACCTGCCATAATCACAATCGTCTCGCCTTTCTCAACTGCTCCACTTTCCAGCAAAGTTTTCTCACCCAGTTTGAGCATCTCTTCGGTCGTATCTGCGTGAGGCACGATTAATGTTTCAACGCCCCAAATCAATGCCAACTCGCTCTGTACTTCCAAAGAATTAGTCAGCGCGATAATCCGCTGTTCGGGCCGCAAAGCCGAAAGCCGACGCGCCATCAGTCCTGATTCTGTCAAGACGGCTGTTACTCTCGTGCCCATTTCTTCGGCGGCAAAGGCGGCGGCCTCACAAAGGGCGCGACTCACGCGACCGGATTGTCGTCCGGCCCACTTGGTGATCTTATCCGGAGCCGGCTCTCTGCCTGACTCGGCCGAATCGATAATGCGGCACATGGTTTCGACGGAGGAGACAGGATAAAGCCCGCTGGCCGTCTCATTAGAAAGCATGAGGGCATCAGTTCCGTCCCAGACAGCATTAGCCACGTCGGAAGCTTCTGCGCGAGTCGGCCGCGGGTTTGTGACCATGGATTGGAGCATCTGCGTCGCCGTGATCACCATTTTCCCGGCGTGTACAGCCTTTTCAATAATTCGCTTTTGATAGACCGGCACAAGCTCAACGCTTGTTTCAACCCCCAAGTCGCCGCGCGCCACCATTACAGCGTCAGCGGTGGCAACGATTTCGTCGAGATGATCAATCGCCTCCGCCTTCTCAATCTTAGCAACGAGTGGTGCACGGCCACCCGCTTCACGGATCAATGTCTTCGCGCGGGAGCAATCTTCAGCCCGGCGAACAAAAGACAGTGCAATGTAATCTACGTTTTGCTCGACGGCCCATTTAAGGTCAGCCAGATCCTTCTCAGTTAATGAATCAATCGGCAGCGAAACTCCCGGCAGGTTTATGCCCTTGCGATCACCCAAAACGCCGCCGTTGATTACGCGGCACACCACGTCAGTTTTCGTAGTGATCTCTACAACCAGAGCAATTGCCCCATCATCCAGCAACAGTCGTGTGCCGGGCTCGACCACACGAGCGAGGTCTGGATAGTTTGTGGCCACTTGTTTTTCATCACCAAGAATGTCTCGCGTTGTAAGAATGAATGTGTCGCCGGTGTTAAGAGTCACCGGTTTGCCGTCCTTGAGTTGGCGAGTGCGAATCTTGGGCCCAGAGAGGTCAACGAGCACGGCCAGAGGCCGTTTCAAGGCTTTAGCGGCGGCGCGGGCACGTTTGATGTCCTCGGCTTGCTCTTCGCGCGTTCCGTGTGACATGTTTATGCGTACTGCGTTTGCGCCTGCACTTAACAGACTGGTAAGTATGGCCGGGTCACGAGAGGCTGGTCCCAGCGTCGCCAGTATTTTTGCTTTCCTCATTTATCTTTTTGATCCCATTCTTCTAACTCGCGCGATAACCACGGGCACTAATATAAAGCGGGAATAATTGCATGGACACGACTTGCGTAGTCGTCAAATTCGTTACCAAAGGCCTCACGCAATAATTTCTCTTCGCTTCGAACACGAATCATCGTACCCACAAAAAAGACTACGAGCGCTATTGGAAGCGTCACGAGGTTACTGATGGCCAACGCTGTAGCGAGCAACATCCCCAGCATCCCCGAATAGATCGGATGCCGCACATAGGCATAGGGCCCGCCGGTCGCCAGCTTATGGCCTTCGAGCACACGCGCCGTTATGCTCCATTCCCGACCCAGCGTTTTCACTGCGGCCATGATTAACCAAACTGACGCCACCGCCGCCACAACCGCCGTTAGACCTAAACCTGCTGCTACAACCTCATTCGCAATCACGATCGGCGTAAAGGCCGGACGATGAGTAAGCCACACGATCGCGTAAGACACACACTGTAAGACCAGACCCAGATTCGAGCCGCTGTCCCGTCTTCGATCCGGAGCGCTCGGTATTTTTTTGCGCAACAACAACGTAGCGGCAAAAGCAACCCAACATAACATCACGACTGCGAAAACCAGAGTTGGCAGCAAGTCAAAAGAAGTGCTCATGGCGGGTAGTCGTCCTGCAACCCATATCTGCGGAAAAACTTATATTGGTTAAACCAAACAGCGAAGAGTAGAACGAAGCTGACTAGAAATGCTCCAAAGCCATGCATCGTTTCGGCCAATTCACTGAAGGTCTTGGGTACCTCAAGCGAAACGACCAGCAAAGTAACGGCGAAGGCAAATACGGCGTCATTCAGTCCTTCAATGCGAGAGATCTCCAAACCGCGCCAACGAAATTGGGCCTTGTTGCCAAAATTCTGTTGCATCATCTTTTCCCTAATCATGTTTACATCTCGAATGACCGTCTTTAGGCTGCCGCGGATCTAACAAAAGCGCTATTCATTGTTTCTTGATTTCCGCATCGATGGCGTTTGTCAGCTCGGTCCCGGTAGTCTCATCGTACCCTATGAATCTCTTCGCGAGCTGACCTTGTCGATCGAATAAGAAGGTTTGGGGAATTGTCTGATCATCCGAAAGAAATAGATCGGTCAAAGATTTGTCAGGGAACCCCAGGGGATATTGGATTTTCAGCTCTCTAGCAAAATCAGCGACTTTGATCCTATCGTCCGGCCCGCCTACATTCAGTCCCACTATTTGCAGGCCGTCCCGCTCATACTTCTCTTGAAGCGCAATTAGGCGGGGAATGCTGGCGCGACAAGGAATACACCACGTCGCATAAAAATCCAGAACCAGCACCTTCCCTGCGTAATCCGCCATTGTCGCGCGCTGCTCGCGATCAGACACCCAACCTATGTCGCCTCGCGTTTTAAGCGGAGGCATTGGATAGATGGTTTTGGGTGGCCCAGGCAGCACAGGCGTCGGTTCAGTGTCTCCTGATTTTTGGTTCATACACCCGCCACTGAAGTTGGCCAATAACAGGAAAAGGACGAGTCGTAGGAACGGCCGGTATGCGGCGGTTTTAGAAAGCTGTGAATGTGTGGAGGCGTTCAAGCGTAGGTATTCTACACTGGGTCGTATTTGGGACCCGCCCACTCCTTCTGAAATTTTGCCAGCTGAACTCAGCCCGCTTCTGCTGAACGGTACACCTGTTCGTCTTCATGACAAATGTTCATATACTATCCACGATTTACGATAATCTCGCTGCCGCCTGGTCGCTAACAAAAGAATTACTATGTCTACCTTTGATCCAACCGAACGGACCACACTGAAGCGACTCCCAAAAAGAGGAGTTTATGACCGCGCACTCGTCTATTCAATTCTTGACGCAGGCTTTGTATGTCATGTCAGCTTCGTCTCAGGTGAGCAGCCATTTGTGATCCCCACTGGCTACGCCCGTGTTGACGACCGTCTATATGTTCATGGCTCGCAGCTCAGCCGCATGTTGCGCACGCTAGCCCACGGAGTGGATGTGTGCGTAGCCATTACCCTAATTGATGGGCTCGTGCTAGCGCGTTCGGCGTTTCATCATTCCATGAATTACCGTTCAGTGGTCATCTTCGGGCGCGCTTCGTTAGTGGAAGAAACAACAGCCAAGCTTGCCGCGTTGCGCGCATTTTCCGAGCATGTCATTCCCGGAAGATGGGATGAGGTGCGCGACCCGACAGATCACGAGCTCAAAGCAACAACCGTTCTTTCTTTACCGCTCAGGGAAGTGTCCGCCAAGGTGCGTACTGGCCCACCGCTCGACGATGAAGAAGATTACCGCTCGCAGATCTGGGCAGGGATTATTCCGTTGCGGCTGGTGGCCGGCGAACCCATCGACGATCCGCGTCTGTCCCCCGGGATCGAGCCGTCTCTCGCCGCACAAGATTACAGCCGAAAGAAAATTTGACTCTCGATCGCCATATGGAGATTATCAAAAGGGGACCTTGGCCAGCGCTGGCAACACTCCTTTTATTCGCGGCTACAGCAGTTCTGCTCCACCTGGAAGGGCGTTTGTGGATCTGCTCCTGCGGCAGATTTCTGATCTGGGCGGGCAGGGTTTGCAGTTCTGACAACTCTCAACATCTCCTCGATCCCTACAGCTTTACTCATGTGCTACACGGCTTTCTGTTTTTCGCGCTCGTTATCTGGCTAGCACCGCGATGGCAACCAATTCGGCAGTTGCTACTAGCATTAGCAGTTGAGGCTGCATGGGAAGTATTTGAAAATACAAACTTCATCATTGAGCGCTATCGGACCGAGACGGCCGCCCTTGGTTACAATGGCGATACCGTAGTCAACTCCTTTGGCGACATCATCTGTTGCCTCATCGGGTTTATGATCGCCAAGTGCCTCGGCTTTCGGCGATCTCTGATCGTATTTGCAGTGCTGGAGCTCATCCTGATCGCCTGGATTAGAGACAGCCTGCTATTGGAGATACTTATGCTCCTTGTCCCAATTGACTCCCTTCGCGCCTGGCAGATGTGCCGCTAGAAGAGTAAAGAGCAATCAGCAAACAGCCGGCCGGCAGTCAGTAGCGGTAATTGGCTACTGACGACCAGCCACTGACTTACTGACCGCTTACCGTGTTCCTGCTGTTTCCGGTTTGTCGTCTGCTGTTGCTGTCTGCTATTTGCTGTTTGCTCTTTGTAATCTGTAGCATACTGCCACCCATGATTGAGCCCGATCATTACATCGGTCAGGTGCTTGACGAAAAATACCGCCTGGAGCGTTTACTTGGACGAGGTGGCATGGGAGCCGTGTATCTCGCCACGCACCTGGGAACTGATCGTTACGTAGCACTCAAGCTCATCACTCCTCAATTTATGCGCAACGAGGAATTTGTCGCACGCTTCAAGCGAGAAGCGCGCGCCGCCGGACGATTACGCCATCCCAACGTAGTGGACGTTACTGACTTCGGATTCGCTCAAGCGAGTGGAGAGCCCGTCGCTTATCTGGTGATGGAATATCTGGATGGTTGTACGCTGGGCGACGTCCTCACCGAAGAGAAGCGACTGCCATTGGAGTGGGTAGTAGATATTCTGGAACAGGTTTGCTCGGCTGTGCATGAAGCGCATCAGCAGGGAATTGTTCATCGCGATCTCAAGCCTGATAACATCTGGCTCGAACCAAATCGGCTCGGTGGTTATCGCGTTAAGGTTCTCGACTTCGGTATCGCGAAACTAGCGGAAGTCAATACGCCGATCAACGATTCAGCCGAACTATCAGCGGCCGCCGTGACGACCCCCACATCGAAATCGACTGCTGTCTTCAACCAGCAAAACGTCACCCAGGATTTTACGAAAGCCGGCTCAACGCCTACGCGCTCCGATAGCGTGCAGGGAGAAATGGACACTCTTCTCTATTCCGCCGGTCGCCGTGATGAAGCGTTAACCCAACACAGCGACTATAACCTGACCCACGCCGCACAACCGTCTGAGGATCAAACAACAAAACTATTCGCAAGACCAGCTTCGATGACGAATATCACTGCGACGGAAGTGCCCGAACCGGAATCACCGGATGATGGAGACAACACCATACTGCTGGACGGCGCGACACGGCGAGATGCGCGCGGAAAGCAAACCGTTTTGCGTGCTAATAGGGTTCCCGGATCCCAACTGACGCGGGTGGGCGCCATTATGGGCACACCACTCTACATGTCGCCGGAGCAATGCGCTGCCAGGAGTTTGGACTCCCGATCGGATATTTACAGTCTTGGCGTTATTGCTTATCAGATGTTGTCGGGTGAGCCACCTTTTGCCGGTGAAACGGGAAGCGTGATGCGCGAGCACATGAACCTGCCGCCGCCACCCTTGCGCGAGAAAAGCAAAAAGGTACCCAGGCGAGCAGCTGACGTCGTAATGGCTGCGCTTTCAAAGAGGCCTGAGGATCGGCCGCCTACTGCGGCTGCGTTTGCGAGTGCGCTCCGAGCTCAGGCAGACGGCATCGGGTCGCTCTACCGCCGAGCTTTCGCGCTCTACAGTGAATACTTTCCCAAGTTTCTGCGTCTGTCATTTATTGCGCATCTCCCGGTGATCGTAATCACGTTGCTCATAATTGCGTTGGGGCTGGCGGAAAACTCGCTAACTCATCGCGGATTGGCGCTCAAAATAATCTTCATCGTCTGCCTGATCCTGCTCGTTCTCTTGCAAGTAGCCGCTTACTTCGTTGCTGCTTCGGTAATATCCGGCATGACTGCCGTAATCGTCACGCAACTCACTGCCGCGCCGTTGCGCCCGGTAGAACTCCGGACAGGCTTCGCAGTTTTGAGACGCCGCTGGCGTCCCCTCCTCAAGACGAGCCTGCTCTTAACCCTGCGTCTCATCGTTGGTTTTTGTGCGCTTATTATCCCGGGCCTGATTATCTATGTGCGGTACTTGCTGTTCGCTCCGGTTGTTTTGATCGAAGGGTTGGAAAAGAAAGCTGCTCGGTTGCGCGCGCGCCAGTTGGCCTCACGTTCCTGGCGCACAGTCATTATCGTATCGCTCCTGCAGTTTGTGATTCCCATAACGGTCAGCATTCTGCTCGGGCACCTATCGATTGGCGTACACCAGACAGAGGGCTCTGGCAAACATGGCGTTACCGTTTCGCGAGAGATCTATCAACAGGTGTCCGGGCTCTTTAACATTTTCATTGTGCCCTTAATGTCGATCGTTCCGGCGCTGCTTTACCTGAAGATGAGACAATTAGGCGGTGAGACACTTGCAGAGGCACTGGCCCAGATCGAGGAAGTAGACACGAAACAGAGCGGATGGCAACAGCGGATGCGAACGCGATTGAATGTTTACACGCCGCACAGCCCCACTCCTGGTCGTTAACGATTCCATTTATTTCTTGCCCAGTAGCTACCGGATTAGGATCTTCTTATGCATAGATTAAAGTCACGGCGAAAGTGCAATATTGTTTATCTTCTTTTCCTATCAGCACCACTTCTCTGCCTGGGCGCTTGCACGCGCACCGAATCGCATTCGTCGACTCAGAGTGCCGCGTCGCCGTCGCCTCAGGCAAAACGCATTACACCGGCTGATCTGGCAAAACTCCGCTGGATTGAAGGTTCATGGCGCGGGACAGGTGATGTTGACAAGCCATTTTATGAACGATACCGCTTTGAGAATGAGTCTACGTTATTGGTAGATAGTTTCCCGGACGAAAAGTTGGCGACGATTGATGATACAACTCGCTTTGAACTGAAGGACGGCCAGTTTGGCAACGGCGG
>JBHENH010000045.1:0-20423 GCA_046262135.1 Pyrinomonadaceae bacterium
CATCAACGCAGTACGTAGCGACCGCTTACAGCCTCCGGGGCAAAACCGCCAGCGGACTGATGGTCAGCAAGGGCCTTATTGCCGCAGATCCACAGCACCTGCCCTTGGGCTCCCGCGTCAGATTGGAGGCCGGCGGCTATAGTGGCGATTACCTGGTCGCCGACACTGGCGGAGCTATCAAAGGCCGGAGAATCGATATCTGGATCCCAAGCACCCGAGAAGCGTTTAAATTTGGCAGGCGAACCGTCAAGTTGACGGTGCTTAGCTACGGTGGCAAACGACGGAAGCGACTCGCAAAGCTTTAAACGACCCGCCAGGAATTTAGTGAAGGCAGAAGGACGATCTTCTGCCTTTTTTTTTTTGAACCGCGGATGAACCTCTGCTCCTGATTAACAATTAAATCGTCCGTGCTAACATGACGGCGTTAATCCAAATCACTTTCGCTGAGGTCTCGCTCTATGCAGGTTTCCAGACAGCCGTCTGAGAACAACCACGAAATTCCCTCGCCTGAACCGCTTGTACAGGTCAGCCGTGGCGGGCTCAGTGAATCCCGGCATCGCGGTCACATCGTCGCGATCGAACCCGACGGCAAAATCGTCGCTCATATCGGCGCTCCCGAAACGGTTACATACCTGCGTTCATCTGCAAAACCTCATCAGGCCATACCCTTAATCACATCCGGCGCCGCCGATCGCTTTGGCTTTACGCAAAAGGAGATTGCGCTCGCTTGCGCATCCCACAGCGGCGAACCAGTTCACACTGAAGTTGCGGCATCTATGCTTAAGAAGCTCGGCCTGGAACCCGACGCATTGAAATGCGGCACGCACGAGCCCTTCAGCCCCGACGCAACTCGGCAACTTCGCCAAACAGGACAAGCGTCGAACGTACTTCAGAACAACTGTTCCGGGAAACATGCAGCAATGCTGGCAGTAGCATTGCAGATTGGTGCACCGACTGAAACGTATGATCAACCTGACAATGCTGTGCAACTGGAAATTGGTCGGGTGGTATCGCGCTTCAGTGGAGTACCGATCGAAGACATTGCCGTAGGCATAGACGGTTGCGGCGTTCCCGTTTTCGGAATCTCGCTTAGGGCGATGGCGTTGATGTACGCCCGGCTGGTAGCGCCGCCGGCTGATTTTGATGAGGACACAAAAAGCGCGTGCGCTCGTATTGTTTCTGCTATGACTACCTATCCAGAACTGATCGGGGGAACCACTGATCGTCTGGATACTGAGATAATGCGGGCGGCAAAAGACCGATTGATTTCGAAGGTAGGCGCGGAAGGTGTGTACACGGCCGGGGTAATGCCCTGTACAGAATGGCCGCGTGGATTTGGGCTTGCTCTGAAGATAGAAGACGGTGACGACCATCGTGCGCGACCGACAGTTGTTATTGAATCGCTAAATCAACTCGGCGTATTAGCCGATGAGTCACTTGAGGCTGTGTCTAAATATGCCTTCTTTCCTGTAAGAAATCGGCGCGGCGACGTTGTGGGAGAAGTAGCTGCCGATTTTGATTTAATTCATGACGCCCCAAGGTGAGTCTATGAAGAGCGCCAAAGCCACCAAATTGCGGGATGATAACGGCCATGGTCCAGAAGAGATCGCGGTTAGTCTTCCACAGTTGAAACGTGGCACAACAGGCAACGTCGACCTCGACTCAGTACCGGACGTGATTCAATGGTTTCTCGATTACGACGAACGAGTAGCGATTATTAAGCAGCGCAATGTCGAGGAAGTTTTCCACTGGAAACAGGCACAGAGTAAGGCAGCTGGCGAAGACGTTTTTCATTTCAGACTGGCTGAGGATCGTCTTGCCATCGGCATTATTCAGGCCCTCGCCGAACATGCCACCGAACGCGGTCTTCACGCGTGGATTAGTCAACTCCTCAACGCACTTGACGCCGCATCGAAGGCCAATGAAGCTACGTCTGAGACCTACAAACTCGATCTGCGGAGTGGGGGTTCGGTAGTCGCTGAAGCGCAAAAAATCCCCCATGCGCGAGCACGGCGAGAGTTCTTGATTAACTGCTGGCTCGAAACATTATGCACAGCGGAAGCCAGGGTTCTCGGATGGCTCTACAGAGAATTCTACGGACGTCCTTTCGCGCCATGACCTCGCCACTGTCACGGGCATGCCGGAATTTAGGAATCGTGTTGAGCCACTTCCAGATTTGTTCTGTGACCGCCTCCGAGACATTAACTTATCAACCGCTAGAACATCTGACCAAGGTCGCAAATTAATTTTCCGGCGCGCAAACAGGCTCTCAGAGACGAACACGGTCGTTGAACTCAGCCCGTTCGTAATGGAGCGAATGCCGATAATAGGCGTAAACGAGCGATTATAGGTCGTATGGCTTGTGCGGATGTATTGAAGATGTACGCGAATTTTCTGATGACGATCGAAAAGCTCTAGGAGCCTCCAGAGCAAAATAGAAATTCATTAAGGAATTTTAAGGACGCCGTCGGCCATTGCCGCTCAAGGTGAATTGGCACAGTCGTTGCCAAAGACGAATCGACAAGAAGGGTAGATAAGGGTAAATCGGGTCAGGCTCAGAGATTGCGGTGAGTGAAAGCTTTGGGGGAGGCGTTCTCTCACGATTGAAAAAGCAGGCGAAGGCTCTTTCGGGGGAACGGAGTTAACGTTTGCAACGCACTCGACGAGCAATTATTGCGAGGCTGCTGATCGACGTCCTGACGAGGCTTGGGGGAGCCTTCCAGGAAGATCAGCAGCCCGCATTATTTTAGCTAATTCTCCAGATAGAGGCGCTGGATTCGTTCCGGCGCCTTTTGCTTTGGCACCTACGGTCGCGCTTGATGCTCGCGCCCGAGAAGCCTTGCGGGATCAGTTTGTGGAGTCATTTCGTCCAGGTTGAGCCGCAGCATTCCCCCGGCGTCGGAGTAAGCTTGTACCTCACGCTGTTGGGCGCGCCGGCGAATAAACAAAAGTGCACCGAGTAGCCCGCCGACCAAACCGCAGCTGACGAGCGCAAGTCCCGAGCCCTTTACAACGTTGACGAACACTCCCAGCGTCGTTTCCATAAACTCGCGTTGAGCATCCTCATAGAGATATGGATTTTCCCCCAGCCACTGCACCACCTGCTGGTATTTCACCTGGTCAATCAACCGATTCGCCGTCGGCTCGTCAGGCGCGTCGAAAACAAACACCGCGTAGTTCCCCACGCGACGATACGACGAAGGAACCGTTTGACCTTGATTGCGCAGCTCCTGGATCCGGGCTGTTATCCGCGAATTATTCTCCGTGGCTATTTGCGGCGTGTTGAACTCGACAATAACGAGGTTCGCAGGAGCGTAGTACGCCGTCACAGCCTCGGCGCTCCCGTCAAATGAAACAGCGTCAAGCACAGGCTGACCTGGAAATCTATTCTTCAATGTCTGTAGATTGACGGCATACAACGAACGAGCCATCGCGCTTTCCCAATCGGGTAAATGCTTCACGAGCGCTGGTATCTCGCCCTCCCCTTTATCGAGCGTTTCCGCTAACTCAGTGGAAAAATTAAGCAAGGCCCCCGCGTATTCCGGGAGCCCACTGCCGGCAACTACTACATATGCAGATCCCTTAAAAAAGGTGACTGCATTTGGCGCTACGTACCCTAAGGTTCCTACGTCTGCAATCTTGAGTTCTTGTACGCTGTTACCAGACGTTTGAGTCAATGTGTTGTTCAAGCGCGCGTAAGCGCTCGAGTCCGATGTCGTCTTGAAGATCGTCACAGAGAGGCGTTCACCTTTGCTTGATTGATAATCGCGTAGTGCAGCAGAAGTGGGGTTAAAATCTTCCAACTGATCTTCGACGGGACTAGGTGCCGCTATCGCTCTAAAGGTCCCGACGCGGTCGGGCAACAGCTTTCCAGCATCTGCGATAGGCAGAGTATCACCTCGACCGCTAACGGCCACGAAGATGGTCAGCGCAATTATCTGAATTGCATGGAAAGGCTTCGGAGTATGCAAACGATGCCTCTAATTTCGCCAATATCCAACTACAAGATACTTAGAACCCACACCTGAAGGGTTGTTCCGTCTTTCAACTAGTTGGAACCACATTAAAAGCCGCCGCTTTAGTTTAATGCCAGCGTCTGAGTTCGCGCAAAAGCAGGTCAGCGTAATGGCGTGGGCTACCGATGTTATGAAGCACTGTTGTCCCGCCAATCTCGCTGGCGTTGTCTACAATTAGGTCGCCAAAGCCGAGAATGCGCTGCGGAATATTGGCCGAAACGGTTACGTCCTGAATCTTGCTTAAAGGAATGTTTCGCGTGGTTCGAGCTATCAGGCCGGTGTCGATCTCAATTTTAGAGTCCGTCAGAGTGTAGCGAACCATGTTTCGTCGCAAGTGATAGTAGGCGGGAATCAAGAGGAGTGAGAGAGCGAGCGGAATCGAAAACTGAGGCGGCACCGGTATCAATGCCAACAAAAATACGAGACCGATTGCCGCTACAACGGCGAGTGCGTACGCGAGTTTGATAAACATCAAAGTGGGTCGCACAGTAAATATCACATGTTCGAGATCTTCGTCTGCTGTATTTACTGGGGTAGGAACGCCCGTCTGCGCCCGAAGTATTCGAGTGGCTTCGGGATCACTGGCTGCGGAACCACAACCAGAGCAAAAGCGCGCCCCGGGTGGTATGTAGGAACCGCAATTGGAGCAATGCATTCGCTGGTAGATTACTGTTGCTTCTCGGCCTTGCTCTCAACAGGAAAGCCCGCGTTTTGCCACGCCGCGAAACCACCTAGCAAGGCGCCTGCATTCTCAATACCTTTTGTTTTTAAGTCGACCACCGCACGGGCGGACGTATGTTCGTTCGGTCAAGAACAATAAGTCACTATTAGCTTGTTTCTGGGCAGGTCGTTTACGTGATTGAGAATTTCAGCTTCGGGAATCAGCCTGGCTCCCGCGATATGGGCCACGTTATAGGACGCTTCGTTTCGCACGTCTACAACAACGGCCTGATTCTTGGCCAGCAAATCTCTTAATTCAGTGACGGTGACACGGCGCGCTCCGTCGGCAGGCACCGACGCGGCCGGCGAAGCGGCGGTGGCGGGTCCAGTACTCTTGTTTTTTTGTTCCGCAGAATTACAGCCGCTTTGTGCCAGCGCAGCCAAAACACTAAGTACGAAAAATGTAAGAATATGCCGCATACATAACCTCCGACGAACACGATGGCGAATAGCGCACTTGCGAGATGAATCCAAGCTAATTTCTTATTCCTAACTGTTTTTGTCAATGGCGGCGGAATGGTTTCGACTTGTTACCCTCCCGCGCCAGCACTTAATCGCCGTATTTTCTTTTCTTCCTTGCATGATATAGTGCGCTCTCGCCCTAATGCAGAAATCCGGGGATTTCATGCCTGAACAGCCACAGAACCACGCGGTGAAGTGGGCCAAAGTCATCGACCACACACGGTGCATTGGTTGCCATGCCTGTACCACCGCATGCAAATCTGAGAACCTCGTTCCTTTATCGGTCACGCGAACATACGTGAAGCATGTCGATGTAGGAATCTTTCCCAATGTTCGCCGCTCACATCAGGTAACGCGCTGTAACCAATGTGCTCATGCGCCTTGTGTGACCGCATGTCCGACGGCAGCGATGTTCAAGCGCGGCGATGGAATAGTCGATTTTGACAAATCGATCTGCATCGGATGCAAGGCTTGCATGGCGGCTTGTCCTTACGATGCTATCTTTATCAATCCCGAGGACCATTCCGCGGAGAAGTGCAATTTCTGTGCTCACCGAATTGATACCGGCCTGGAACCGGCCTGCGTCGTCGTCTGCCCGACGCAGGCGATCCTCGTCGGCGACATGAACGACACACAGTCGTACGTCTCCCAAATAATTAATCGCGACGCCGTGGCGGTACGGCGACCGGAAAAAGAAACTCTGCCGAAGCTATTTTACAAGGGGGCGCACCAGTCGACTCTTGATCCTCTTGCGGCGCGCCGACCCGAAGGGGGTCTATTTATGTGGAGTGAGCAACAGGAAAACTCTTCGCAAGTGGTTTCTGGAAACGCGAACTTCAATAATAGTTCGGCCGCAGCTTTGCTATCTTACGATGTTGCGCATGTTATTCCGTGGGACTGGAAGGTCAGCCTTTATACCTGGACCAAGGGCATCGCGTCTGGCATTTACGCAGTGGCTTCGCTGCTCATCCTTTTTGGATCTCTGAGCGTGGACAGCTGGATGTGGTTATGGGCTACACCAATCGTTTCCGGTGCTTTCCTGGCGCTGACGGGTGCACTCTTGATCTGGGATTTAGAACATCCCGAGCGTTTTTACCTGATCTTCACAAGACCGCAGTGGCGCAGTTGGCTGGTGAAGGGTGCCTTCATAATCGCGGCGTACTCGCTCATTCTGCTTATGCATTTTCTCGCTAGTTGGTTTGGCGCGCGCACATTACAGCGATGGCTAATCCTTCCGGGATGGCCCCTCGCAATCCTCACCGCTGTATATACCGCATATCTCTTCGCGCAGGCCAAGGCACGCGACATGTGGCAAAACCCTGTGCTGCCGCCGCATTTGTTCGTTCAGTCTTTGGTGCTTGGATCTGCGATGCTGTTGCTGCTTTTTGTGTGGTTTGAAGGAACGTATGTTTCCGATGGCTACGTTGACTCAATACGACGGGAGATTGTGGATCTGCTCCGTATACTGGCGTCGATGAGTTTGCTAAACGTCTTAATGATCGGCGGCGAAGTCTCGCTGACACACTCGACCGTGCATGCGCGTCTCGCTGTTTGGGAGATGGTGTGGGCGAGATATAAGAAGGACTTCTGGATTGGAATGATATTGTCCATTTTCGGCGGACTGTTGCTTCCGTGGCTCGCTATTTTTGGTGTGATTGACATGGGACTCGGTTCAGCCGCAGCGCCGATGGCATTGATTGGGCTGATGCTTTATGAAAATGCATATGTTCAGGCCGGTCAGTCTGTGCCGTTAGCCTGAACGCTCGTTAATTCACAATCGGTAACTCAGTGTGGACCATCATGAAGCTTGAGAAGGAAAACCGTGAGGCCTCGGAGGGTTCCGGGCAAACGGAAGCTCGTGGCGAGACGTTTTATCCTGGCCCAAGCCGGAATCATCTTGCTGCCTTTCCACCAAAAGAGCGGTGGACTGATTGGACTGAACTTGACTCAAGGGCCTGGCCGCGCCGCGAGGAGAGACATTACTCGCTTGTTCCAACTACGTGCTTCAATTGTGAATCAGCCTGTGGCTTGCTTGCCTACATAGACAAAGTAACAGGCGAAGTGCAGAAGTTTGAGGGAAATCCCGAACACCCCGGTTCGCGCGGACGTAACTGCGCCAAAGGCCCCGCTACACTTAATCAAATAACCGATCCTGATCGAATTCTTTATCCCCTCAAGCGTACGGGAAAGCGCGGAGAAGGAAAATGGGAACGCGTCGATTGGGAAGAAGCTCTGGACGACATCGCGTCGCGAATTCGTAAAGCTATCGTCGAAGATCGTCGCAATGAAATTATGTATCACGTAGGGCGTCCCGGTGAAGACGGTTTCACCGAACGGATACTCGCAGCGTGGGGTGTCGATGGTCACAACTCTCACACAAACATCTGTTCTTCAGGGAGTCGAGAAGGGTATCAGTTATGGATGGGATTGGACCGGCCCAGCCCGGATCACTCGAACGCCAAAGTCATCCTGCTCATTAGCGCGCACCTCGAGTCAGGCCATTACTTTAATCCGCATGCTCAGCGCGTCATCGACGGCAAAGCAAATGGTGCGAAACTAATCGTGTTCGACACGCGACTTTCGCATACGGCGACTCACGCCGACTATTGGCTCGCGCCTTACCCCGGTTCTGAAGGTGCGATCCTTCTCGCGATTGCGAATTATCTGATTAAACAAAATCTTTACAATCGCAGCTTTGTGAAACGGTGGTGGAATTGGGAAGAGTATCTCGCGGTGGAAGGTACCCAGATCGAAAGTACTTTCGAAAACTTTGAGCGCGTATTAAAAGCAACCTATGAGGACTACACGTTCGAATTTGCGGCGCAGGAATCTGGGGTTGAAGCCCCCGTAATTGAGGAGATTGCCAAGCTGGTCGCAACTGCCGGCACGCGCTTTTCCAGCCACAACTGGCGTAGTGTCTCTTCAGGTGTCAGCGGCGGATGGTCGGTGGCACGCGCTCTTTTTCTGTTGAATGCGCTGATGGGGGCAGTTGCCACCGAAGGCGGCGTTTTTCCAAATGCATGGAATAAGTTTGTACCCAAGCCGATTTACACCCCGCCGCATCCCAAAATGTGGAACGAGATCACGTGGCCGCGTGAATATCCGCTCTCCATGAATGAGATGTCGTTTCTGCTTCCACACTTTTTGAAGGATGGCCGAGCACGACTGGAAGTTTATTTCACTCGCGTCTACAACCCTGTATGGACCAACCCGGACGGTTTCTCCTGGATCGAAATGCTTACAAACCCCGATTTGGTTGGGTGTTATGTTGCACTGACGCCCACCTGGAATGAAACCGCATATTTTGCTGATTACATTCTACCGATGGGCCATGGATCAGAGCGCCATGATATCCACTCTTACGAAACACATGATTCGCAGTGGCTTGGATTCAGGCAGCCAGTTAAAAAGGCGGCCCGACAGTTGGCCGGCGACGTCATAAAGGACAGTCGACAAGTAAATCCTGGAGAGGTTTGGGAAGAGAACGAATTCTGGCTTGAGCTTACCTGGAGAATCGATCCCGACGGCAGTCTGGGCATCCGCCGGTATGCTGAATCACAAAAGAATCCGGGGAATCGTCTTGGCGTTGATGAATACTATGAGTGGATTTTTAACAACTCGGTTCCCGGGCTCCCTCAAAAAGCTGCCGCGGAAGACCTGACCCCACTGGAATTCATGCGTCGTTATGGCGCTTTCGAAGTGCGTAAGAAAGTCGGCTCAATTTATGAAGAGTCAGTTGACGTTCAGGAGCTGGCAGACATCCGGGAGGATCGATTTGGTCGGGTCTTTACCCGGGCAGCGAAACCAGCCTCACCTAACATTGTTCCCACACCATCGCCTGATGGTGATGAGGATGGTCGACGATTTGTAGGAGTTAAAGTAGACAACGAAATAAAGCGCGGGTTTCCCACTCCCAGTGGCAAATTGGAGTTTTATTCGCGCACACTTCGCGACTGGGGATGGCCCGAGTTTTCGATTCCGACTTACATTAAGAGTCATGTGCATCCCGACAATCTCGAACCCGATCAGACAATACTGATCTCTACGTTCCGGCTACCTGTGCAGATTCATACGCGCAGCGCCAACTCCAAGTGGCTGGCTGAGATTGCGCATACGAATCCGCTTTGGATTCACACCGACCACGCGTTGAAACTGGGTGTGCGCACGGGCGACCTTTTGCGCGTGGAAACCGAGATTGGGTATTACGTCGTGCGTGCCTGGGTGACAGAAGGCATTCGGCCTGGCATCGTCGCGTGCAGTCATCACATGGGCCGCTGGAAGCCAAGCGAACAAGATTCCGCAGGGCAACGCCAGTTGATGGCTACTGTCAAGCTTGCTCATGAGGGTAGCGAATGGGGCCTTAAGCGTGAGAAAGGCGTCGAGCCCTACGAATCAGGTGATCCTGATACGCTGCGCATCTGGTGGAGCGATACAGGCGTCCATCAAAACATGACGTTCCCTGTTCATCCGGATCCGATTTCCGGAATGCATTGCTGGCACCAGGCAGTACGCGTCAAGCCAGCCGAGATAGGAGATGATGCCGGAGATGTATTCGTCGACACTCAGAAGTCGCGTGAAGTCTACAGAAACTGGCTGGCGATGGCGCGGCCGGCGGATCGGTATTCACCCGACGGGACGCGTCGTCCGTACTGGATGTTACGGCCTTTGAAACCGGCGCGTGAATTCTATAAGTTACCGGACCAGGCGTTGGACCTGGTGAATGTTTAAGAGAGTCAACGGCTAATCATAGACTTATGTACTTCAAGCAATTCTATCTATCATGTCTGGCCCACGCTTCTTATCTCATCGGCTCGGACGGTGAAGCCGCTGTAGTGGATCCGCAGCGCGACGTCGATCAATACATCCAGGAAGCGGCGGCGCAAAATCTAAAAATACGGTATGTGATTGAAACGCATCTGCATGCGGATTTTGTCAGTGGCCATCGTGAACTTGCCGCGCGGACGGACGCCGAAATCGTTTTTAGCGCAACGGCCGGCGCGACGTTTCCTCACCGTGCCGTGCATGATGGAGACGAAATCAAAATCGGCACGGTCGTACTGCGGATTATGGAGACACCTGGCCATACACCGGAAAGCATATCTGTGCTTGTCGTTGATTCCAAAGTTTCGGATCAACCACAAAAAGTGTTGACGGGCGACACCCTGTTCGTGGGCGATGTGGGGCGGCCGGATCTTGCGGGAGGCAAAGGTTACACGCCACAAATGATGGCGGGAATGATGTATGACACGCTTCACGAGAAGCTATTGAAGTTGTCCGATCACGTCGAAGTTTATCCGGCACATGGCGCCGGATCGATGTGTGGGCGCAACATGTCCCAGGAAACATCTTCCACAATCGGCCAGCAGCGAAGGTTTAATTATGCCCTCAAGCCAATGTCGAAGGACAATTTTGTGAAGATGATGACCACCGACTTTCCAGATGCACCTGCTTATTTCGCGACAGATGTCGAGATTAATCGAACCGGGGCGTCGTCTCTTACCGAAATTTCACGTCCTCCTGCGCTCGAGCCATTGCAAGTAAAGGAGCTCGCGGACTTGGGCCATCTAATTCTTGATGTGCGCTCGGCGCCGGAATTTGGGGCTGGACACTTGCCGCGGTCCATCAACATTGGGCTCGCCGGACAGTTTGCAATCTGGGCAGGAACATTGGTTTCGATCGGGTCCCCTATCGTGATCGTGGCAGGATCTGAAGAAAAAGTAGACGAGGCTGTTATGCGTCTGGCACGCGTCGGCATTGAGTCCGTAAAGGGATATCTGCGCGGTGGCGTGGCCGCGTGGCAAGAGGCGGGCCTGAACCTCGCCACGGTACCACAAATCACCGTCGACGCATTGCATGATCTTCTGCATGAAAAATCTGATTTGCAGATAGTTGATGTTCGCCGTCCCGCGGAATACCAAAGTGGCCATGTGCCGCGAGCCGTGCACCTACCGCTTTCTCACCTGACACGAACGACTTCGACTGTGACGCTCGAGCCTTCTAAGCCGACTGCAGTAATCTGCGCAGGTGGATACCGTTCAAGTGCTGCTACAAGCATTCTTGAACGGCAAGGTTTTTCGGATCTCTTAAACGTTACGGGCGGCACGACCGCGTGGATGAATTCCGGTTATCCGGTGGAAGTCGCGCCAGGAGATTAGGGCGACGTTATCGAAGTTTGAGCTTCTCTTCCGACTTAGCGAGAGTAGCTTCACCTTCAGTGTTCTTCAGGAACTGTCACAAGCGAGTGGCGTTTTCACTCCCCGACGGTGCCAAGCTAAGTTATTATCGGTCCGCAATAAAGATTTTTGTCTCCTAACGGAGCTAATAAAAAAGGTAGTCGCCCAATAGATCCGTTTACCTTCAAACTCTTAGTCAGCGTCGCAATCGTCGTAATTGCCACCATCCACGGTTATGGTGCGGCATGGCTCGCGATCTGGATGCTGTTTCATCCCTACAAACCGCTAAAGCTCTTCGGCCTCACGCTTTGGCCTCAGGGAATGATTCCGCGCCATCGACAACGCCTGGCACAATCCATAGGTAGTGCTGTCGGTAACGAATTGGTTTCGCAAGAGACGGTATTCGATGCGCTGTTCGAAACTAGTTTCTTTCAACACAAGGTTGAAGATTTCGTGGGCGCATATACAAACGATCTCCTGTCAAAAGTCTATCCATCATTTATCGACGCTCTCCCTTCGCAGGCGCGCGCTCCAATTCTCGACACGATTTCTGCTTTACAGTATCGCCTGGCGGAATATATCGCCGCGATGCTCAATAGCGATGATACTACTCAGGCCATCACGAAATTCATCGATAGAAAGGTCGACGAGTGGAGCGAGCGTCGCCTGGAGGAGCTGATAACCAGCGACTTGTTCAATCAGATTCTAGAGTTTCTGAAAGAGCTTTTAGCTCGGCTGGCGAACGAGGAGGGTTTCGAACAACGAGTGCAGGGGTTTGTGTCGGGACGTCTGGACGACTTTGCCCGGAGTAATGCCACGCTGGCGGAGACGTTTACCCCGGAGACGGTGGCATTTATTAAGGACCGAATTGACAGTCAGGTACCTCCGATTGTCCAGCATCTCGCCGACATTGCTACCAGCCAGAACACGCGCAAACAAATTGGTGCCCTGATCAAGCTCGAAGTTGACGAGTATTACGAGCAACTGTCCCTGATTAAGAAAATCTTCATCTCACGTGAGCGCATTCATCGCGAAGTAGACGAGCTGGTAAATAAAACGCTTCCGAATCGCATCGAAGAGTATTTGCGCGGACCCGCTTTCGAGCAGGAAGCTGAAAGCTTTCTGAATGCGACGATCGATAACGTACTGGCGCGTCCACTTAACGAATTAGTCGGGCAGATTGAGTCCACAAAATTTGATTCGATTAAAGCGCAAATAACGAACCGCATTCTTGAAATGGTCAAGAGTGAAGAACTTTCTGCTTCGATCTCCACCTACCTCACGGAAGCACTGGAAAGATTTAGACCGCAAACCGTGGGTTCTACGTTACAGCAAATTAACCCCGACACGACCAGCAGGGTTAAGAGTTTCCTCACAAACAGTATCGTCAGCCTACTGGCGCGTGAGGACACGGCGCGAAGGATAAACGCAATACTAAGTTCGCAAATAGAACGCTTGCTGATAGCGCCCATCGGCCGGCTTGGAGATCACGTATCCGAACACTCACTCATACGTGCCAGGGCTGCTCTGGTCGTACGCATCACCACTGCGGCTCGCGAGCGGCTGCCAACGGCTATTGTCGAATTTGACGTAGGTGGCCTCGTGCGTAAGAAAGTATCGGACTATCCAATCGAAAAACTCGAGGCGCTGGTACTGTCTGTGGCGCAGCACCACTTGAAGACAATTGAACTTTTCGGCGCGATAATCGGATTTCTGATCGGGGTGGGCCAGGCAATCTATTTTTGGTTTACCTACATTCCGCGCCGTTGATCATTGCCGGACCCGAACTGCTGACTCTTCAGTTCACCCACTCCGCCTATCTCGGTTCTTTTGAATCGGCGATGCAAGGGACCAAGTCTTGCAAATGGCGCGCGAGGTATGGGGAAAAGCAAAGCCGCAGCACCGTAGATAGTGCTGCGGCCGGAACGTGACGAGTGCGCTATTGCGCGGCAGGCGACGCGGAAGCGGATGTTGTTTGATTAGCTTTGGGATCAAAGGGTGTCGCGAGAAATTTTTTCGCTACCGCCTGAGCATTATCGTAGTTAATGCCCGATGTAACGGCCTTATTGTATTCAGCGACAGCGCGATTTCGTTCGCCCTTTGCATCGTAGGCGTTGCCCCGCTTTATACGAGCCCAGACTTCGATCCATGAAGGCTTCAAGGTACCGTTTAGTGCGGCTTCAAAGTTGTCCAGAGCCTGCTGCCAGTTGCGCTGCTCGAGGTAAAGCAAACCAAGGTTGTAATAAACCCACGAATTTGAACGGTCCAGCTTTAACGCCGCTTCAAATTGTTGTTGAGCTTCCGCGTAGAGCCCTTCTTTCATCTGTTCGATACCGCGGCGCGCAATGATGGAAACGCGCAGGTCGTCGGACATGCGAAGGATTCTGTAGTTTGGATCCACAACAACTTCCAGGGGCTGCCCGCTTGATTCTAAGTCGAAATCCTCACTCTTGCCTTCTATCCTGGTGGTGGCGGTCTGATTGTCACCCTCAGCCCGCAACATTAGCTGCACAGGCATCCGGAGAGTTTCGAGCGTTTGCTTGACGGTCCCGCGTGTACGGAATTTCCCGGAACGCGTACGGATAATTTGATAGTCAACAGTAAATTCAGGTACGCCGGTACCCTCCACCCACTGGGCAAAGAAGTAACGCATATTTTCACCCGCCACTTGCGAAGCGAGATGTTCGAAGTCGTCGATGGATGCGTTCTTCCCCCGGTACTGCCGAAGGAAGTTGCGCAATAGGAAATCAAACTTTTCCTTGCCCAGCGTTTCCCGAAGCATGCGAAAAACCATTGCGCCTTTGTGAAATACGATCGATTGATACGCAGCGGACTGGTCATCTAACGCGCTGGGTGCGCGAGCGATTGACGCAGTTTGCTCAAATGTCAGTGCACGTTCCTGTTGCTCGCGTTGAGCTGACTCAAGCGCGCCACCAGTCAAATGGGATTCGCGAAATGCGAAGGCACTCCACTCGGCGAGGCCTTGCGAAAGCCACGCATCATCAAAAGACTTCAATCCAATTGTCTGTCCCCACCACTGATAAGCAACTTCGCGTTCGAGCTTCTCTTCCGGCATCGGGTGGGTCGAGTCGAATAGCTTTGAGGCAAGAAAAATAATTCCAGGACCGGAGTAACTATCCAGGCTCTCATCGTCGACTTGTGCTACCACAAGACGGCTGCCAAACAACGGTGCGCCGTATTGCTTTGAATAAAACTCCAGCACCTGGCCCATCTTCTCCGCGTAACCATTAATGCGGCCTTCGCTACCGGGCTTGGCGTAGAACTGAATCTCGTAGTTGCCAAAACGCAAATTTTTGTTGATATATTGTCCGGCAGCAAAGTTACCAATCAGAACCGGCTGACGATGGACAAAGCGAAAACGCGTGGCGCCGTCCTTCCCGGAGGCCTGCGCTAAAATCGGATCATCGCTCGTGCCTGCTACGGTCAAACCTGAAGGCACAATCAACGTGATGTCTGACGTAGCTCGATCGGCGGCGTAATCATGGAACGGAAACCAGCGCGACGCATACATCAGATACGAACCTTCGGTGCCAACGTAGGCGAGACGACGCGTCGCTAATGGTCCACCTTCTGGTGAAACCAAAGCCCCACTCCAACGAAATCGCAGCGTCATTGGCTGATTCGCCGGCATAACCTGGCCAAGGTCGACTCTAACACTTGGCCCAAGTGAGCCGACGCCCACAGCATCCTGAACATAACCAGTCAATGGTTTACCGTCTCGATCAATGCTCTCAACTTTAAGTGAGCCATTTAGCTCGAAAACGAGTGACCGCGTAGCTTCCAAAGGAACGACAGTTATATCGGCTCCGGCACGCAGCATATGCTGATCCGGAATCAATTGGCCTTCAATACGGTAATTAGTTACGTCGAAACGCGTGCCGGGCTGAACCGGCGCGGGCTGTTGTGCGCCGGCATGAAACGCCATCGCAACGAGCATGGCAAAGGCCATTAATAGATGGGTGAACGCTTGAGGAGAACGAGCTCTGTATATCTTCATATTGTTCTGCTTTGGCTGGGAAAGTGCTCTACGATTATACAACCGCATAACTTTTACCGAAAAGAGCGGTTCATTGGGCTTCCGGTGCGTACGGCTGCGCATCAGGCCCACTGCCCTGATTATTTTTCTTGTTCTGCCGCGAGATTTTGGATGGTAACCAGGTGCCGGCGGTTGGCTGAGACCTCTCAATTGTTCCAGAGGGATGCGTCCGGCGAATTCAAAACGGCGGTGAAAGATATCGTCGAACAGGTGGCCGCTGAAGTCATGCCTCGAATCATCTGGGAACGTAAAGAAGGGACCCGACTGATTTTTCCGACGCGAACATCCGGGCTTATGGCGTGGCCCCGTTGTTGTGCAGGATTGATCTTACGGTTCCGGGTAACACCCACGAAATCCATCGCCTTTTGATCGGCGCTTACGCTCGGCAAAACTCGATCAACCGGCTCAAATGCAAATCCATCTCTCGACGGAATTAGTCGATAACTGTGAGAGGAGGGCGCCACACTAAACGAATAATTTCCCTGGTCATCTGTTGTTGAGGCCAAAACAGTCCCTTGAGGGCTGATGAGTACGACTACCACATTAGCAATCGGATTGTTATTGGCGTCGCTTACCCGGCCTGTAATTCTTATTACCGCGGGTGGCTTAGCCACCGTTTCCACTGGCGAAGCTAAAGCAGACGTAATAGGCGATGTTTCGGGGGTGGGTCGAGGGGTCGCTTCCGTCGTGAGCTCCGGGGAGGATGAGGTTGAGGACGCCGGCGAATTGGATGTCTGTTGCGGCACAGTTGCCGCTGCGATTTCTGAAGACGTGGGTTGCGCTATCGCCGCAGAGGGGACTTCAGGTAAAGCTGTTGCTGAAGGTGCCGCTGACTTTACATCTACATTTGGCGAACTCGCGGTTGTTGGTTCTGTTGCCGTTGAAGTGTTTGCCTCTCGTGGCGGTGTTTGCATGCTTGTAGCCGCAGTAGGTGCGGACTCAATCCTTTTTTCGAGTCCGTCGAGAGAGCCGTGGATCTTTCGGTAAAGCTGCTCGATCAGTGTACGACGCACCGGATCCGGCTCGCCTGCGTTATAGCTTTTGATGTAATAGGTCAGCGCTTCTTCTTTCTCGTCCTGTTGTTCAAGAGCGGCTCCCAAATGCCACATTGCAGTGCGAAGTGCAGGCGTGCCCTCCGGCAATATGCTTGCAGCGCGCTTCAAGTGGTCCACAGCTTCATCAAGTCTATCTTGATTGAAAAGAGCCCACCCGGAAAGGTCCTCAATGCGCCCCCGTAAAAGATTGGACAGAACATTTCGAGGCGCATCTGGAATGTCTGGCGTACCTCCTGATGAAATAGCACGCGCTCGAATCGGTCGTAGCTCGTCGGCTTGAACCGCGACCGTAACAGCTGGGACAGTCATCCCTGCATCAGCCGTATTCCGCGCTGACTCGGCTAGTTCATAGACAGTTTGAAAAGCAATGCCTTTTTGAAGCAGCCGGCTGGCAGCGTAGAGTTGACGGTAAACACGCGCGGCGTCATCGCCGGAGGCAAATTCCTTTGCCGCCGCCACAGAACTCGCTTCATTAATGGTTGTCGCGTTTTCTTGATTGAGATTTGCAGCCAACGTTAATAACGCCTTGAGAATTCTTGCATTGTTCTCAGAATCGGCTGCGGCACTCTGGAAGATGCTGGCCCGACGCTCCGGGGCAAGCAGTTCAATGAAACTGGGCCGACGGGCAGGCTCCCGTCCCGCGAGTCTTGTTTCTATCTGGTCGTCTCGGACAACAAACGACTGTGTCAGAAGTTCTGTGGCCTCATCGTAGAGTCCGGCTCCTGCAAGTATCGTCGCGAGCTCATAATCGAGTGTTGGAAACTTTCCGTATTGTCGCGCGAAGCGAAGGGCGCGCTCAGCTTCCAGCGGCCTCTTCCGTCCCATCAACGCGCGACCGAGGGCGACCTGCGCCCACGTGTATCGAGGCTCAATGGCCACCGCTTTGCTTGCGAGATTAAGAGCTAACTCATAGTCATTATGTGCGGCAAACCAATATGCGGCGCCGGTCAACAATGCCAAGTTTTGTGGATCTGTCTTTAACGCCTGTTCGAGTTCAGTTTTGGCTTCGTCAGTTCGACCGAGCTCTAGCAAGGAAAGAATCAACCCTGCTCGCGAAGGTTTATCCGTTGGTTCGGCGGCGAGTTGTTGTCTGTAGAGAGATAATGCTTCTTCTGACTTCCCAAACGCGCGTCTTAGATCGGCAAGGCTACGCCGCGCACTTTTTGATGTGGGATTAAGCTCCAACGCGCGCTGGTATTCGATCGCTGCGTCTTCAAGGCGAAGGGAAATGTGCAACGCTCGTCCCAGCACCTGATGTGCTTCTGCCATGTCTGGAGCAAGAGCCACGGCTTGCGTCGCTAACCGCGTAGCTTCGCTTCCTTGTTCCGTAGCAACATAGAAACCGGAAATTGCCAGCAACCGCTTGGCATCGTTTCCGAATTTCGCTTCCAGAGCCTGAGCCGCCTTAGTGGCCGCAGCTCGCTCTCCCCGCATATAGAGATTTAATGGTATTTGTGAAACCACTCCGGAAAACAATTTATCTGAGGCGTTTACCGGCGCATCGACAATTGCCTGAATCAATTGTTCCGTACCACCCGTGGTATCTCCTCTTTTCAACCGCTCGTCTCCTAGACCTGCGCGAGCGCTGACGAGAAGTTCAGTAGCACGTTCCCGCGACTTTGAATCCGGATGCTCGTTGACAAAAGTCCTAAGCTTGGAGATGCGAGCTTCAAGCGGCAAGGTAAGCGTCAGTTCCACCTCTTCTGACTCCGCTGCATCGTCATCCGTTGGAGTATCTCTCCGCTTGTTGGACAATACGTGTTCATTACGGGCAGCGGGCGATGTCACTTCCATGCGTGTGATCCGGGGTCTTGTAGAAGACGCTGCGGGCTCAACATTTGAAATGCTCGTTGAGGTGCGGCCAGGCGAAGGCCCCGGCCTTGGAACTGAGGCGGTTCCCTTGTAGAAATCGGCGGCATTAAGACCGAGCTTGTTCGCGATCGAATTCACGAAATGCTCAACGCCCGCTTTGAGGCCCTCGCTGAATTGTCCACTTGCAACGGGTGAACGCATTCGCTGACCTATTTCGCCCAGTACTCCTTCCGGCAAGTCGCTTTGAACCGAACGGCTGAATTGCGTAAATGAAGTCCTGTCGTTTATTGAAACGACGAGCAACAAGCTTTTCGTCCTGCTGTTGCGCGCGCCCACATCCCAGTCAAGTGCCAGCTGTCGAGAAAAATCGAAAATTTCCTGGCCACCCGTGGAATCTACCGTGGCAATGCCAAATTCGATGCCGGTCTTGTTCTTCAGATTATCCAGGACGCCTTCCAGCTCCAGGAGCGTCTTCCGATCCAGCACACCGGCAGAATCATTCACGTGGCCGGTGCCCTTTCGGATTTGCGACTTCGTCTGGGCAAGATGATTCGCGGCAGACAAGAAAAGGAAGAGGACGCTGTAGCCGAAAACTAATGTCCGGCGGTTCTCGTGACTAAATAATTTCATTTTTCGACTCGTAAAATCTTTAGATCTATCATCGGGAATGATGCGAGACAGTTCTTGCACAATATGGGAGATGTTCGGGTAGGCCATGATAACATCACGTGCTTTTGGCCGCGAGTACACTCGAGCCGCATTTAATTCAGCCGGATTCCTTGAGGTGTTGTGAGCGAACTCGATCAAGCATGGGCCGTCGCTTTGGCAAAAGCTGAACTTCGGGCGCGTGAGGCCGGCCGAACGGATATATCTGAATATCTCGCCCTGCGGACTGATAATGATCTGGTGCGCACAATTGGTAGTGAATGGTTGTTCACGATGTTTGAGAGCGTGGTTGGCGAAAGAAATCGCCACGATGCTGGTATCCATGTCTCTACAGACGATCCTCACCGCTTCCGAATTGGAACGTCCGAGATGGTTGGCAGACGTTTAACTTTTCAAAAGGGTGTTCGCAAGCTTTACGTTGAGATAGGATGGCCCCGTACGCCACGCGATGGATTCATCCGCGGCGGCGGCTTGGCCCGTGCCAGCATCAAACATACCGGCATCAAGTCAGCGAATGAAGAGTTGCGGCTGATGATCAATGAGGCCGGAACACCTGCGTGGGTCCTGCAAAGAAAACATGGCTCGCATACGGAAATGAACGAGGAAGACGTTCGTCATCATATTGGAGTTCTTCTTAACGACCCACAAATCTCCTCCAGGCATTCCTAACCATTTCCGCTCCCGACTACACGTTTTCGACCACGACAGGTTCGCAAACCCAGTTAATCTCAATAGATGGGGCGTTACATTCAGGCTTTTTCTCCGGAATAGATCCAAACTTTACCGTCCACGTTTAAGGCACGAAGCTTGCGAACCCTCTAGCGGCATGACGCTCGAGATGAGAGGTGTCCCCAACCGAGCGACAAAACAGACCCAACGCAAATCTCGCACTTCGGGCGGGGTCCGGCGGAAGGATATCTTGAGGAGGGGTACTAATGACGAACCGACGCAAACTTAGTTTTTCAATTTTCGCCGCAACTATTATGGCGCTGTGTCTACCGCTGCTTGCGGCTGCCCAGGGCGGTTATGGTTATCCGGATTATGGCCGCAATCGAAATGGTAATTACGGCCGCTACGATGAGAGATATCTGCGAGACTCAATTCACCGGCTCGATCGTTTGGCAAAGGACTTTGAGAGAGACTTGGATCGCGCGCTCGATCGTAGTCGTGTGAATGGCTCGCGTCGAGAAGATCGCATTAACGCTCAGGGTCATGATTTTCGACGTGCTGTAGGTAATCTGAAATCGGCCTTTGGAAGTGGCCGGAACCTCAGTCGAAGTCGAGACGAGGCCCAGCGCGTGTTGCAAGAGGCCCAGCAGTTTAACCGCATCGGACGGACTGGAGCTGTCGACAACCGCGTCGCCTCCGAATGGTCGCAGATTCAACAGGAACTGCGCATCATCTCGGATGCTTACGGGCTAGGCTTCGGTGCCTATAACAATGGCGGTTATTACCCTAACGG
>JBHENH010000045.1:20433-21116 GCA_046262135.1 Pyrinomonadaceae bacterium
AACATTCCTAACAACCGCAACCGCAACAACGATTGGTGACGGAGAATTCCGTGGCCTAACTAACGAAAGCAACGTCAACAGACAGCAAGCCTCGTTCAATGAAAGTTGGACGAGGCTTTCGCATGTTCAATGCTTGATGACAGAATAGCGTCATGGCAGGAATCCTCTACCTTGTTTCAACTCCTATCGGCAATCTTGAAGATATTACCTATCGCGCGGTAAGGCTGCTCGGAGAAGTCGATATCATTGCTTGCGAGGACACTCGGCATTCGAGGAAATTGTTGAATCATTACGGTATCCATACAAAAACTCTTAGTTATCACGAACATAATGAGCAGCAGCGTATTGTTGAGCTGCTGGGTTTCCTTCAATCAGGTGCAAACGTAGCAGTAGTTTCCGATGCGGGGACGCCTGGCATTAGTGATCCGGGTTTTCGCTTGGCCCGCTTCGCAATTGAAAACGGGATACGGGTCGTTCCGATACCTGGGCCCAGCGCATTGATTGCCGCCCTGGTCGCCTCCGGTATGCGTACTGACGAATTCCTTTTCGCTGGTTTTCTCCCCGCGCGTTCTGCCGCGCGCCGCGCTCAACTCACCGATCTCCGCTCTATTCCAGCCACGTTGATCTTTTACGAAGCTCCACACAGGATTGGAAAGACTCTTAAAGACGCGTTCGAAGTACTT
>JBHENH010000046.1:0-4477 GCA_046262135.1 Pyrinomonadaceae bacterium
CGACAGGATGGTTCAGCAAACTTGCTCTTAGCCTGGACTTACCTGATACTTCGCAGGTTCAATCTCTCGAATCCAAAGCATAATTCATGACTAAGCTTCTAGAAAACAAATTCGGAATTATCTTCGGTGTGGCAAACAAGCGCTCGATAGCTTGGGCCACGGCCCAGGCTCTGCACGAAGCCGGCGCGCGCCTCGCATTTACATATCAGGGTGACAGGCTCAAGGAAAACGTCGAGAACCTGACGAATGAGGCTATGCCCGGTTCGTTACTTCTTCCGTGTGATGTGACTAAACAGAAAGAGGTCGATGAGACCTTCAAGCGAGTGAGCGAGGAATTTGGTCGTCTCGAGTTTTTGATTCATAGCATTGCGTACGCTCCGCGGGAGGCGCTGGGAGGCGAATTTCTCGCTACAACTCGTGAAGCATTTCTTACGGCGCTTGAAATCAGCGCGTACTCGCTGGCGCAGCTTGCGCGGGCAGCCACGCCGCTGATGACCGATGGTGGCAGTATCGTCTGCATGAGTTACTACGGTGCAGAGAAAGTAGTCGCCGGTTATAACGTCATGGGCGTGGCCAAGGCAGCGCTCGAAGCCAGTACACGATATCTGGCGAATGATCTTGGACCACGCAATATTCGCATAAATGCAATCAGCGCCGGTCCCATCCAGACTCTGTCTGCTCGCGGCGTTTCAGATTTCTCAACCATGCTGAAGCACCACGCTGAGCGAGCAGCGCTGCGGCGGAATGTCGAGGCGCGCGAAGTCGGGAATACTGCTTTGTTTCTCTGCAGTCCTATGTCCTCCGGAATTACCGGCGAAGTCATTCACGTTGACTGCGGATACAGCATTATGGGGATCTGAGGAAACCGATGGCAGACTTGAAAGAGCCGGAGGAGCACCAGCCCGGTACAACGCAGGACGAGCAACTCCTCGAGAGTCCTGGACCGGATGAGTTTACACACACGGATACCTGGCGTGTCTTCCGAATTATGGGCGAGTTCGTCGAGGGATTCGATGAACTGGCTACGCTCACCCGCGGCGTGTCTGTCTTTGGCTCAGCCCGCACACATTCAGATGACCCCGATTACAAAGCGGCCCAGGAAACCGCGGCGCTTCTAACCCGCGCGGGTTTAGCAGTAATCACTGGCGGCGGGCCAGGGATTATGGAAGCGGCTAACCGTGGCGCTTTCGAAGCCGGTGGGGTTTCGGTGGGCTGCAACATAGAATTGCCTTTCGAACAGAGCTCCAATGCGTACCTGACGCTGTCACTTAAGTTCAAATACTTCTTCGTGCGAAAGATGATGTTTGTTAAGTACAGCGAGGCCTTCATCATCTTTCCGGGTGGGTTTGGCACGCTTGACGAGCTTTTCGAAGCGTTGACGCTCATTCAGACGCGTAAAATCCGAAACTTTCCCGTAGTTCTGTTTGGGTCGCGCTACTGGGCAGGTCTAATGGATTGGATTCGGGATTTTGCCTTGAAGGAAAACAAGGTGTCCGATGCCGACCTCCTTCTTCTTCATCTAACGGATACGCCCGCCGAGGTTGTCGAGATAATTGTCAACAGCCAGAGCTCTTTGCGGGATTTTGAAAAAGGACTTGGCGACGAGTACCGCGCCGTAAAGGAACCCTAAAATTGTGTTTCGCGCTTTTCGTTTGCTTTAGGGGCGTGCGCGTGCGTCTCGACATTGCTGCTCAGCCATTGCAGATAGGAAGCTGAGGCTGCGCATACTGGGACCGCGATAATCTCCGGCGTGTCATAGCTATGGGAGTCTCGTACTTCGCGTTCAAGCTCCGGAAACCTGGACTTCGTCGTTTTTGCTATCAGCAGGATTTCTTCCTGCCGTTCGATCGTACCTTCCCAGCGATAAATTGACTCCATCTCAGGCAGAATTTGAACACACGCTGCAAGGTTGGCGCTCACCAACCTCTCCGCAAGCGTGAGGGCTTCTTCGCGGTTCGGCGCGGTCATAAAAACGATGATTGCTTCCGTGGCGGTCATGCCTATAGTCAATTAACTCGAGAAGTTGGAAGTGCTAACTAAGCGTAGAGAGGAACGAGATTAAGGGTGAGACCAGCGGTTCGATGTCCAACACAAGAAACCGCAGTCCAGCAGAAGAAACCGTGAAATGGACCAACCACATCGGATGCCCGTTGTGTCTCCTCTGATGGTCATTCTGCTGAGGCCGCTGCCTAGTCGTCTTCTTGAAGGCCGCCTGTGAGCGGCGTCGTGTCCTGTCCGAAGAAGGCAGCGTAAAGCTCTTTTGCGCGATCAAGATCGCGTTCATCCACGAGTATCACGGAACCGTCGGATACTGTAGATAACAACGGAGCCAACGCGTCAGCACCTCCCGACTGAACCGCTGAACGTATTCCGTTTTGTCTCAGGATGTCATTGACCATCTCTGCTTCGGCAGGCGACCCAAGGTTATGAAGCGCTACAAACTTTGCCTCGCTCGAGTCGTGAAATGCCGTTGCCGGCGTTAGACGCTTAATTAGTTCAGAATTGTCGTCAGGGCAACGCGTTATCCCCGGTTCATACTCGGATTCACAAACAGGACAAAACATAAGGCCTCCGGTAAGTCTAAGCTTAGGTTTACAACTGATCGCGGGGTTTGAACTTTGTGCTTTGAACTTTGAACTTCTATTTTGAGCGTCTTTTACAATACACAAAGAACAAAGCTCAAAGTACGAAGCTCGAATAAAGTAGTCGAAAGCAAAAAATCTACGAGACAGCCTGCACTGCACGTTCAAACGGGATCTCTTCAAAATAAGTCATTTGCTTGAATGCCCGAAAGCGCTCGTTAATTTCTTCGTGATTAAGTCTTTGCACTCGATCGGTCCCAAACTCCTCAACATTGAAGGACGCCATAACCGATCCGAAAATCATCGCTCGCCTCATCGCAGCGTCATCCAGCACGGGTTGGCTGGAGAGATAGCCCATAAACCCGCCGGCAAAGGTGTCACCGGCGCCGGTCGGGTCAAAAACGGATTCCAACGGGTAGGCCGGTATTGCGAAATAACTTTCCCTCGTGAAAAGTGCTGCCCCGTATTCGCCGCGTTTTACGATTAAAGCTCTGGGACCCCAGGAGAGTATTGTGCGTGCCGCCTTAATTAGATTCGGGACCGCGGTCAGCTGCCTTGCTTCGGCATCATTGATAATGACGAGATCGACGCCCTGGATTGTTTTAAGCAACGACTCCCTAGCCATCTCGATCCAAAGGTTCATCGTGTCGAGCGCCACTAATTCTGCGTTCGGTACTTGCTCTCGCACGCCCCGCTGCAAATCGGGCTGAATATTCCCCAGAAAGACGAGACGCGCATTTTTCGAGACGTCAGAAAGTTTGGGTTTGAAATCAGCAAAAACGTTTAGCTGGGTGTCGAGCGTATGCGCGACGTTAAGATCGTAATCGTAACGGCCGAACCATCTGAACGTCTTGCCCTCGCGGATTCGTTCGAGATCGGTAGTATCAACATGGTGCGTGTCGAACACCTTTTGCTCATCATCGCCAAAATCGCCACCCACTACGCCGACGATGCGAACGTCCGTGAAGTAGCTCGCCGAGATTGAGAAGTGAGAGGCCGAGCCTCCCAACATTTTTTCACATTTGCCGAAGGGTGTTTCGACCGAATCGAACGCAACAGAACCAACTACCAGTAGAGACATAGGTTGATTTCAGATTTCAGATTTCGATTTCAGCTTTTAGATTTTGCCGATAATGACAAATGAGAAATGAAAAATGATAAATGGAAAATTAAATACTCTTCCAAGGGCTTCATATTCCCAACGTCGCGTCATGGATTCCCTTCCGGCTTGGGAATGGGACCACCCAAGGTTTGCAAGTCAGACTGCGCTTGTTTGAGAAAACTGCTATTTGGATAACCAGCGACGAGCCGCGAAAGATATACGCGGGCATCTTCGCGGAGTTGCTCCGGTGTCTTGTCTTTAGGCTTCTGCTTTCCGCGGTTTTCCGCAAGACGCAGGCTACTCTCCCCGGCAATGAAAAGCACTTCGTCCATTTTGGCAAAGTTTGGATTACCTGCGTCGATTTCCTCGCAACGCTTGATCGCGGCCACGTAGGCTTTCTTGAGTTTGAAGTAATGACGGGCAACCTCGAGATTATGCAACGAGTCTTTTTCCAACTCGGCGTCGCGGATAGTCGACGGATCGGGACCGGTCTTCGCCGTGCCCTGCGCATATGAAGTCGAATGAAGCACGAATAACGTTATCGAGAGCGTCACGGATGCGAAAAAGAATTTTTTCATAACTCACCTTTCAAATTTACCCAGGCCAATCGTGCCCTTCCGCCGTTAGATGCCCCCGGGCTTCAAGACAGTGCATATTTTTTAACTATTGCGTCGAGCTTCTTTCGCGTCTCATCAGGCCACAGGTGCGGGGCAGTGAAAATCGCGTTTTTCAATGCAGAACCACATTTACAGCTGCGCCGCAGCTCGCCTAACTGTTTCACAGCGTCCTTCAT
>JBHENH010000046.1:4487-20717 GCA_046262135.1 Pyrinomonadaceae bacterium
ATTCAATTACGGCGTCCGCCGTTACCGCATCATGACGCGGGTGCCAGCAATCGTAATCCGTGACCAACGCTAGAGTCGCATAACAGATTTCCGCCTCGCGTGCCAGCTTGGCCTCCTGGAGATTCGTCATTCCAATGACCCCCATTCCCCACGATCGATAAACGTGCGATTCAGCCTTCGTGGAGAATGCCGGGCCTTCCATGCACAAATACGTTCCTCGCCGGTGAACCTTGACATCGGTAACTTTGCAGGACTCTTCCAGGACATCTGCCAGTTCATCGCAGACGGGATGCGCAAAGGTTACATGAGCAACAATGCCCTCGCCGAAGAAAGTAGACTCGTGCGCGCGCGCGCGTGTTCGATCAAAAAACTGATCGGGAATTACCATATCCAGTGGCGCATATTGCTCCTGTAAGGAACCTACAGCGGAAGCTGAAAGTATTCGCTCCACGCCCAGAAGTTTCATTGCATAGATATTTGCCCGGAACGGCACATCGGTGGGCATGAAGCGATGCCCTCGTCCATGACGCGGCAGAAACGCGACGCGTTGATTCTCAAGAGTACCGACGATGAAAGAGTCGGAAGGCATCCCGAAGGGAGTGTCGATGGCAATTTCCTCAACATCCTCCAACTCCGACATTTGGTAAAGCCCACTCCCACCAATGATACCGATGTTTGCTGTAGTCATTCTTATAATTGCTACGCCGGCGCGAAACTATATCTCATAACTTACCGGACGAAGCTTTCCATCTTCCTCAATCAATTTGCATAGTGGTTCGTCGGGGTCATGATAAAACAAACAAGCCCAACCCTCCCTCGCCGCTTGTGGCAACAACTTCCTTTTTACCTCGAGCGTCTCGGCAGGATAGAGGTCGTAACCCATGATCCAGGCCGGTGACACGTGGGCGCGCATCGGCACAAGGTCGGCAAATCCAAAAATCGTGCGACCTGCGCGCTCAAGCCGCCAACACTGCATTGAGCGATTGTGGCCCGCATACCTTTCCATCCGCAGGCCAGGCACAACTTCATAATTTGCCGGCTTCAGTTCGATTTGTCCGCTGTCGATCAAGGGCCGCCAGTTTTCGGGTAAGTAACTGGCGCGATCACGCTCGCTGGGGGCTTCAGCATGTTCGTATTCGCTTTTGGAAATGAAGTATCTTGCGTTGGGAAATGCTGGCACGGGGCCGCTGTCTCCGTTAACGATCGTGTTTCCGCCCGCATGATCAAAATGGAGGTGGGTGTTAATGACAATTGTGATGTCTTTAGATTCGATGCCCGTAATAGATTTCAGCGAGCGGTTAAACGAATGTTCACGACCAATACCGTACATCTCAGTGTGTTTAGCCGACCACTTCTCGCCGATTCCGGTTTCTATCAGAATTTTTTGATCACCCGCATCGACGAATACACAATTCGTATTCATCTTTATACGATTCTGGTCGTCAGGAGGACAAACCTTCGACCAGAGCGTGCGCGGCACAACTCCAAACATCGCCCCTCCATCCAGGCGAAACTCCGTATCCGGAACAATCTCAAAACGGTAATTGCCAAACTCCATCAGATGCGCGATTGCGACGGTCTTTATTTCTTCGACTTTGTGCCACTCTTCTTCGGTGAGTCTTCGGCCTTGGGTTTTGGTGGATTCGGAGCGGGTGCGGCTGGTGCCGGCTCGCCCTGTCCACCCGGAGCAAAGCCCGGCGGCAGACCCTGGGGCTGCTGAGGTTCGGGCATCTTCACCTGGAAGTTCTCAGCAACTGTTACATGCGAGCGCTTAACGATGTCGTCCAGAACTTTTTTCTGTTTCTCCTGCTCAACCGCAGCACGCGCCTGATCGCGACCACTTTTTGGTGGCGCGAAAGGATTATCTGACTGGCCGGCCTCACCAATCAGAATGTGACGCGCATGAACTTGCTCTTCCGGCTTTCCATCCTTGTTTTCCGTCTTGCGATCTTCAAGTTTGATAATGTGATAGCCAAACTTCGATTCAACGATCTCACTAACCTGACCTGGCTTGAGCGCGAAAGCGGCCTGTTCGAATTCCGGCACCATCTGACCATGGCCAAACCAACCCAAATCACCACCTTTTTCCTTACTGCCTGGGTCAGTCGAAAACTCTTTGGCGAGTTTCGAGAAATCTTCGCCGGCCTTTGCTCGCTTCAACACTTCCTCAGCCTTTGACCGGTTCTGCTTTATGTCTAATTCCGGATGTTGCTTGAGGTAAGCATCTATCTCAGCGTCGGTCGCTTTCATCTTTTCGGCGAGGTGTTCCTGCGCGTAGGTTTGGGCCAGAATACGCGCTTGCTCTAACTTAATCTGCAACTCTATTCCCGGCTTCTTATCGACGCCTGAGGAGATCGCGCGATTTTCACCGATTAGAACCTGTCCAAGTTGCTGCTTGACTTGCTTAAGTTGCTCTTCGGGAATCTGTCCGCCGGCAAGCTGGGGATTCTTGGCTTTAGCATCCACGATGAATTGATCAAACTTTGCCTGGTTTGCAGGCTGGTTGAAAAAGTCTGTGACTTCCTGCTCAGAGACATTCGGCGCGCTTCCCTGAGATTTGAAATAGTTTTCGGCCAAAACTACAGACCGTACCAATTCGAGTTGGCGCTTGGTTTCGGGTTTGTTGGCAATTCCCTTGGCCCTTGCCTCCTCAGCAACCGCAAGTAGCTTTTGCAGGTCATCAGCAAAACCTTTTCGCGCTGCAGGGTCGGACGCAAGACGTGCGCGAAACTGAGCTGACTGGTCCTCAGCAATCATAGCTACGTCCTCAGCCGAAAGGTTAACGGATTCCGCACGTCTCGCTTTAACCTGCCAGGCTATTAATCCAACGGAAAACACTACTGCGACAGCCGCAGCAATCCACGCTTTGGTAGTTGAAGTCAAAACAAATTTCCTTTCTAAAGCAAAACTATTGGTGTTGCACTAACTCCAGCAAAACACCATTAGTAGATGAAGGGTGAATAAATGCAACCAGACAACCGCCGGCTCCTAACCGCGGAGTTTCATCGATCAAGCGAGTTCCCTTCTCCTTAAGTTGTGCGAGAGCCGCCTGAATGTCTTGCACTCTTATTGCGACATGGTGAATTCCCGGTCCCCTCTGCTCGAGAAACTTTCCTACTGGCGAATCTGGATGTAATGGTTCAAGTAACTCTATTTGCGATTCACCGATGGGCAGCATAGCCACGCGAACACCTTGCTCCGCTACATCTTCAGTCGATTTCACCTTAAGCCCTAAGGTGTCCCGCCAAAGTGAAAGGGCCTGTTCAATTTCGCGCGTGGCAAACCCAATGTGATCAATATGCATTAATTGGTTCGTTGTCAGTGGTTCGTTGTCCAAGGCTAATAGCAGATTCGTAAATACAACCGAGGTATCTACTACTGACCACTAACAACTTACTGACTTCCCTGCAAAATTTCTTCAACGGCAGAGTAATGATCTCGTTGACGACTGGCAACCTCTGAGGCCAAACGCTCAAGTTTTTCAGATGCAGAATCGGATTCCAGAGTTTGCGCCACCAGTCGTTCCCGTAACAACTCCAGTATCCGCCAGCGGGCGATCGCCCGCCGCCTGCCATCGTCAAATGTTGTCTTTAAACGAAAGTCCCGATAACTTTCGATTGCCACGACGAGTTCCTGAATTCCCTTGTTTTCCGTAGCGATTGTCTTAACGATTGGAGGCTCCCAGTCGTCCACGCGTTTGGCGAGAGAAAGCAACGACTCAAGCTCTTTTTCGGTAGAGTTTACGCCATCGCGATCGGCCTTGTTGATCACAAAAACGTCGCCAATCTCCATTATCCCGGCTTTGATAGCCTGAATATCGTCGCCCATACCAGGGACGATCACGACCACAGAGATGTCCGCCGCCTTTATAACTTCGACCTCATCCTGCCCCACACCTACGGTCTCAATAATAATCTTGCCGTAGCCCGCAGCATCAAGTATCGAAACTGCATCGACGGTGGTGCGGGCCAGCCCGCCCAGATTTCCTCGAGTGGCCATCGACCGTATGAAAACACCGCTATCGAGACCCAGCGTCTGCATGCGGATGCGATCGCCCAAAATCGCGCCACCCGAAAAAGGACTCGAAGGATCTACTGCAACTATCCCGACACGCTCTCCGTCCTTTCGGAAATGTAATGCAAGCTTATCGACCAGCGACGACTTACCCGCCCCTGGCGCGCCGGTGATTCCAATCACCAGCCCCTTGCCCGTCAAGGGGAAAATCTTTTTCATCAAGTCCGACGCATCTTTAGATACGTCTTCCACTTTTGAAATAGCACGCGCCACAGCCCGCGTGTCTCCGGCGGCGACGCGTTCTATAAGTGACGTATTACTGTTTGAGGAATTCACTTACGATCCTGCCTGCAACAAGATCTCGCGGGCGATGATAATACGTTGGATCTCCGAAGTACCCTCGCCAATCGTGCAGAGTTTCGAATCCCGCCAGTATTTTTCCACTGGGTAATCTTTCGTATAGCCATACCCGCCGTGGACCTGGATTGCCTCCTCGCAAACATTGACGCTGACCTCCGACGCGAATAGCTTGGCCATCGACGATTCTCGCGTGACTCGCCTGCCCTTATCTTTCATCGAGGCGGCCCTGTACATAAGTAGACGTGCCGCGTCGATTCGTGTTGCCATATCGGCCAGCTTGAATTGAATAGCCTGAAACTCCGCGATCGGTTTACCAAACTGCTGGCGTTCTTTCGCATAACGCAAAGCCGATTCATACGCTCCCTGGGCAATTCCTACAGCGAGCGCCGCAATCGAGATCCGGCCGCCGTCCAGGATCTCCATGGCATTGACGAAACCGTTTCCCTCTTCACCCAGACGATTCTCATCAGGAACGTAGCAGTCTTCAAACACAACACTAGCGGTTTCGGACGCCCGCAAGCCAAGTTTGTTTTCTTTCTTCGATGGAGAAAAGCCATTCATTCCCTTTTCAAAGATAAAGGCAGAGATCCCTTTGCTTTTCCGTGAGCGGTCTGTCACCGCTACCGCGACACAAGTGTCCGCGTGAATGGCATGTGTAATGAAGTTTTTGGATCCGTTAACGATCCATCCTCCATTTTTGCGGACGGCCGTCGAACGAGTTCCCGACGCATCAGAGCCCGCGCCTGGTTCGGTTAAACCCCAAGCCCCTAAATGCTTTCCACTCGCAAGAGGCAGCAGAAACTTTTGTTTCTGCTCCTTGGTTCCATACTGATAAATATGATTTGAACAGAGTGAAGTGTGCGCGGCCACAGAAATACCTATTGACCCATCGACGCGCGAAAGTTCTTCGATGATGGTCGCGTATTCAACGTAGCCCATTCCTGCGCCGCCATACTCTTCAGGGAACAAAACACCAGTTAAGCCGAGTTCAGCCAGTTTTGGCTGTAATTCAACAGGGAAATGTTGCGCCTCGTCCCACTCCATCACGTGAGGCGCAATCTCCGCCTCGGCAAATTCCCGCACGCTGGTCTTGATCTGTTTTTGTTCTTCGGTTAACTCAAATTCCATCGTTAATCCTGCAACAACCTGCGTCCAGACAAGCGCATTTCCGCCTGTCGATGACAGGAATACCTGTCTCTGGAGTAAACGTGTTTGTTATTCTACCTCATCAACGAGATGGACCGTGACCGGCGACGTGAGACTTGTTCGCTGCTGTTTTTGATCTGGGCCGCTGCCGGACACGCGTGAGGAGTTTGACCTCGTCTTCTGAAAGGCGCCGCCACTTTCCCGACTTCAACTCGTCATCTCTGAGAGATCCGATTCGCGAACGTCGCAGTTTGAGCACCGAGTGGCCAATGAGCTCAAACATTCGTCTGATTTGTTGGTTCTTCCCCTCGTGAAGAAGAATCTCAAACCAGGCATTGCTTTCCGTTTCACCCAGTCTGCGGATCTTTGCAGGCGAAGTTCGCGTGCCATCATCCAGCACCACGCCGCGCCGCAGGCGTTCAACTGCCCGATCGTCGGGAACGCCCTTAACTTTTGCTTCGTAAACCTTTTCTACCTTGTTGCGTGCCGACGTGATGAAGTTTGTGAAGTCCCCATCATTAGTAAGCAACAACAGCCCTTCCGTATTGAAATCCAGCCGCCCTACCGGATAAAGCCGGCCAAGAGAAGCAGGCAACAATTCAAGCACAGTAGGCCGACCCTCAGGATCCGTAACGCTGGACAGATATCCACGCGGCTTATTTAGTAATACGTATATCTTTTCCCGGCGCTGCGCCGAAGTATTGATTAGCTTTCCCTTAACCTTAACGTGATCGATGGCCAAGTCAGCTTTCGTTCCCAACTCCGTCACTACTTTGCCGTTAACCGTCACCTCGCCGGCCGTAATTAACTGTTCGGCATGTCGGCGCGAGGCGACGCCCGCCGCGGCAATCAGTTTTTGTAAACGTTCGTTCATTGGAATGCTTGAACGGGCAAACTCTAGGTGTTTGATCCTAACGAAGTTCTGACTGCCTTGCGAACGATCTTACAAACTTCGAGAGCTTCTTCGGCCTCAGACTTCTCCGATGACTCACCAGATAGCGATATTCAACTGCATAGGCTGTTAGCGAGTGAAGCTGGGGACGAAGGATTTCCCACGCGGGCTCTATTGTCACTACGTTATCAAGAAGGACGGTGAGATCGTGAATTCTGGCAAATGCTATCTCTGCTTCCTGAAGGCGAGCCTTTAAGAATTTCTCAGCAGCCTGTTGGCTGTGAAAGCAGACGGCATCGTAATTAGGATCGACTTTCACGGCAAACTCACGCTCGGTCGTGTTGAAATCTGCCTCTGCCTTCTTTACCCACTCACTCGTGATTGGCTTCATACAGCACGCGACCCTTTTTAACTATCTCCTGCATGAACCAATCGTTGTTTGCAATTCGTTCAGCCAGCTGCTCTGGCGTCCGCACAACGAGTTCAACCGGAATCTTTGAATTCACTTTTGACCGGATCTCAATCGCCTTTCGGACGGGTTTCCCATCGAATGGAAGTATAACCAGAAGGTCCACATCCGAATCTTCGTTGGGGTGTCCATAGGCATACGATCCAAACAAGATAATACGGTGCGGCTGGAACTCATGAGCGATGCGCTTACCTAGCGATTCGATTTGCTCCATCATAATCATCAAAACAAATCCTTCGGAGTTTTTGAGTTTATGTTTCGCCGCCGGCAAGATCCTGGAAGTCTTCCATGCTCGGTAGCTCAGAAAGGTCCTTCAAGCCAAATTGCAGCAGAAATTCCTTCGAGGTGCCATACATCATCGGACGGCCGACTGTCTCCTTACGTCCCTTTGCCACAATCAGTTTCTTATCCAGCAGCGTCTTGATGGACGATGGGGACTGCACACCACGAATTTCCAGAATTTCAGGCACAGTGACGGGCTGCTTATACGCAATCACCGCCAGAGTTTCGAGAGAAGCAATGGACAGTTTTGCGCTGGGGCGCGATTTTAGAAACGCGCGCACGTGTTCGTGGTATTCAGGACGGGTTGCAAACTGCCAGCCGCCAGCTACTTCGCGTAATTGCAAACCTCCATTTCGCCCGTTGAAATCCTTCGCCAGCTCCGCCACGGTTTCGCCAACAACGTCCCGCTCCTCGCGTAACACCTCTGCCATAGTTTTGGTGCTGAGCGGTTCCTCGGAAACGAAGATAAGCGCTTCAATGATCGCCGCGCGTTCTGCGGCGTTTTGAACTACGTACGCTCCTAGATCGCCGGTCTCCTGCGTTTCGTCACCAGTCGATTCTGCGGCAACCATTGCCTCCAGCTCCCGACTCGCCTCTTCGTTGAGCGCCGCTTGATCCGGCGCTACGTCCAATGCTTTAGCTACACTCTCTTTATTCATATGGTTATCTATTAGCCTGAAACTTTGGCGACAATATCGCCAAACGTTTGTTCCTGGACCAGCCGGATCTCCGTCGTACGTACCAGTTCAAGTACTGAAAGAAACGCCACTACTAATTCGCGACGGGACTGGGCCCTTTCAAAGAAAATACGAAGATTGAGCTCGCCGGCTGACATGACCATGTTCCGTAACCGTTCCAGCATTTCTGCCATTGAGATTTCTTCACGTTCGATCTCCATCAGCACTTCTTCTTTGTGCCGATCCAGAATCTGCTGGAACACCTTCAAAAGATCAAATAACCCGACCGCGACTTCGGGATTGTTCTTATCAGTCTCGATTTCGGCCCGCTTGAAAACTGCCCGCTCAACAGTGGCTCGCGACCAAAGCATTTGTGCGGCCGCCTTGTACTTCTGGTATTCGAGGAGCTGGTCGACGAGATCCTTCCTGGGGTCTTCTGCTTCCTCCTCAGCCGCAAAAGGATCGCGGGGCAGAAGCATTTTCGTCTTGAGCTCTATCAAGGTTGCCGCCATCACCAGGAAATCCCCGGCGACAGCGATGTCCAGTTCCTGCATAAGCTGCAGATAATGGAGATATTCGTCGGCGATGCGTGCAACGGGAATGTCGTAGATATTCACCTGTTCCTGGCGAATCAAGTGAAGGAGGAGGTCGAGTGGGCCATCAAAATCGCCCATTACGATTTTCAAATCGTCTGTGGTGTGATCGGGAACAATTTCGGGAGTTGAGCCTGTGACGTTGATCGGGCCATCAGTTTCCTGCGCGGCAGTCGCTTGCTGCGTTGCAGTCCCATCTCTGGTCTCGTCCATTAGGTCCTCGCTCCCAGTCCTGGCAACGCTCCCGACTTCCTCGCGCCCGATATGCCCATTGCCGTCGTAGCGGACGCCAGGGTTGTCCTCGCAATGCTGCGGGCTTTATCGCAACCATTCTCCAGTATTGCAGTTAATTCCTCATCTGTAATTGCCTGCACACGCTGGTGGAATGGCCGTAGAAACTCAATCGTAACGTCCGCCAGCTCCTGCTTCAACTGAGCGTAGCCCTTGCTCGCGAAGTGGTCCTCGATGTCTTCCCGCACTTTGCCTGTTAACAAGTGGAAAATGGTCAGCAAATTTGTAATCGCGGGTCGTGTTTCATCGAAACGTATTTCAGTGCCCGAATCGGTGACGGCGCGCTTAAATTTACGCTGGATTGTGTCCGCGTCATCGAGCAACATCACACAGCCGCTCGGATCGTCGTCAGACTTAGACATCTTCCTTGCCGGATCCGATAACGACATTATCCGCGCGCCAACCTTTGGAATAAAAGGCTCCGGCACTCGGAAAGTCTCACCATAATCGCGGTTAAAGCGTATTGCTAAATCGCGCGTTAGTTCAAGGTGTTGTTTTTGATCTTCTCCGACGGGAACAAGGTCGGTGTGATATAGCAGGATGTCAGAAGCCATCAATACCGGATAATCAAACACGCCCACTCCGATGTTCTCCCGCTGCTTCCTCGCTTTATCCTTAAACTGGGTCATGCGCTCCAGCTCGGACATACGTACGACGCAATTGAGAATCCAGGTCAGCGCTGTGTGTTCGGGAACATCTGACTGGATAAAGATGGTCGACAAGCGCGGATCAATACCCACCGCCAAATAGATCCGCGCGAGTTCTCTGGTTTTCTCAACCAGGAGTTTGGGGTCTTGCCTGTTAGTAATCGCGTGAAGATTGACGATGCAAAAAAAACTCTGGTATTCGCGTTGGAGCGCCACCCAGTTGCGCAGGGCGCCAAGATAGTTTCCCAGGTGTACGTTGCCGGTCGGCTGTGCGCCGCTGAAAATTCTTTTCATCCTGAATTAACCAAGACCAATTACAAACGGATATGAAGCCAGCGGCATGACTATACGGAAGACGACTCCAAATACTCCGGTGAACATCAAAACCATCAGTAGAAGAAATCCGAAGCGCTCCATCGCCTCGATGTCAGACTCAAAGCTCGGGGGTAATATGCTAGACAGAATTTTGCTGCCATCAAGAGGGGGAACCGGAATCAAATTGAAAATGGCGAGCGCGACGTTTAGAGAGAAAAAGCCGCTCAGCAATTGGGCGGCGCCTTCCGCCATTGTCGAACCACCGGCTGCACCTGCCGAAAGTCCATAAAAAGGGTGCATGTAAAGATTCACAACATTCGCTTCGTAGAGGACACGCATGATAATCCCGGCAACTATAGCGATGATTGCGTTGCTGATAACACCTGCGGCCGAAACCCAAAAGTTTGCGACGCGCTTATTTCTCCATTTTAGCGGGTTTACCGGCGTAGGCTTAGCCCAGCCGATGATAGGGATATGAGTGAAGAAGGCGATCGCAGGGAACAAAAGAGTGCCAATAGGATCGACATGCACCGCCGGGTTCAAACTGATTCGACCTTGTAACCGCGCGAGATCGTCGCCGAACCTGTTTGACATCCACGCATGTGCCGACTCGTGTACGGACAACGAAAAGACCAGCGCCACCATGTATAGAATGAATTGTCCGATCGTATTGTTGTCCATTGATCAAGTCAGAAAAAGAAGGGTTTGGAACGAGTCGCGCCACACTAACATGCCCCCCTTTAGTAGTCAAAAACCCACTTCCTTTCTATTGATCCGGAGGAACAATCCTAAAAACTGAATCGGTGGAAGCTATCGCCATCTCACGCCTTGAGTTGAAAGCGAGGCCGACGAGATTCATTCCCGCCACAAACATCGCGGCGTTTTTTCCATCCGAAGAGATTCGCACAATTCCTCGCCTGCCGCGCAGCGAGGCGGCCACGTGCAGGTTACCTTCCGCATCAAACGCCATTCCCTGCGGTCGTCCCAACCCTTTATAAAACACACCTGCTTCGCCATCGGCATCGATCCTCATCACTGAATCAAAACTCGCTACCGTGGGCCCACTCACGTATAAAGCATCATCGGGGCCAACAGCCAAGTGGTATGCTGAGACAGATGGCTCAATTTTACTCCACGGCGACTCCTCGCCTATGCCGTTGACCTTGTAGATCGTTCCCGTGCGATCTCCGACATACATCGTGTCTGATCGGTCGAAGGCGATACCGGTTGCTACGCCGAGGTTTCGTGCAAAGGGTACAGCCTCTTTGAAGGGAGTAATACGATAGACGGTGCCATCCAGTCGGCTGGTAACAAACATCTGTCCGGTGCTGTCAAAAGCGATGCCGGTAGGATTTGTTATATCGCCGGAGAACTCAGTCAACTCCCCGTTCGGATCGATCCGGAAAAGTGTGATGGGCAACTGCTCCCCACGCGAACCCGAACGAGTCACAAAGATCGAACCATCATCCGGATCGAAAGCAGGATTGGCCACCGGATGGAGATCCTCCGCCAATCGCTTACCTACCACTAAGGTGATGGCCTCGCTGCGAACGCCGCCACTCTCGATTCTAACGTCGACGCGTCCGCTTTCCCTGAGTTCGGGTACTATTGCCAGTACTCGTTTGGAGGATATCGCAACAATGGGCGCGCGCTCCGGACCGATCGAAACGCTACATAGCGTCGGAGCGTTGGTGTCAAAATCCTGGCAGTCGATAGTGACTTCTCCGCCAGGGAGAGCATAGGGCGGATCAATCCGAACAATTTTTGCTGGTTTGCTCATTTATCTGATTTTGCGGGGAACGATAAGCGGATCCTCTGGCACGTTCAATTCATCAAACTTGTAGGCTTTTCATCATACGACGGGCATAGAATGCTGTCTAATTCAGCAAGTGAATAGCAAAGTACTTGTCAAAAAAGCTTACCGTTCGAGGTTCCCCCGCGCTGATTTCTGGGAAGCGCGTAGATTCGACCCCAAACTTCAGCTGCACAGGCGAGTGTCTTTACTCCGTAAGGTTGTCGCTATGCTATAATCGCACGTATAAACAAGCGGCTTCGTACTATTTATTTAGCTAAGGAGCACGAAACCCGCTAACGAACTAGTAATGCTCAAGCGACTAGGCGAAGCAATATCGCAGAGCAACATCGTAACGGATCCACTGGCGTCGGAAACCTACTGCCCGCATCACTCCTCCTGTAACTTCAGCCCAAAAAGAAACAAGAATGGTTCGCGCCCGGAGACTTTGTGGCTCTCGCTTCCGGCTTCGGCGCCGCATGCGCACGGAGGAATATAACTATCAAAGACGTCTTGGGAAACACCGGCGGTCTAAAGCCCAATCAAGTTCGCCGCATTGAAAAGCTGTACACCAGGCGCATTGCTCCTCAGCAGATCGTGACACCTGAATTCGCGCGGCAACTCGCGGAATTATCACACGAGACAAGAAGACAGATAGGCGCGTTGATCGATCGTAGTGGTCATGTCGAATACGTAATGGTTGGTGATATTCGGGGTATTGAACTTCCCGATTTCAAACGCATCCGCGTTGCTATAGATCGTTTCCGCGGACTTCGATGCGTCCATACTCACCTTCGAGGCGAAGGGTTGACACAGGACGACCTGACTGACTTGGCATTGTTGCGCCTGGATCTGATGGTTGCCATCGACGTGAACCCAGACGGGCTGCCGGGTCTGGTAAACGCCGCTCACTTGCTGCCAATGAGGGCCGTCGAAGTACAAACTGACACCGGTGTGACTCCTTACGGCTTTCTCGCGCCGAAGATAGCCTCACAGCTTGATGTTGATTTTCTTTCGCTAATCAACTCACTCGAAGAAGAAATGGCGAGAAACCGGCGCGCTTCGCGTCAGGACGGCCTTAAAGACCGATCGATCCTCGTGGGCGTTACGTCAGGACCAATCGTGGATGCTGAAGAGTCGATGGAGGAACTCCAGGAACTGGCTGGATCTGCCGGAATTGTCGTGCAGGATAAAATTATTCAACGGCGCCAGGCGATCGACCCCAAGACTGTGCTTGGACGAGGAAAGCTTGACGAACTACTTATCCGCTCGTTGCAACTCGGCGCGGACATGCTCGTCTTTGATCGCGAGTTAACTCCGGCCCAGGTACGATCGCTTTCTGAAGCTACGGACTTGAAAATCATCGATCGTTCTCAACTTATCCTGGATATTTTTTCCCAAAGAGCGCAGTCCAGCGAAGGCAAAATTCAAGTCGAACTCGCTCAGTTAAAATATCTTTTGCCGCGACTCATCGCTGGCCATGACTCCGCATTCTCGCGGCTTGCCGGTGGCATTGGAGGCCGAGGTCCCGGAGAAACGAAACTCGAGATGGATCGTCGTCGCGTCCGCGATCGCATAAATCGTCTGGAGAAAGAAATCGAGGGGCAACGACAACGGCGGCAGGAACGTAGAAAAGTGCGCACGCGGAATAATCTTCCGGTTGTTTCTATCGTCGGCTATACAAACGCAGGAAAGTCAACTCTCTTAAACGCCCTGACGAGTAGCGACGTGCGAGCTGAGCAACGGATGTTTGCCACGCTCGACCCCACCTCGCGACGACTTAGATTGCCACGAGAGCAGGAGGTAATAATTAATGACACTGTGGGGTTCATCCGAGACTTGCCGCCGGGGCTTCTTTCAGCCTTCCGCGCGACACTGGAGGAAATCAGTGATAGTCGATTGCTGATCCACCTGGTAGACATCTCAAACCCGCGCTGGTCTCAGCAGATCCAATCAGTTGAAAGAATTCTCGAAGAACTTCGCATTGCTCAAATCCCCTCGATCCTGGCACTGAATAAAGCGGACCTGGTTGACCCTGACTCGCTTCGTGCCATCGCTCGGCAGCTAGCGCAAGCTGGTGAACGCGAATTGGTGACTCTATCGGCGACAGATCCGAAAACGCTGCAACCGCTGCTTTTGTCGGTAGGCGAGATGCTTTCGCAGGACTTAGGCGCAGCTGAGAAACCCCGGGCCTCCAGGACGGGCCGTATCTCCCTTATTGCCTAGAAACGATATGGCACTTCGCCCCCGCTTCACAACTCCATTCAGTCGCGCGCGCGACCTTGTGGTGCAATATGTCGTGCAACCCTTCACGGTGTTCCGACCGCGAACTCGCTTCGTCATTGGATTTGCTTTCCTTGTGGTTGTAACAACCCCTCTGTTGCTGCGCAGTTACTTGTCCGGCTTTCCTGTCGACTACCGCGAGGGCGAAATCATAAGAGGGAGCGTCGTAGCCCACTCCGATATCGCTGGAGTCGATATCGCCGAAACAGAGCGGCGGCGTAATGCTGCACGCGACGCGACTCGGCCCGTTTTTAATTTTGATTCGACACGAGGTGATAGTTCTGCACGAAGTTTTCGTGCTGCCTGGGAAGATCTGAAGAGACAATACGAAGCGAGGACACCGGCAAAGGATTTGACCTGGAGTGGAGAAGGCGGCACCGGTGTGGCGCGTGCCATTATCGCTCATAACTTTGGTCAGGATGATCTTGACCGGCTGTTACTTCTGATTCGCGAGGTGGGAGACAAGTACATTTATGACGATGCCGAAGCGGACCGGCTAAACCAGGACATTGTGATCGTAGACGTCCGCAATCCGACAGGGCAGATGATCATGCCCGCGCCGCGGACTCGCATGCTCTCCCTGAATGCCGCGCGACGCGAACTCGAACTCAAACTGCTGGAGCTTCGGGGCTGGTCGCAAGAACAAAAGTCAGCATTGGTTGCGGCCATACTGCCGCTCATCCGTCCCAATGTGGTTCTCGATCAGACCGCTACGACAACTGCGCGAGAGGCCGAAGCAAACAAGATTCCTTCCGTAACCATCTCGCTAAAACGCAACCAGGTGATTGCGCGCGAAGGCGACACGGTTACGCCAGGCATGTTGGCCCAACTTGGCATTCTCAAAAGCACGGGTCGAGCGGGACGCCCGTGGCACAATCTCATAGGTCTCCTGGTTATCGTGTTTGCAGTGTACTGGGCGGTTTGGAAGTTTACGGAGCATAGAAGTACTTCTGCTGCCTTGTCGCTCTCGAAGACCCGCGCATTTGCGCTCGTGGGTTCGGCGATTGTGGTAGAAACAGCATTAATGCGCATCGGTTTTGCGCTCAGCGATAGCGTGGCGAACGGCAGGATGACTGCGCCTTATAACGATGCGACCCTCTGGAACTTTGCCATTCCCTTCGCCGCTGCAGCTCTGCTGGTTGTCATGCTGGTTGATACTCAGTTGGCCTTCTTAACGGGAATCGTCACCGCCTTGTTTGCCGGTATGCTCGCACCAGCCGGGATACACACCGCCGTGTACGCAATGATTTCCTGCGCCGCCGCGATTTACGGGATAGCTCGCTATCGAGAACGGCAATCCGTGACGCTGGCGGGCTTGTTTGTTGGCGGTGTCAACGCCCTTATGGCGGTCGCGCTGATCGCGTACGCCGAGCGAGCCTTTACATTTAACACGGTGCTGCTGGCTCTCGGTTGCGGTTTTGCCGGTGGCCTGTTGACTGCGATCTTCGCTGCTGGTGGACTGCCCATAAATGAATCAGTTTTCGGAATCCTGACCGACGTAAAGTTGCTTGAGCTTTCTAACGCCGATCTGCCGGTGCTGGGCCAACTTGCACTGCGCGCGCCGGGAACGAACCAGCATTCCCATGCAGTGGGCCAACTGGCGGAAGATGCCTGTCGCGCCGTCGGCGCGAATCCGCTCCTCGCTCGTATCGGCGCTCTTTATCATGATATCGGAAAGGTCGCCGCACCCGAATACTTTGTCGAGAACCAGCAAGGCGATAACCCACATGACCACATGCGCCCGTCGCAGAGCGCACGAATCATCACCAGCCACGTGATCTACGGTATGAAGCTAGCGAAAGAGATCAGCTTGCCCAACAAGATTGCTGACTTCATCCCGCAGCACCACGGCACACGTACACTACATTTCTTCCTTCGGAAGGCGCAGAGCCAGGCAAAGCCCGGGGAAATCATTGATGAAAAGGACTTCCGGTACCCGGGTCCAAAGCCTCAGTTTAAAGAGGCAGCCATCATGATGTTAGCGGATTCATGTGAAGCGGCAGCCCGATCTTTAGCCCGTCCCGATCCGGAAAACATTCGCGCAATCGTGGTGAAGATTGTCGATGCAATTATTACAGACGGGCAACTTGATGAATGTGACCTGACACTGCAGGAGCTGACAACAATTCGGGAAGCTATTATCGGCGCGTTGACCGCAATATATCATGCCCGGATCGATTACCCCGGCTTTAATCCTCCTCGCGTTACGGGTCCACTTGCTGCCTTGCCCTCAGGAGAACTCGACAGCGAAGAACGAGGAGTTAGTTATGGCAGCGCATCAGACATTCCGATCAACAAGGCAGGCGAAGTTGAGGATGAGGCGATCACGCGGAGAGTTGCGAAGCGCTAACCTGGAAAGGTTATAGATTGTATGGCAAGGAATGATGATTTTCCATTTGTCATTGGTGAATTCAAGTTTGAAGTGCAACAGAGGTATTGACTATTTGCTTCGCCCCAGAGGGGCGACAT
>JBHENH010000047.1:0-12457 GCA_046262135.1 Pyrinomonadaceae bacterium
ATCTTTGACGGTTCCCACGGCGTCATATTGCCTAGCGCTTTACCCGCACTCGAGGTGACGACCGCGATAGCGAGGGGAGCGAGTGTTAAGAGGACAATTATGAAGCTGTTCCTTTGAATCCAAAGTAGGAACCCGTCACGCACGCAAAACGAGTAGGCCAGACCAAAAGCGATGAACGACAGAATAGGTATCCAGGTATAACTCGAGAACAACGCATTCCCCAGGGAGTAATTTGAGGGACGTTTGGGAAGTTGATTAAGATCGATGGACTTAGCCGGCGTAGGCGGTAAACCCATCATCTGTTTCTTCACAGGATCGTAGTTCTCAATGATATAGCGGGTGCGCAGCGCCTCCATTTTTGCCTGGCGCGCTTCCGACTTATTCCGCGCGTTGTATTCCGGATCGCTATAAAGTCTGTACTGAATAAGCATACCGATGGAAAAGAGCATGACGGCCGCAGTGAACAGGATCCAGTTCCCGCTGTATCTCTTGACTCGAGACAGCCAAATCACCATAAAAAACAGCGGCACGAACATGAATAGATCACGCACGGCCCCCACGATTGAAGTTTCATAACCACGCAGTAACGCTGCTCGGTGTATGGCCCAATAGCCGCCAATCTCGAGGATCAGTAGCAGCAGAATTATGAACAGGTGTGATGAAGCGCGATTTTTCATTTAGTAGTTAGGAAGCAGTTAACAGCAAACAGTCAACAGCAGAAGTATCCAATCATTGCTACCGCAATTAAGACCTCCATCGCTCATCCTTTTACCCTCATCCTTCATCCCTTATTCTCCATCCCTGATCCTTGCTTCTACGGCGGTGTTGCTACGGGTCGTGGCTGAGGTGGAGTGCGCGGTTGTCTTCCTCGATTTCGCGGTTGATTGCCGGGTTGTGTTCCGGGCCTATTGCCTGGTTGTGCACTCGGTTGGGAGGCCCCAACTTTGAAGTACCCAAGGTCTTTTGCTTTTAACACCAGTGCGGCGGCAATTGGGGCGGCCGACTTGGAACCGTAACCGCCACCTTCCACAATCACAGCCATTGCAAGTTGCGGATGCTCCAACGGTGCAATACATAAAAACCACCCATCAATTCGAGGATGTTCTTCATCCATAATTGTTTCTTCATACTCACGAATGATGTTGCCTTTGTTATCTTTTTCAACTCTGTGTCTCGTTTTTGGCTGACCGGTTCTCGGATCATAGAGCGGCTCAACTTTCTGCGCCGTTCCTGTCTTGCCGCCTGTGTTGATTCCCGCTGCCGCGACGGGCCCGAACACCCCGCGCGCAGTACCGCTGGCCCCACCTGTTACCAGGCCCATGATGGCCCGCATGTTCGCTGCCGCTTGCGGAGTCATCACCTGCTTGAAGACTTCGGGAGGGCGATTGAATTCAATCTTCGGTTTCATTAACCGCCCCTCCATGTTGGCAATCGCGGAGGCCGCCAATGCCATTTGAAAGGGAGTCATCTGACCTGCATACCCCTGGCCATAACCGATCAGGGCCAGGTCGTATCTCGTAACCTGTTTGCCTGTGACGATTGTCGCTTCTCTTGGTGCCAGGGCCCGCTTGACGGCATCAGTGCTGGCGTTCCAGAGTTCAGGTTCTCTCCGACCGCGCAATGCTTCCGTGGGCGTGTCGTAGGCGCCGATGCCGAGCAACTGCGCCGCGCGCTTCAATCGTTCAGCTCCTAACTTGACACCCATTTGTGCGAAGTACTGGTTGCACGAAACCTCGTAAGCGGTATTTATCCTAATATGGCCGTGTACTTCCCCGGGGCCGCCGTCGTCAAAAATCACATTCGCACCCGGCGCAGCATAATAACCGCTGCCGCTGCACGTAAATTCGGTGCCTTGCTCGCCCGCAAGAAATGCCGCGATCATTGTTACGGTCTTAAACGTAGATCCGGGAATGTAGTAAGCACCCAGGGCGCGACTGACTAACGGGCGGTCTCGCTGGTTGGCCTCGAGTTTCACCCACGTATTCTCGTCGTCGACCTCCTTCAGGCTGTAGGACGGTTCGCTGTATAGCGCCACGACCTCGCCTGTTTGCGGATTCAAAATAACAACTGCGCCATGCTTTCCTTTCAACTGATCCACTGCCGCCTGTTGTAGATCCCGATCGATTGTCAACTTCACATCGGTATTGCCCTTGAAGGCGATGCTCTTTCCCTTCAAAATCTCTAACGCTTCCGGAAGTGCTCCACTTTGGACGCCAAAGAGCGCCCGCTCCAGTCCCGGATCCCCGCGGTCGGAACCGAATATGTGGGCCATTGCTTGATCCATCGGGTATTCGCGGGTGATGTCGCCGCCCGCGCCGCGGCGATACAGGGCCAGGGCGTTTTCAAGTCGTCCGCTGCGATCCAGCAGCCAGCCGCGCAAAGTGGATTCTGAAAGACGGCGATTGCGAAGATCTTTGTAGCTCAACTCCTGAAATTTTTCGTTCCGCTCCTGCGCGTAATGTGCCCAGTAAATGTGGAAGCCGAAAAGCGCGACCGAGAGCAGGACGAAAATCCATCTCAGTGTACGCAGTCCGCGGTTGGTGGAAGTCGAACCAAGCCGTCTCTTAACTTCTGCGGGGAGGTCATCGGGGACAGCCGCAGGCAACAACACGGCCCGGCGGCGATTTCTGAAGAGGGAAATGAGTAAGAGGAGGATGATGAAGAGGAATCCACCCAGATAAATCAATGTGAGCAACGCGGGCGTCCATTCCGGAACGTGTGGAGGTGATTGCGCGGGCGTCGGTGATTGCAAGAGCAACAAAAGTGACATATCGGCTTTGAACCAGTCTCGGTTTATTGCAATCGTGGTTAGGATTTTACGCCTGGTCACTCTTGCGAAAACGCACTTCCACGTCGCCAAATCCTACTACGTCGCCTTCTTCAACTTGCCGCGCTTCGCCATACGAAATACGGCGGCCGTTTATATAAGTCCCATTTGTCGATCCCGTGTCAGCCACTAAAAGCGTACCTTGCTGGTTCAGGGTAAGCGCCGCATGGATCTTTGAGACACTCGAATCATTAAGCGCAAGCTCGTTGTCAGAAACGCGGCCCACGCTCAACCTTTTGCCACCCGGTTTGAGCGCCAGCGGCACCTCGTGCACTTCGTTGCGCATAGTGATTCTGGCTACGAACTTTACGTCCGGAACCTTTTCGAAGGGACTGCGTTTTGGCGCTGTCAACTTTTGCCGTTTGGCTTCATCGGCCTCTTTGAGCTCTTCTTCAAATTCGCCGAAGGTCGGATCGACGGAGATTCCGGTAGTGAAAATATCAACTTCTGTTTCGACTTTTGCCGGAGCCAAAGTTCGATAGCGGTGATCGTTTATGTGGTCGATTGCTGCAGCTAGAATCTCATGTTCGAGATCTTTTATGATCTGAGGCGGCGCCTCGGAATGCGTGCCCCATTCGACCTTGAGTTTGAACTGATGTGGGGCAATACGGCCTTTACGTCCTTCGTCGCGCACACGCTCATCAATTAATTTTTTCATTCGTTCGATGAGTTGTGATGTTGTGAGGCCGCCCTTCGGCTCGACTGTGCGGCCGAACTTGCGATCGACTACATCGCCCATACTCTCCAGAACACGGCGCAGAAGACGCTCGGGAAGGGCCTCTTCGCGTTTCTTTTTTAGTCCCGGCCTTTGGTCTTCAGTCATGAATGTGTCGGGCTTTTGCTGAATCCGAACCGACGGCTTGGCCCCACTTACCGGCCGTGCAAAAAACGCAGTCCCTGTCCATGACTGCGCGAAAAAACGAAATGTTTTGAAAACGAGGGTATTCTACTGTAAACGCTTGACTGGGCAAACAGTTAATGGTGGGACGGCACAGATCGCCGATAGCGGCATCGGTTTGTTAACCCAAAGCCGTCCGAATCTTTCTTGATTCCGCTAGAGCGTGGATTAAGACAGGGAGGAACAACAATGAAAAGGCGTAAAATCTCGCTCTTAATGGTGGGAACGCTGTTCCTCGGAATACTAATTGGCGGGTATCTCTTTTTCGACTCGCGCCCCCGATCCTTTCTGGTCTTGACTGACTGCCAGGGGAACTGTCTTAAGCCGAGCGATCTAATGGGTCTTATCACTTCAGTGGGAATTCAAAAGTTTAGCGGTCTGATGCCCTCGGTGGTGAAGGAGACCGACAAGACGATCGTCATCAGGCATCCCGGCCCACAGGCCCGTATTCATTACGTCGTTATTCCCAAAAAAGATCTCAAAAACATTGCGGAGTTCTCCGTCGAAGATCGGGATTATCTGGTTGATTCGTTAGGTGTGATCGGACAAATCGTCAGGGATGAGAACCTTGTTAACTACCGGGTTGTTACCAATGGGCCCGGCTATCAGGGCGTGACTTATCTACATTTCCATCTAATGGCGAACTAACGCCGGTGTCGCATTGCCTCGTAAAGCAAGATTCCACATGCGACTGCAACATTAAGGCTCTCCGCCGGTTCCTTCATCGGAATCCTTACCGCCTCATTTGCCGCAGCCACTTCCTCCTGTGATAGACCGTTTGATTCCGGCCCCAAAATCACTGCCGACGGCCTCAGCCAATCCACTTCCTCATAACCCTTTGAGGCGTGGACGTCAGCACAAATGGTCTGAATGCCACGCTGCGTGCACCAGTCAAGCGCCTGAACATAACTGGGACCAAACCATACGGGAAGGCGAAACGCCGAGCCCATCGCGCCGCGCAGGGACTTGGGAGAAAAGGGATCTGTGGTGTGTTGAGTTGCGATTGCACCTGTCGCGCCTGCTGCTTCCGCCGTGCGTAGGATTGCACCGACGTTAACAGGGTTGTTGATTCGATGCATGATAACTACTAAGGGCGGTTCAAGCGTGTCGGCAGCGAAGTCGTTCTCGTCTGAATCAGGCCGTGTAGCGAGCAGAACTATTCCCTGGGGAGTTTTGGTATAGGAGATGGATTCGAGTAGTTTTTCGCTAACTGAAGCCACGCGCTTTGAGACTTCACCGAGGCGGCTTAGCAGCGACGCCGCCTTTCCTTTCGACGCCAGCTCACTTGAAACAATCACGGCCTCGATAGAAATGCCCGAGATCAGGGCCTCCCCGCAAAGACGGAGACCTTCGACAAATATCAGATCCGTCGTCTTACCATCGCGCACCGAGCGCGCTAAGCGAAGCAGGGAATTGTCACGGCTGGAAATGACTTCAAGAGGCATACGTCAGGTTGCGTAAGTGACTGGCACTTTCGGGCGGCCTCGGCTTTGGCGTCGTTGGGTGCAGCGGCAAAGCCGAACCTCACGTGGCGCATGACTCTTGAGGCAAGCTGCAACTCTTTATACTTGGCGAAGCTATCATCCAATCTTTCCCTTATTTGCGGCTCATCACTTCATCGTGAACTAGGATAAGTCGACTTCCGCCCAGATGGGCCAATGGTCAGAGACATTTGAGCGCCGCGCCACTCCGCATTTTTTGATCACTGCATCCCGCGCGAACATCCAATCAGCGTGTAACCTAATCCCTGCCCCCCGCCATGTCGCTGTACCTGAAGTAAACGGAGTCGAATAACCGTGAGACTCGAAAAACCTACGAGTCTCCAAAACCTTTTTCTTTGATAGGGTATTGAAGTCGCCGAGAATCAGCGTCGGATGCGTCAGGGTGTTAGCCTGTTGGAGCAGAACCTCGAGTTGTTGTAATTGACCACCAAGCGCCGCGTGCGGATCTACGTGCGCATTTATAATTCTTAACTTGCGCGGCCCTACTGAAATCGTGGCGGCCATGGCCAGCCGCGGTCGCCACGCGCATTCCTCCCACGGCAGATCAATTCGAACGACATCACTCAGAGGCAATCTACTCAAGAGTCCCAAGCCGGTATCGCCACTATCGTAAAGATCAATTTGTTCTTCAAAATCGAGCCACCATTGCCGGCTCTTTGGCTTCTCGCCTCGTGGAATCCCCGCAGGTACGTGAATCCAGCTCATCTGCAAGCATTCAGCCAGTTCGCGCGCCACGTGGTGTCCACCGGCGCGTTTAGTTCGCTTGTCCGCCTCCTGAAGTGCCAACACATCGACCTTCGGCAAGAGGCGCCCCTCCACGAACATCCGAGCAGCAGTCTCAATATTTTTCGCAACCCTTTCTGTACGTCCGCCCGATCCAATAAGACCTGCCTTTCGGAGCAATCCACTTGAAATCAGGAAGCGACCAACGGCGTAACGTATGTTGTATGATGCCACGACGATTTTTGCCGGGACGATCCCCGTCGTATGGCTGGGCTCGATATTTCCAAACTCGATCTTTTCAGACTCTGTGAGTGGGGGAATCGCGGTTGCCATCGTGTAAGTAGTGTCCCCGATTCTTTGCTGGTAACGCAAACTGCTACTTTGTAGGCAACCCCCGGGTGCGCCGTGCAACAAACTTGCTTCAGCTCGGCCGGAGCCATCTTTAATTCGCAACATTGGTAAGGAATTATCCGCAAACTAACGGTTTGCGCTACATCGGACTTTGAATATGCCCAGGAAAGTTATCGTCGCGGTTGATGACATGTTTTTCGCCTCTAAGATTCGTGCCACGGCGGAGGCAGCAGGAGTTGACATCAAATTCTGTAGAAACATCGACGTGTTGCTCGCCGCTTCTGCTGAACCACTGCCTGCACTGATCGTTGTCGATCTTCACAACACTAAAATCGATCCCATGAATCTGGCACGTCAACTGAAATCAAACGAAGATCTGAGGAGTGTTCCATTGTTAGGATTTTTCTCTCATGTGCAAACAGAGCTGCAACAGAAGGCTTTGCAGGCTGGCTACGAACGAGTTGTACCTCGTTCTGTATTTGCAAGGGATCTTGAAAAGATTTTGCTTGGAGACGACGAGGCTAACGGGCGTACCTAGATTTATATCATTAGCACTGACTTTTAGTCGTTAGAAGTAGCGACTTTTTGGAGTGCAGTGACAGGTACCGCACTCCAGGGAGAGCACTCTAGCCCACAGTCGCGGGCGCGATCACTTCATGAATCGCGCGCACTTCACTCACCAACTGTTCATACTGTGCCAACGTCAAAGCTTGCGCGCCATCCGACAATGCATGATCCGGTTGCTGATGAACTTCCACTATCAGTCCATCCGCGCCGACCGCTACACCCGCACGAGCAAGTGGGGTAACCATATAATTCTTCCCAGTTCCATGGGACGGATCGACGATCACCGGCAAATGAGAAATGCGCCTGACTGCAGGAATCGCGGCTAGATCCAATGTGTTTCTCGTATGCTGCGTGAAGGTGCGAATCCCCCGCTCGCAGAGAACAATTTGATAATTGCCTTCGGCCATGATGTATTCGGCTGCGAGCAGCCACTCATCAAGTGTCGCCGAAAGCCCGCGCTTCAGGAGCACAGGCAGGCGCGATTTGCCCGCACGGCGGAGCAGCGTAAAGTTTTGCATGCTACGTGCACCGATCTGTATTACGTCTGCGTAGCGTTCGACAAGATCTACACCTGCTTCATCCAAAGCTTCCGTAACTATTTTTAATCCGTACGCCTCACGAATGTCCGCAAGGATCTTCATGCCTTCTTCCCCAAGCCCCTGAAACGCGTAAGGAGAAGTACGCGGCTTGAATGCGCCACCACGGAAGAAGCGAGCGCCGCTGCTGCGGACCGCTTCTGCCACGGCGAACGCCTGATCACGGCTTTCGACTGCGCATGGACCGGCGATGATTGCGAGTTCCTCGCCTCCAATGGTGGCGTCACCGACCCGAATTACGGTCTTGTCCGCGCGAAGATCGAGGGTAACGAGTTTGTACGGTTTGCTGACGCGTACCGCTTCAGCAACGCCGGGAAGATTTTCGAAGTGCGAAGCGTCGACGGCGCCTTGATTTCCGGTAATGCCTATCGCCGTCCTGGAAGTACCCGGCATGGGGTGGGCCTTGTAACCCAACTCTTCAATAACGCGCACTACGGTCTCGACTTGACCGTCGGTCGCGCCGGCTTTCATTACAATTAACATTGCTCTCTTATACTCTCAGCTTTTATTAAAAGTACAGTGGTCGGACACGCATTCATGCCTGTCTCTTTCTGAAGACAAGGAAGAGAGGCAGGAAAGGCCTGTCCTAACCTAATTCACATTCTGTCGGGAACCGCGATTCCAAGCGTCGCAAGCGCCGAGGTCAATCTACGACGTGTAATGTCGGCGGCCGCGATTAAGATTGCCCGCCTGGTTTCGTCTTCCTCAGCGATTATTCGATGCCGATGATAGAAGAGGTTAAAAGCTCGCGCCAGAGTGAATGCATACTTCGCAAGATTCGCCGGCTCGGCAGAGTTAACGCATTGCGTGATCACTTCATCAAGCCGTTCGGCGAGCATAACCAGTGACCATATCTCGGTCCCGGCTTCATCGCTGAGGATGTTCGAAATCTTGCCGTCACCAGTGGCCGTGAGCAGGGCATTGGCCCTCGCGACCGCCTCAGCATCCAGTTTGCGAAAGATTGAATTTGCGCGGACCGCTGCGTATTGGCAATACGGTCCAGTTTCGCCTTCAAACGAAAGCGCTTCCTTGAAATCAAAAGCGATAACAGAATTGCGAGTAAACTTCAGCAGGAAATACCTTAAAGCGCCGGCTGCGATGTCATGTGCGGTGGCGCCTTTTTCCGCAGGCTCAAGCTCTGGGTGGCGAGATGAAACTTCACACAGCGCATCTGCCTCAAGCCGATCGATCAAGTCGTCGGCTTTCACTCCCAACCCTTTGCGGCCACTCATCTCAATATAAGGCCTGGCCCGATCGTCTTCGCTTAACTCGATTCCCAACTCTTCGCAGGCCGGAGGTGAAAGCGCAACCATTTCATAACTCAGGTGAACGCTCGCGTCCGCGCCTACCTGCGGAACAACTGCAGTCACTCCGCGGGCGACGATTTCCTGTGGATAGGATTGTCGCGAGTCAATGACGTTGTAAACCTTGACGCCGCCCCCGAAGTTTGGCCGGGGCACTTCCGGAAGTACTTCCGCATTGGGTTCGGTTGTAGTTACCCAGGCAACATGGCCATCGTCGTATGGTCGGAAGGGTTTATAATTGAAATCCAGCCCCAGTTGACCAAGTTTCCAGAGTTGGTAGGCGATATCTTTGCCGGTGTATGTGACAGTGCCATTCGAGCGGACGATGACCTTGTCTGATTCGTGCTCGTCGGTTCCGGTATGTGATTCAAACGGCATGACCCAACACCCAGCGTGCTTCCCTAGGGTTTCCAGCCTTATTACACCGTGATTTTTCATCAGGTCGAAGGCACGATCCCAAAAATGCAAATGCAAAATATCAGACTCGCGCGCGAGCAGATCGTACCGAATCCCCAGTCGTTCCATCGTGTCGAGAATGCATTGGACGTTGCGGGTCGCGACGTAGTCGGCAAGTTCTGCGGTGGGATTATTTCCTTCCTCGAGTGCGTGCAGTACATCCGTGCGCAACCCTAGCCGCTCAGGATTTGGTGCGCCTGCAGGATCGCCGTCCCGATAAAAGACGCCCACTTTCGTATACAGGTCCCAGCAGTAGTAATCAAACGATTTATCCGGCGGAAGAGAATTGTCGAGCGCCTCGATAGCATCCAGGCTCATCTTCTCGATCTGCGTGAACCCTACTACTACATCGGCAACCTGCACACCGGTGTTGTCGATGTAATTCTGAACTTCAACGCGCTCCCGTGCGGCCTGCAGTATCCTGACAAACGTGTCGCCGAGCACAGCGTTTCGCACATGACCAATATGGGCGGCTTTGTTGGGATTGATGCTCGTGTGTTCGACCATTTTCTTCGGCCGGTCCGGCGGGGATACTTCCTGGTCCTCGGCGGGCGTTTGCGTAGCAAACAGCGCTAACAACTTCGCTCGCTCGAAAAACACATTGAGGTAGCCTGCGCCCGCAACTTCCACCCGGGCGACTTCTGCGCTGGATTCGAGTTTCGTTTTCAACTGTTCGGCAATAGTTCGCGGAGCAATCTTGACGCCCGTTCCCAGCTTTATGAGCTTTGCCAGTTCGAAGGACACAGGGAATGCGAGATCTCCCAGCTCGGGACGCGGCGGGATCTCGGCATTAAGCTGGTCCAGCTCAACACCAAAAAGCTCCAGCGCTGCGGCGCGTACCTGTTTCTTCAATCCATCCTGGATCTCGATTAGAGTCACGTCAGCTTCAGGTCCTCGCCTGTGGGCAATGGTTGGGTTTGCAAAAGCGCAAAGTATATCGCAGGTGTTCGGTCTCAGCGAACATCTTGAGGGATATGGTAATGTTCAGTTAGTCATATCCTGCAGCAGATCCGAAGGACCGGTGCAAATGGTGTTTCACAGCCGGCGCTTAGAAAACACCCATCGCATCCACCCCGCCCTAAACGGAGGCTACAACTGCCGGCCCCTCGGACCTACATTGAAATTGAACGGCTTCGGTCTGACCAGGCTTCTTGACACTTTCTAACTTCGCTCTGTTAACATCAATCTTCAATCATCTACAGTTAACCCAAAATGACTCCCAGGCAAGGTCTGTCCGGTTCATGAAGACTCTCTATTTCGACTGTTTCGCCGGCGCAAGTGGCGACATGATTCTCGGCGCGATGATCGCCGCAGGTGTCGATCCAGAGATTTTCAAACAACAGCTGGCGCGGCTAGGAGTCTCGGGTTATACAATCGACTTTGAAACGGTCAACCGATCGGGCATTAGCGCTACTCACGCTCGTGTTCAAACTGTCGAGGAACATACGCATCGCCACCTTTCGCATATTCTTAAAATAATCGACGACTCCAGCCTGTCTGAAAGTATCAAGAATCGGGCAGCCAGGGTTTTCACACGCCTGGCTGAGGCTGAAGCACGCGTGCATAACGAGCCAATTGAACGGGTTCATTTCCATGAAGTTGGCGCCCTGGACGCAATCATTGACGTCGCAGGTGCTGCTATATGTTTCGAGCTACTGGGAGTCGAACGTTTTGTTTCTTCTCCCCTTCATGTCGGCAGTGGTTTCGTGGTCATGGACCATGGCCGCTTTCCGGTTCCGCCACCCGCCGTCACTGAACTGCTAAAGGGCGCGCCGTTTTATTCCACAGACATCGTGGGGGAACTAGTCACGCCAACCGGCGCTGCAATCATTACGACTGTCTGCACCGAGTATGGTGCGATTCCTAACCTGAGACTAGACCAGACAGGCTACGGTGCGGGCACTCGAGAATACGAAAAGTTTCCCAACGTTCTACGCGTGTTGGTTGGGCAAGATCAGGCAGATGACAGGCGCATACCGTCCATTGAGAACTTATGCATGATTGAAACTAACATGGACGATATATCGCCGCAGATCCTTGGTCACGTTATGGACCGTGCATTTGATCTGGGAGCCTTGGATTGTTATTTCACCTCTGTGCAAATGAAGAAGAATCGTCCCGGAGTCCTGTTATCTATTCTCTGCCGGCCTGAACACCGAGCGGCTCTGGGACAAATGCTTTTTGCTGAGACGACGACACTCGGCATCCGCGGGTATGAAGTCGAAAGGCAAGCACTGGATCGGAGAATCGTTTCTGTGGAAACGCAGTATGGGCCAATTGATGTTAAAGTAGCGCAGCTAAATGGCGACATACTGAAAGAGATGCCGGAATTTGAACAATGCCGGCAGGCTGCGCTGAAGGGAAATGTGCCTTTAAGGATTGTGGAAGCGGCTGCGCGAGATGCATTTGCAAAGCGGGAGAGTTAGGTGCCGCGGGAGCGGGGGCATGCCCCCTTCCTGACCTGACCTTAAGATTGTGGGACAGAGATTATGCGACTCGCTTCGCAGAGCATTCGCTCGAAAGGCTCGAACCGACTTTTGCAAGATCAACTCGCGCCAGCTCTCGGGTAAGGAAGGGGGCATGCCCCCGCTGCTGGAATAAGATACAAGTCTAGAGTCTAAAAGCAGGCTACAAATGGCTACAAAGTTTTCTGAGGAGACGCGGAACGAAAAATCGATGGCGAAGGACATACCTCCAGTTGATCTTGAGCTTATTGCGCAGGGTGTGCGCATGATTCTTGAAGGTCTCGGCGAAAATCCGGAGCGGCCCGGCTTACAGGAAACACCCAGGCGCGTAGCTGAGATGTATGCGGAGTTGACGTCCGGAATGCGCGAAGATGCGACGGCACATGTTGTCCCGTTACCGGGCGAGAAGCATGATGAAATGGTGATAGTTAAAGACATTAGCATCGCTTCTATATGCGAACATCACCTTGCGCCGTTTGTGGGCAAATGCCACATCGCTTACATTCCCAAAGAAGGACGTATCCTCGGTATATCAAAGCTGGCGCGTTTAGCCGAGACATTTTCGCGGCGGCTCCAACTGCAGGAGCGGTTGACTACTGACATAGCTAATACGCTTTTCGAAGGTCTGAAACCGATTGGTGTCATGGTCGTGATTGAGGCGGCCCACACTTGCATGACATTACGCGGCGTGCGCAAAGCGGACGCAAAAACGATTACTTCTGCGGTGTTGGGCGGTTTCCGCAACGATCCCCGTACCCGGGCCGAGGC
>JBHENH010000047.1:12483-20418 GCA_046262135.1 Pyrinomonadaceae bacterium
GTCATGAAGATGCGAAGTAAACCACACGTTGGAGTCGCGATGGTGTCGACTCTGTTGATAGCCATAACCGCAACGGGCTTTGCGCAGCAGCGACGCGCCACAACGACCGCGCTCAATGAAGACGCAATTCGTGCTCATATCAAGTTCTTGTCCAGCGACTTATTGGAAGGACGAGGCACCGGAGCGCGTGGGGGCGAGATCGCGGCAAACTATATCGCGGCGCAAATGGAGGCTTTAGGCCTCAAAGGCGCAGGCGCGAACGGAAGTTTCTTTCAACCCGTATCACTTGTCGGAGTGAAGGCAGATCCCAATACGAAACTAATTATCTCAGGGCGAAACGGCAAAGAGACCTTCAATTTCCCGGACGAGTATGTCGCATTCACAGGTGCTCAAACGGAGCAAACCGCGGTTGATGCTGAGATGGTTTTCGTCGGCTACGGTATTGATGCACCTGAGCAAAAGTGGAATGACTACAAAAGCGATGCTTCAAGTTTTAGCGGTAAGATTCTGGTGATGCTGGTAAACGATCCGCCGGCTACTACGGCCGAACCAAATCTATTTGGTGGTAAAGCGTTGACCTATTACGGCCGCTGGACCTACAAATTCGAAGAAGCCGCGCGCCGAGGCGCTGCGGGCGTTATTCTTCTTCACACTGACCAATCGGCCGGTTACCCATGGAGCGTGGTCCGCACTTCCAACGGATCGTGGCGTTTCGATATTGCTCGGACGTCTAATGAAACTCCGTTTCTTAAATTTCGCTCCTGGATGACCGACGATTCTGCCCGGCGAATGATGAGACTCGCAGGACTCGATCTCAGCGATCTTAGAACCAGAGCGGCTTCGCGAGATTTTAAGCCGATTGAACTTAGTCTTAAAGGCAAAATTGGTCTCACAAGTGAAGTCAAACGCGTGCAAGCTCCAAACGTTGCAGGAATACTTCCTGGTCGCGATCCCAAGCTGCGAGAGGAGTATGTAGTTTACTCGGCACACTGGGACCACCTCGGCGTGGGAGCGCCGGACAAAACGGGCGATACGATCTACAACGGCGCTGTCGATAATGCGTCTGGAGTTGCTTCGGTACTGGCGATCGCGGAGGCCCTGGCAAAGCTGCCCGCAGCCCAACGCCCGCGTCGTTCCAGTCTCTTTTTGTTTCCCACTGCAGAAGAACAGGGTCTGCTGGGAGCGGAATGGTATTCAAGGCATCCCCTGGTTCCCCTCGAGAAAACTTCGGCAAACGTAAATCTCGATTCGATGAATGTTCTCGGAACGACGAAGGATTTCATCCCTCTGGGGGCCGAACGATCCACACTTAAGACCGTCGTAGACGCGATTGCACGCGAACGTGGCATGCGTGTGGCCCCGGACGCACGCCCGGAGCAGGGGTCTTTTTATCGTTCAGATCATTTCCCGTTTGCAAAAGTTGGAGTTCCATCAATCAGTTTGAAGGAAGGTGACGATTACGTTGGTAGACCGCGGGGTTGGGGTGAGGAACAATTCAAAGCGTATAACACGGCACATTATCATCAACCTTCAGACGAGCTTAGAGATTCATGGGATTTCCGCGGCATGTTACAGGAGGCTGACATAGCAATGGCTATAGGACGACGCATATCTGATATGGACCAGATGCCTCGTTTTAATCCGGGAGATGAATTCGCAAAAGCGTCCAGGAGGTAATACGAAGCGGATTAAATTTTCCATTTTTCATTTACTATTTTTTCATTTGTCATTCGCAGATTCAATTTCAAAGGGCAACGCCTCGAACGAACTGAAAGCGACCGTTTTGCTCAATTCCGAAACGGGCATTCGAATTCGCTACAGAACTTCGAGCGGCAGAGACAGATCCTACGCTCAAGTTGGAGGTAGCATCCGCTCGCTACCGCGAGCGGTTCTGCGATTATCCGGAGGGTCCGTTATCGAGATTCCGAGCAATGGAAAATGGTTCTGCTCCTTCAACTCACGTAGAGTCCACTCCCGCACCCACTAATGACCACCTTCTACATAACCACTCCCATCTACTACGCCAATAGCCTGCCTCATCTCGGTCATCTTTACACGATGATCGTCGCCGACACGATTGCGCGTTACAAACGGCAACAGGGAATTGAAACATTTTTTCTGACCGGCACCGACGAGCACGGCATTAATATTGAGCGGGCTGCGCAACGTGCCGGCCGCACTCCCAAAGAACAGGCTGATTACGTTGTCAGCTACTTTAAGAAGATGACGGCGGAATTTCGCCTGGATACGCAACACGGCGGTTACGACATGTTCATGCGCACCAGCGAGCCTTTTCATTATCAGGGTGTCGCAGAGGTTTGGCGGCGAGCAGCCCGCGCCAAAACGCCGAAAGGCAACGATGCAATTTACAAGGGCCATTACGAGGGATGGTTTTGCGCAGCATGCGCAGCCTACAAAAGCGAAGAAGAATATGCGAAGCCGTTGAACGCAGGTGAGCCGCCCACTTGCCTGATCCATGAAATTAATCTTGATCGGATATCGGAGGAGAGTTACTTCTTTCGTCTTTCTGATTATGCGGACGCTTTAATGTCGCTCTATGACTCACGGCCGGATTTTGTTCAGCCCGAGTCGCGCAACAACGAAGTGACAAGCTTCGTCCGCGGCGGTCTCCAGGATCTTTCCGTCAGCCGTTTGCGAAGTTCGGTAAGTTGGGGCGTGCCCGTACCCGACGATCCTGATCACACAATGTATGTATGGTTCGACGCATTAACGAATTACATAACGGGCATCGGCTTCGCTAACGAAGAGCGAGAGCGTGTGGTGGGATTTGAGAAGTTTTGGCCCGCCCTTCACCTGGTCGGCAAGGACATCCTTCGTTTTCACGCGGTCTATTGGCCCGCGTTTTTAATGGCGGCGGGCGTTGAGCAACCCCGGGCGGTGATCGCTCACGGAATGTGGCTCGATCCTTCCGGACGCAAGATGTCAAAAACTTTAGGTAATACTGTTGAGCTGGATGTACTCAACGAGTTTTTTCCCATCGACGCGATTCGTTACTTCTGTCTTCGGGAAATGGTTTTTGGTCAGGATGGATGTTTCGGTTACGAAGCGTTAATTGACCGCACTAATAGCGATCTGGCCAGTGGCCTGGGAAACCTGTCCAGCCGCACGCTGACAATGATCTCGCGCTACGCCAACGGGCGAATACCTTCGGGCATCATCTCAGACGACAAATTGCTGCTGGCAAAACGCACGGGAGTAGATACGGACGAAACCACAATCTCGGGCTTTATCGAACACGCGCGAGATCAGTTTCTGCACCACTTTCAAGTGTTCGCTTTCAGCAAGGCCCTGGAGGTCGTATGGTCCATCGTGGCTCGAATCGACAAAATGATTAGCGATGCCAAGCCCTGGGAATTAGCGAAGGATGAAAATCAACGACAGACGCTAAACGCCGTTCTTTACCGCGCGGCTGAAACCATTCGCTGGTTGTGTGTCTTGCTGTATCCAGTTATGCCCGGGGCCACGGTTGAAATTTGGCGGCAGCTTGGCGACGGAACTCCGCAGGCTTCAACATCGTCGCCCTCTGACGTGAATCCAGCAAATCTGAAGTGGGGCGAATTGGCTGAAGGCACAATGATCGGAGAAGTTAAGCCGTTGTTTCCGAGAATTGATAAGGCAAAAACCATGAAGGAAATCGAGAGCCGCAAAGGTTCAACGTCCAAGGTCCCAGGTGAGAAGATTAATACTCAGCGCACCGGAGCACAGGCCCCACTCGCCGCGAAACCGCAACCTCAAAGTGGCGTGCATGCTACCGAAGCAGATGCTGTCGCAGGAAGCTCGATGCCTCAAAACACCCAGCCGGCTCCGCCCATGCATGGTGCAACGGAAGCGGATGCTGTTGTTGGGGGACAAGGCGTAGCGAACCTAATCGATATAACAGACTTCACAAAAGTGGATCTTCGTGTGGGCGAAGTGTTGACGGCCGAGCGCATCCCCAAGGCTGACAAACTTCTGCTTCTAACTGTCGATATCGGTGAAACTAAGCCGCGACAAATACTCGCGGGCATAGCACAGTATTACGATCCAGAGCAGATGCTCGGTAAAAAGATCGCCGTCGTGTCGAATCTGAAGCCTCGCAAGCTTCGGGGTTATGAGTCGCAGGGTATGCTGCTCGCCGCCTCGGTCGGTGACGAAGGCAAACCCGTGATCGCCACTTTTACGGAAGACGTCCCCAACGGCGCTCGCCTTAAGTAGACCTCAAATAGCTGCCGCGCCCGTCCTCAAGTTCCAGATATCCCGGCAGAGCGGGGCAGGGCCACCTTCCAACCAGGAGACGCCATTGCTCGCTCTGTTTGCTGTCCTTGAAGGCCTATCACCCGCCCCATCACGCACACCATCGCCATTAAATCCCCTCAAGCGCAAGTCTTGAGCGCCAGTTCGTTCCTTTAACGGGATGAACCAGGGAGCCGTAGGCAACGCCGCGGTGTTTTGACAGTTCTAAAGGAACGAACACACCGCCGCTCCTGGTCCAATGAAGCGGCCGATTCATAAGCCCTGCGTCTCCCGCAACGTTTTCTAAAAAGGCAAGATCTCTCGATGGTCGAATTGCGGAGTGAGACAAACCAGAAACACACCAACACCATGAAAACAATAATTACTATTACTCTACTCACGCTCGTCCTGGTATTAATTGCCGCAGATCAATCGGGTGTGACTGCTCAGCTCACTACAACTGCCCAGCAGCCGAGTTACGCTCAATTGAGATCGGACGCTGAACAATTCTATTTACAAGGATCCTACGCACGCGCGCATGAACTCTACGCAAAGGTAGACAAGGCTACCCTCACACCTGCGGAGGTTCGGTGGGTTGAGTTCCGCATTGCTGACACTTCCTGGCGGGCGCAGGCCGCCACCGCAACATCAGACACTACAAAGTTTGAACAAGCGCAGAAGCAGCTCGAAGAACTCATTCGCAGCCACAATGCGGAGGATGAACGCGATTTGGTTTGGGCCGAAGCGCACGAATCATTGGGTGATTTCTTCTGGACTCGTCCACAACAAATGAATTGGGGCGGATCATGGCCCCATTATCAGCAGGCACTTGAGTGGTGGGCAGGGCAACGGGAAATTGAGAGGGCACGTGACCGCTATTTGAAGATTGTATTCAAGGCTGCTGAGCCTCCGCGGCCGAACGAATATTACTTCTATACGTATTACGGTAACTACATTCCACTCCACGTTCTGGAAAACGCTCTGAAGATCTCAACCAACGATAACGAGAAAGCCCACCTCCACTTTCTTATCGCCATGACTATGCGTTACACAGGCGGCGATTGGGAATCTCGCCAGCGTGTGCCTGAGGAATTTGAAGCGGCGCTCAAGGCGGGGAAGCAGTCTGAGTGGTACGACGATGCGTTGTTTTATTACGCCGAATGGATGAACAGTTACGGGTTGATTCGGCAGTTGGCCGACAGCCAGTGGCAGCAGGAACCCGACTACGTAAAAGCGCTCGAGCTTTATCGCCGGCTTACGAAGGAATATGTAAAAGGCGAAAGCCGCTACTACGATCAAGCGCAGCAGCAAATCAAGAATGTTACTGATCCTGCATTGAGCGTCGGCGTCTCAAACACGTTCCTGCCGGGGTCGGAAATCGAATTTGGATTGAATGCTCGAAACATCCGGCGCGCCGAGTTCGCTCTTTACACAATCGATCTAACGCGTGACGTAAGGTTCACTAAGGTCTCCGACGACGAGGAAGGAGAAGCCGACGGGGCAGTGTGGATTCAGAAAGTGTCACTGCTCGGACGACAGCCTGTTAAGGTCTGGTCGAAAACACTGGACGAAAACGGCAGTCACAAGCCGATCGCCGAACAAGTTCGCATCGGGGGAAAACTGCCCGTGGGCGCTTATTTACTCGAGGCGAAAAATGGTCTCCTCTCCGCCCGCGAACTGATCCTGGTGACCGATACTTCCATCGTCCTTAAGTCAACAGCAAAGCAGGCTCTGGTCTATTTTTCAAACGCGCTTAGCGGCGCGCCCATAGCCAGCGCGGCCATCTCGCTGTGGGAAAGTTATTACCTTAAAGAGAAGTGGCACTGGCGCAAGTTGCGTCAAACCACCAACGGTGATGGGCTTGCCGTATTCGAGTTGAAAAACGCTGAAAACTCTCGCAGTCTCTTTGCCTCTGCTGTCAGTCCGTCCGGTAATGGTGGTCAGGCATTCGCCTCCGGTTATGTCGGTCCCCACTACGCCTCTGGAGAAGCCTGGCGCATTTACGCATTCACGGATCGACCCGCATACCGGCCCAGGGAAACTGTTCAGTGGAAATTCATCGCCCGGCTGAATGGAAGCGGTGGCTATTCCACGCCGGCCAATCAAGTTATCGAATATCAGATTACGGATCCACGGGGAACTAAGGTGACCGACGGTAAAGTCACGCTCAATGCTTTCGGTAGTGCCTGGAGTTCACTCGAACTCGGCGATCAGTTGCCGCTGGGCGAATACAAAGTGCAGTTTTGGGATGAAAACCGTAAAAACGGCATAGGCGACGCCACGTTATTCAGGCTCGAAGAATACAAGCTGCCAGAGTTCAAAGTAGCGGTGCAGACGCCTGAGGAAGATGGAAAGAAAAAGGCGTTTCGGCTCGGCGAAAAAGTCGAAGTGAACATTCAGGCGGATTATTACTTTGGCGGCCCGGTCAGCAATGCTTCGGTCGAAATAGTGGTCTATCAAGCCCCTTTCTATCATTACTGGTATCCGCGTCGTGATTATCCCTGGTACTACGAAGACTTTGAACAGCGCCAGTACTACTACGGCAGCCGCCGCCAGGTCATTAAACGCGAAACAGTCAAGACCGACGCGACTGGCAAAGCTAAATTGACGTTTGACACGCCACGGGAAAATTATAATCAGGATTTTGAGTATCGCATTGAAGCACGCGTCACAGACTCCTCACGCCGCGAAATTGTCTCGAGCGACAACGTACGTGTCACGCGGCAGCGCTACTACGTCTATCCCCGGGCTCAGCAAAACATTTACCGGCCAAAGGATAAAGTGATTGTCGATATCAAAGCTCTCGATGCGAATGAGCAACCGATGATCACTGAGGGTACTGTTACGGTGACACGCGACTACTGGTGGGAAGTTTGGCTCGATCCCAACGGCCGTGAGATTCAGGGTGAGGAGCTCCGACTGTTGCGCGAAAAGGTGGAAAGAACGTCATCTTTCCCGCCCGCCGTTACTAAAGGGCAGAAGCCCTGGCGATTGAAGTTTCGCGGTTATCAACATGAGGACGTGCTGACGCAGACATTGAAGACCGATAGCGACGGCGCAGCCCAGTTCAGTTTCACACCCGCACGTGAGGGTTACTATCACGTCACGTGGAAAAGCTCACAAGTGAATGCTACCACCGCGATAACCGCAAAGCGCGACCGGTTTCTGCCAGCGATTGTTGCGGATACCTACGTCTTCGTGGCCACGAATGCCACGAGTGAGCTCGGTTACCGTCACACCGGCGTCGAGATCATCGTGGACAAGGATACCGTGCGCGCTGGACACATTGCGCCTCTAATGCTGTCGGTTCCCGCGAATGATCGCTACGTATTATTCAGTGTTGAGGGCGAAGGTTTATACAGCTATCAACTCGTTCACGTGACTGGCACCGCTAAGCTTATTGAGTTGCCGATTGAAGAAAAGCATGTGCCTAACATCTATCTCAGTGCTGTCATGGTGAGTGACGCACAGTTGTTTGCAGACACCAAACAAGTCGTCGTTCCGCCCGTACAACAGTTTCTATCCGTCGATGTCAAATCCGATCGCGAGCAATATCAACCGCAAGAAGAAGGAACTCTCTCAATCACGACCCGGGATTCAAACGGTAAACCTGTCGCTGCTGAAATCGCTCTCGCGTTAATCGACGAATCAGTCAAATACATTCAGCAGGAATATGCCGGAGATCCCCGGCAGTTTTATTAC
>JBHENH010000048.1:0-908 GCA_046262135.1 Pyrinomonadaceae bacterium
AATGTTTTGCTCATGCCGCGCAGTTTACTCATTCTTTGATCGCTGTTCTATGACTTTTTTCCGACAGACTCCTCCGCAGGCTATGAGTCACGAATTAGGCGTCGTCTGCGTCTCTCACCGTAGAGCGGTTACCCCAGATCCAATAGACTGGAAGTCCCAGGGCGATGAGACCAACTCCTGCGATCGGGGGGTTGCGGGCGATGGTCCAAAACCCCGAAAGCACGTGGCCATTCATCATCAGCGATATCCCATTAGAAATGTCGGGCCGGACACCCAGGAGCGTCGTTCCGAGGATCAGCACCGTGGCCAGCAGGAAAAAGATGGGAACAATTGGGTAGCCCCAGGCGCGGTAAGGACGTTCGGCGTCGGGCATTTTACGCCGAAGAATGAATACCGCTGCCGTTACGAGCCCGTAAAAGATCCAGAGGCCGAAGATTGCGTAGTCCGTCAGGATGTCAAACGAGGATGAGAACACGATGACAAGTATGCAAGCCCAAATTGCCTGCACGACAAGAGCGCCGGTCGGGACGTGAGTGCGAGGTGAAACTTTCGACAAGCTGCGCAGGAACAAGCCATCTTTCGCCATCGCGTAAGGGACACGCGCGCCGGTAAGGATAGAGGTATGTAGAGTGCCGAAGGTAGATGAAAGTAATGCTGCCGCGATGAAACTAATCGCCAGTGGTCCAAGAAACTGTTTAGCAACTTCCGTAGCTACAGACGACTTCGTAGAAATGCTTGCGATCTCAGTAGGCGAGAGGGCGTAGAAATATGCGACATTCGCCAGAAGATACAGCGCCATTATTAAAATCGTACCGCCAATCAGTGCTCGGGGAAGATTCCGTCCTGGATTCTGCACTTCACCCGCAACCAGTGTGACGTTATTCCATCCGTCATAAGCCCACAACGCC
>JBHENH010000048.1:918-20155 GCA_046262135.1 Pyrinomonadaceae bacterium
GATAAAGCCACCGAACCCAAATCGCGCGGCTGCGCTAACATTTTCACAAGTCCCGCCGACGTCGGACATCAGCAGGTGGGACCAGTCGCCTGTGCGCGCGAACAGAAAAGCTCCGATTCCTACCAGCAGCACCAGTGCGATCTTTATTCCCGACAGGACGGTAGCTACTCCGCCGCTTACCCTAACTGCCAGACAATTAATTCCTGTAACAATCAAGATCGACGCCAGGGCAACAACCTGCAATTTACCAAAAGGGATTGGATAACCCGACACAGTTGTGGAAAAGAAGTCGCCGGCAAGCGCGCCGCCAATCATTATGTTCAGGAACAAAGCGAATTGAACACCGAGTGCCGCCTGGGAGCCGGCCTTCCCAATCAGGAAAGACATCCAGCCAAAAAGAAAACTCCACAGTCGTCCGTATGCCTCTCGCATGAAGACATATTCGCCGCCGGCGCGTGGCATCATCGCCGCCAGTTCGGCATAACTTAAAGCGCCGGCCAGCGAGAGGAAGCCGGCGATGACATAAACGAGCAGTACCATCTTCGGCGTCCCGACGTTACAAGTCATCACTCGGGCTTTAAGAAATACGCCGGTGCCGATTACGTTTCCAACGACGATTGAGATCGCTGCAATTAAGGTCAGACCACGGATAAGTCGTGGCTTAGTGATTTCAGGCATAGTTAAGTTTTGTGACACGAACGTGGCTGTCAGGCGGCGCGTCTGGTCCTTTTTCGACCGGCCAGCGCGGCCGCCGCCGCTTCGCCCGTAACGACTGCTCCTTCCATAAAGCCCTGCCAGTCAGCCAGGTGTTCTCCCGCAAACAGAACTTTGCCATGCGGTTGCTGCAAGATCGGACGCAGCGTGAACCACTGGCCGGGCCGGTAGAAAGCAGAAGCGCCTTGCGTGTAGACATCCCGTTGCCAGGCCATTGACTGGATGTTCGCGGCCAAGTGCGGCGCCCGTTTTTCTAAGGGCAAGAGATCCTGGGTGATGATCTCGCTGCGCCGCCGGCTATTTTGCGAGGCAAGCACGTCGGCCTTTTCACCGATCGCATAGCTGCAGAGTATGCCTTGTTTACCCGGCTGGTTTTTTGTGCTGTGAAAATAATAGTGAGACGTTACGTCGCTAACGAGAGAAAAATTCTCAGCCCCCCAAAAGCGTTCATTAAATAGAACCTGATTTTTGACAATGCGCGCATATTGAAGCTTGCGAGCGGCTGTACTGTGGGAAGCAGGCAGTGGCGGATCAAAAATGATCGTGTTGAGAACTCGGGCGGGTAATGTGCATATGCATGCGTCGGCAGAAAAACTTCTGCCGCCGGCGGTAACCGTTACCCTGCCCGCTCGTTGTACGATCTTTTCCACAGTTATTCCCGTGTGAATTGAGGACCTGCCAATCTGCGATGCGAGCGCGTTTGCAAGACGAGAGTTTCCGCCGGCCATCTTGAAGTCCATCTCGTTAGCCGGACTTGATTCGAAATACTCGGCCGCCGCTGCGTAAGCCGAGACCATGCGGATGGTTTCGCCAAAGTCCGTGCTGTCCTGCAGGTCGCGAAGCAACAGATCCTCTTCAGTGAAACCGATTTGCTTGAGCCACGTCCACCAATCGTATTGATCGAGCCGCAGGCGGTCCCTTTCAACGTAACCTTCATAAGCTTTTCGAAACTTCGCAAACGCCACTTTGGCTTGCGGCGAAAAATCCCATTGCGCCGGCCGCTTAACGACACCATCCTGCATAAGCGACGCCTCGAACCGATGGTCTTGCAAGGGTATGTTGAAGTCATGGCACAGCGCCTTCATTCGCTCGTGACTGGCACCGACCCACTCCCCGCCAAGCTCGCACACTAATTCCGGACTTTCTTTGAAGCAGAAAGAAACGACGCGCCCGCCAATGCGTTGCCGCGCTTCGAGCACGGTGACATTCCAATCCTTGAGCGCGTACGCCGCAGCCAGGCCGGATAGACCTGCGCCGATGACGATGCACGAATATGAGCGCCGCTGAAGATATGGGCTGGAAAGAAGTGGTGCCCCGAGAGCGGCCACTGCCGCAGTCTTTAAAAAATCACGACGAGACGAGTGAAGAGCTTGTTCAGTCGGCCGCCTTACCATACGTCCCCGATTAGTAAGTCTTCATAAGAGTCTCGGCGACGAGCAAGATCGACTTTACCATCTGCACGGACCAGGACCGCGGCGGGAAGAGGACGGCCATTGTAAGGAAACATCTGCGCGAGAGAATAAGCGCCGCTGTTGAGCAGTGCCAGCACTTCACCCGGTTGGACGTTTGCGGGAAGTTTTCTGTAATCCGGCAAACGACCACAACGTTCGATGTCGAAATAAACGTCGCCAGAATCGCAGAGCGGGCCGGCAACTTTGTAACTGCTCTCGTGAGGTTCGCCTGCGCGCGTGGCTGAAATCGTGTGGTAATACCATTTGTAATTGTTCATCGATAGCATGAGGTTATATCCGGCGTCTGTCAGGAGCCAGACATCCCCAGTTTCCGGTCTTTGTTTCATATTGAGAACAGTGGACAACACCAGACCCGCATCGGCAATCACACTGCGACCGGGCTCGAGCAATATGGTAACGCCCTCAAGAAGATGTTCGGCCTGCGCATCACGAGCTGATTCGCGAGCCACTCGCAGGGCCTCCGACAAAACTAATGAGGGTTCGAGATTAGCTCCAAGCATGTCGCGTTCATGCTCGGGCAGTTGGTCAGCCTGCGAGCGATCGCGAAGGTAGTTAACCGGAATGCCTCCCCCCAGATTGATGTGCTCGAGGGTGTGGCCCGTCTCGCGATGAATAGTGACGAGGTGCTCCCACATGCTGCGAAAGGCTTCAGCGAAGGGTTCGACGTCGGGTGTTTGTGAGCCGACGTGTATATGAATGCCGCAAACATGTACCAATGCCGGATTCTGCAACGCTCTGCGGAAAGCGTGTAAAACCTCAGACGACGAGATACCAAACTTCGAAGTAAGCAGTGCGGTTTGCAAACCCAGGTGCGAGCGCGTCCCGATCTCCGGAACAAGTCGAAGGGCGATACGTGCCGGTTTGCTCGATGCCACCCGCTTCACGGCTTCTTCGACTAATCCGATCTCATAGACCGAGTCTACATTGATTGCATAAATACCCGCCTTCACCGCCTCGTCCAATTCGGCTGCGCTCTTGCTGGTGCCATTGAAGATGATCTGGTCGGGTCGAAACCCTACACGCAACGCCTTGAAGAGCTCACCGCCGCTATTGACCTCGACATCGATACCAGACTCCCACACTGTCCTGAGAACCGCCATATTTGAATTGGCCTTTGAGGCATAGAAGAACCGGATCGGGCGTTGCACCGATCCGGCGGCCGACTGTAAACGCTGTATATTTGATTTGATGCGCGGCTCGGAAAAAACAAACAGAGGTGAATCGTATTCACGGATTAGTTCGAGAGCATTTGCGCCGTTGATGCTGAGTTGGCCATCACGAACCTCCAGGTAATTCGGGATGGTCCATGCAGGAGTTGCGGATACTACACTGGTAGACATTTTTCAACTTTCTTGAAACCACGCAAGCGAATTCCAGCGAAGATAGACTGAGGATTGCGACGCGTCAACCCTTAAGAAAACTGGTACTGGCCAGTTTTAGTCATAGGAAAACAAATTGAGTGTTCGGGAACGTGAGTCTTTAGGATCAAATTGCTGATTTGCATCCCCCGCTTTACTTCTTCCAATGCAAAAAGATCTGCAGGATCAAAGTTCAATTACATCATCAACCGCCGGTGCTATGGACCTAAACATTAAACTAACCGGCACCAGGTATCGTTTGTTCTGAGAGTGGTCTAGCCGAGTGTTCTACGGCCAAATATTTCTTACTTGCGGAGTTTCTTTAGCACCTCGCGAATTTGTTTGCAGTGGCGTCGCTCATGATAGCCGACAAACGATACGGTCTTCCGGCCATCGATGTCACCGAGGAACGGATGCTTAAAAATAGCCTGTCTCAGCCGATCTTCACCGTGAACATTGCAAAGCTCCTTGAGCGAGCTTCGAGCACGATTTAAGTTTCCAATCGCGGCCTCCTTTGGCGGAGCATCGAGAGGCCTCACAGCCTTTGGAGCTTTCACACGAATGAGACGAATTGAAACAATCGAAGTAGGGATTAACTTGCGAAAGAACCCTATTCGCTGCGGTGGGCCGGCAAGACCTTTCTCGAGATCCTTGATTACGCGTTCCTCAACGAGAGATAGATGATGGACTATCTCCGCAATACTCCATTCATTGGGTGAAGGACGTTGGGCAAAGATCGATGGATCGATAGGATCTACGATCGCAATTAATTCCTGATGGATCGAGTCCAATCGCTTTAACACTTGTTTCATCGCCGCAATCTAATCCTGATGGTTCCGCCAGTTTTCACAAACGACGCAAAGAGTTCGGCAAGGCTCCGCAAAGCCAGCACTGGCCAGTACGCATCTTTGCGACTGCTCTGTGCGCGCAATGGTGCTTGCACATCTCCTTCAAAGTGATCTGCGCTCAGTCCGTTGCGCTTGCATTTAATACCGGATGGCCCTGCGGAGCCGCAATCAATTGGATGGGGCGCCGAAATTGTAAACAATAATTCCAGTAACTTTGACAGGTTCTCCCATCAATAGTGTTGGGGCAAACCTTGCGCGAAAAGCAGCAGTGACTGCTGCCTTGTGTAGCATTGCGTGTCCCGAGACCGCCTGGGCAGAAAGTACAGTACCCTGTTCATCGACTGTCACCTGGACCGTAACGGTCCCGGAAGCCCCGGCGGCTTTCGCTTCAGCAGGATAATCCGGTACCGGCAAACTATAAGCTTTGCCATTCAATACTCCGCCGGAGATGGGAACCTTTTTAGCGGCTGCAACTGTCGGGTCTGATCCGTTCGCCGGGGGATCAGGTTTGTTCGCGGCGGCGGCTTCCGCCTGTCCTATTTCCCCAGAACCTGTTTTGAGGGCAGCAGTTTGCGGATCCGCTTGCCCGCCAGCGGGTTGGTGAGCGACGTCGGGCGGAGGCTCTGTCGGTTTTTCAGGAAGGAAGAAAGAACTCATAAACTTCTCCTGAATCGACTCCTCTTTCTTTGCATTTAAGTACACGATCGCATAGAAGCGTTTCCTCGTAGCATAGACTCGTGTTAGTCCAGACAGTTCGGCGAGGGTAGTTCGGTATTCGCGTCCGGCGTGGCCTTGAAGTCTCTTGTCGCCGAGCAGCGTAAGTTTGGCAATCGCACCCTTGCGAATTTTTGGCGGAAAGAAAGTTTTAAAAGCATCCACGTAGGAGTTCACTCGTTGCATTTCTGAATACAACGCCGGATTTGATTTTATGCCGCTCAAAGAGAGGACCGCGAAAACCGGCCCACTCTGTGGATTGGAAATGTAAATGCGAGTATTCAATTCCATTTTGTGATAGGGCTCTTTGCTGGATTCAAAAGTTGAACCCTTCGGCATCAGCACGGCAAACTCTTCGCCGTCCGGTCTCAGGGTTTCCCAGTCGGAACCGACAGCGCTTGTTTCTCTGTTTACAGAAGTTTCTGCACTTACCGCCTGACCAATAACCGGTGAACAGACTGCCCCCGTGAAGAAAAGAACGAGAGATGCGAGTTTGAAATGAAAGGATCGCATACGCCTATACTCCTTCTTAAAATGCTGAACAATCCCGTCGCGGAGATTACGCAGAACAAATAAACATCAACGCTCCGACGCCCTGGAGCCTTAAATTTTTCTTGGTTGACTTCGAGGTGCTAGTTTTCTTGAGGAGCCAATATACTCCACTTAATTCCAGTTCTAAAGCTGCGATACCAACTCGGCGGGATTCCAGTAAGCGCGCAATTTTTGTATCTTGCCAGCCTCATTGATTTCGAACACGTCGATTCCCTCAAAGTGCACCTTTCGGCCTTGCTTGCTGATACCGCTTCCCGTCCATTTCACGGCGGCTTCATTTCCGGCGACGAAAACCTGGTTCTCGGTTAACCCAACCTCATTGAAGGGGGCGGTAATAGTTTCGAAAAACTCGCCCAGTCGTTGATGACCTTCAGTGGGTTGGGCGCCGACGGGATCATAGCTGATCGCGTCTGTCGCAAAAGTGTTGACCCATGCCTCCTGGTCCATATCGCGCAGCGCCTTGAAATATGCCTTGATGACTTTGGAAACAATCTCAGGAGACATTAACTGCTTTCTTCCTTTCTCGCTCTCTTTGCACCAAGAGCCGTCGCAGAATTTTTCCAGAAGGTGACTTCGGGATCTTATCGATAAACTCGACGTCGCGTATCTTTTTGTGTGGAGCAACGCGCGCAGCGACAAATGCGATGATCTCCTGCGCCGTAGCCTCTCCTTTGAGTACTACGACAGCCTTGGGCACTTCTCCGGCCTCATCATCCGGGCACGGAATCACCGCTGCATCGGCGATCTGAGGATGAGTTAGCAGGACAGCCTCCAACTCCGCAGGTGCTACCTGAAAACCTTTGTACTTGATCAGCTCCTTTGCGCGATCGACTATGTAGAAATGTCCGTCCTCGTCCGCATATCCAATATCGCCAGTATGAAGCCAGCCGTTTGGATCTATTGTCTGTTCAGTTGCATCCGGACTATTCAGGTAACCCTGCATCACCTGTGGGCCACGAACGCAAACCTCTCCTTCCTGCTTTGGCCCGAGCGATTCTCCGGTTTCTAAATCAATAACCTTGCATTCGGTATTAGGAGCAGGTACTCCCACGGAACCATATTTCACCAGCGAAGGGTCCGCGGGCGATGAATGCGTAACCGGACTAGTTTCGGTTAGTCCGTATCCCTGGCGCACTTCGCATCCAAGCCGCGAGATACAGGCACGCGTAAGCTCTTCACCCAACGGTGCGGCGCCCGAGAAGATGGTTTTTAGTTTTGGTAGCTTGAACTTATCTACAAGCGGATCCTTAGTGAGCGCGAGCACAATTGGCGGCACCAGGTGGGCGAGTGTGACTTCATACTTCTCCAGCGTTCGCAAAAAAGTCTCCAGGTCAAAACGGGGGAGGAGAACTATGGTGGCGCCCTGGTAAAGACCCATATTCATAACGACAACCAAACCGTAAATATGAAACAGAGGCAACACGCCGATGAGCGTGTCGTTCTCGCTGAAGTACTGCAGACCGTCCATCTGACGCAAGTTGGCCACCAGGTTGTAATGCGTGAGCATAACGCCTTTTGGTAATCCAGTTGTTCCGCTTGAATAGGGAAGCGCCACCAGGTCTGCACGCGGATTGATGGAGACAGATGGAAACTGGCCGTCGCTTTCCAAAAGCGAAGCGAAAGAGGTTGCGCCCTCGAGTTTGTTAACTTCGGATCGCTTTTCTCCAGCATCAAAAACAAAAAGCTCCTCGATATTCGCTTCTTGTGCAGATTGGCGCGCTCTATCCAAACAATCGGGAACGGTGACTAAAAATCTCGCGCCCGCATCTTTGAGTTGTTGTGCGACTTCGTGTTCGGTATAGAGCGGATTGACAGTGGTCACGATCCCGCCGAGGGAGGCGACCGCGTGGAAGGCTACTGCGTATTCGGGCACGTTGGGACTGACGATTCCGAAAACGTCGCCTTTCTTGAATCCACGCTGTGCAAGACTCGCCGCTACCCGCGTAATTGAGTCCACCAGGTCCGAGTATGTAACCGTACGCCCGGTTGGCCCATCGATCAGGGCGGGTTTGTCACCGTGCGCCTGTGCGTTTTGAAGAACGAACGACGTGATTGAAGTTTCTGGAATGCTTATTTCTGGAAAAGGTCCGCGGAAAATCATGGCGCTTGTTTAGGCTTATGCCTTCAACGTGTTTGCGAGGTCTGAAACTTCCGAAGGTGTGCTTCGCAGACTGGAAGATCGAGCCTCGTGCTTCACTGCCCAGAATACCGTGCAAGTCACGCTAAGGCGCGCTCAGCTTATCAGGTGACCACGCTTCCGGAAAAGGTTTATATTGACGTACGCAGTTGAAAACCCAGACAAAACGCAGAGTTTAGTTTGCCGGCTGGTCACTCGTGGTCGGACAGAAACTAACAGCTGCTTACATCTTCTTCGCCCGGTTATGCTGGACATTTTGAACCTTGGCCACTTCTGAGACCATGCCCCAAACAGGAGTCCTCCCAATCAACATCATCTGTCTTGCTACTTATTTCAAAGGCGCGGATTTCATTCGCGAGTGTAAGCGTCGCGGGTGTCAGGTCATCCTGATCACCAAGGAAAAAATACTGAAAGAAGACTGGCCTCACGATAGTCTTCACGATTTGATTGCCGTGCCTAACGACGCAGAACCGGCGCTCTTTATCGACCTAATTGCTTTCCTCTCGCGCAAGGCGAAACCGGATCGAGTGGTGGCGCTTGAGGAGTTTGATGTGATGAGGGCCGCTCTGATTCGAGAACACTTCTGCCTGCCTGGAATGATTAGCTCGACAGCCTTGGGTTTTCGCGACAAATTCAGAATGGCGGAAGCGGCAAGAATGGCAGGCGTGGACGTTCCCGATTACGTTCCGCTAATAAATCCTGACGATATTAAAAAGTTTATGGAACGCGTGGCGCCGCCCTGGATAATCAAGCCGCGTTCTGATGTGTCTGCGATTGGTATTCGTAAACTTGATCACGCGGACGACGTATGGCGCGTCGTCGACGAGCTTAACGAACGCGACAATTTACGTGAAAGATCGTCTTACTACTTGTTAGCACAGTTCATTGCTGGTGAGGTGTTCCACGTTGATTCTATTGTCAGCAACGGCCGGGCAGTTTTCTCTGGCGCCAATATATATGGTCGCCCTCCGCTTGAAGTCGCCCAGCAGGGTGGTGCTTACATCTCGCGAACTGTCGCACACCGCTCGAATGACGAGAAGAAACTGTTTCAGATCAACCGGAAGTTGATCAAAAGTTTCGGGCTCGACCGCGGGGCGGCACACGCCGAATTCATAAAGAGCGATGTGGACGGGCGGTTTTACTTCCTCGAAGTAGCAGCACGCGTGGGCGGTGCTTACATTGCCGACGTCTTGGAAGCGGCGACTGGTCTAAACTTATGGCGCGAGTGGGCCGGTATAGAGGTCGACGATGTGGAAGAGCAACGGTTCGGGATTGCACAAGAAAGCCACATTAAAGGAACACCACGCAAAACGGTTCGCAAAATAACGCTTCCCAGAAATGAATACGCGGGCATCGTTCTGTCTCTGGCGAAGCAGGAGCATCCGGATACTTCCGCATATGATGACCCGGAAATCGTTTATCGTGTAAAGAAACGGCATCACGCGGGATTGATCGTTGGATCTAATAGGTTGGAGCGGATTGAGGAATTACTCGCCCAATACGCTCAGCGTTTTGCGGAGGACTTCATAGCAGTGGTTCCTCCTCTGGAAAAGGCCGATTGAGGACCGTCATTTAACAGAAAACAGTATCCTGTGCCGCGGCCCGGTGCAGACGCTGAAACCAAGCAGCAAATTACCAGGACATGGAAACTCCCAAGCCTGAGCCGGACTAACGTTTCATTTAAAGGAAGAGCGGGGCATGCCCCCTTCCTTACTGTGAGATCCCGTACCTCGACCCTATCCTGGTGCTCAGGGAGTGATCAGGAAAGATCGCTTCGGTCAAATACTGGCAGTAGCTGTAGCGCGTGCGCTCGAACTATAGATGCGGAGCGACTGGAAACTCACGCGGTAACCGTTCAACAACGTATCTTTTCAAACTGATCCACTACCTATTAATCCGATTTCTTGACCAAAACACGAATGGAATCTATAGTGCGCGCTAATCAGTGACAACATTCAAAGGGATCAACGACCGCTTTACACCAAAGAGAATGAAAGCACGCTAGTGGCTTGTTTACCGTCGCCGCTATTATCGTCTTTCATTTCACGTTAACACTTCTTCATAGAGGAGGTTTCGCATGTTCCTTCCGGCCAGATCGACAACTGCTTTTCTGACCGCATCACTTGGCCTCGTTACTTTTCTCGGATGTGTTAAGCAAGACGAGAAATCGGTTTCCAAAAGCGAACCGGCTGCTACGGTGGAATCTATTCCGAAAGCGGGAAATGCCCCGGGCGGTGCTCCCAGCGCACCTTCAGCCGCGGCTATCGCAACGGCAGACGGAGAAACAGCAGGCGCCCGCGTAGAGGTAACTGAGCTCAAACGCTCGAGTGACAACACGGTTACACTGAAGTTCGTCATGGTTAACGATTCAAATACGCCACTCGGATTTGGCTACGACTATGGTGACAAGGACAATTCAATCAAAGACTTTTCCAGTATCGGTGGCGTGACCTTGGTCGATAGCGCGAACAAAAAGAAATACTTCGTTGTTCGCGACTCGGAGAGCAACTGCCTTTGCAGTCATGGTTTAAAAAACATTGTTCCAGCATCGCGCGCGAACTTGTGGGCGAAGTTTCCCGCACCCCCGGACGATGTGCAAAAAATCAGTATCGTCATCCCGCATTTTGGCCCACTTGATGACGTGCCTATCAGCCGCTAAACCACACTCATCATGCTGGAGGTTGCCAAGATGAAATACCGAAGTTTTGTCTGGATGACCCGGAGTGTCATCGTGCTGCTCGGACTGCTTAGCGTGGCAGGAGTGGCGCTCTCCCAGGAAGGTACACAGCAACCAGATTCCTCCAAAAACAGGATTCTTGATCTTGTTTTTCGTGTCGATGATCTCGGCGGAAAGATACAGGATCTACAGGTTAAGGAAACCGGCGAGGAGATTCGTATTGAGTTGGCGGCGGACGTGCTGTTCGATTTTGATAAAGCGGATTTACGTCCGGCGGCGCAACAGACTCTGCATCAGGCGGCGGGGATCATTAAGGAAAAAGCTAAAGGCGCGGTTCGAATTGAGGGCCATACGGATTCCAAGGGTCAGGATGCATACAACCAAAAACTCTCAGAACGAAGAGCTGCATCAGTGAAAACGTGGTTCATGGAAAAAGAGGGTCTTACTAATGTGCAGTTCTCAACTCAGGGCTTCGGAGCCAAAAAGCCGATTGCGCCCAACACGAAACCAGACGGTTCAGACGATCCGGATGGCCGGCAAAAGAACCGGCGTGTGGAAATAATCATTAAGAAGTAGGTAAGAAATCCGGCTATTGACCGGTTGGAACGCTATCCTCTTGCGACCGGCCCGATCCTCTTTGGCAGAACTGCTGCACGGGTTTGAAAAGTTGCTGGCAATAATTATCTGAGGCGAGGTCAGCTTGCCGGCATTGCGTTGTGCGCCATTCTACCGTCCGGCTGAATTCGGTCTCCTTTGGAACGTCGTCACAAAACCCCGGAGTTGGGCGGCTGTGTTGTAAACAGGTTTGCATGAAAATGCTTGTTTCTATGACACTGGTAAAACCGGGCGCCTTCTTATAGCGAGCTATTGATTGGTCAACGCACCCTTGATTGTCGCTGTTGCGGCCGGCCTCCTTGCCTTCTGTTACGACAGCCTTACCTCGGGCAATTAGCGTGTCCTTGTTGCGCGACCACCAAAACGCTCCGGCCGCGATAGCACCAACCACGAGTAAGACAACGATTACGGCGACGATAATCAATGCTTTGGCCCAACCCGGCATGTCAATTCCTCCGTTCTACAAAGCCCGAAGTTTAGAGTCCAAGCTTTAGCTTGCGTGCTTCAAGAAGAAGCAGCCTAAAGGCTGGACTCTGAACTTCGGAAACAGCCTGAAGGCTGGACTCTGAACTTTGCCTGCATGAAAAATGGAATAATAAATGGAAAATATTAAATGAAAAATCGTGTTTCCCCCTTCACTCGTGTTTCCCCCTTCACTCGCGTTTCCCCCTTCACTTCAAATACTTATCCAGCCAATCAAGTACTGTGTGATACCAAAGCTGAGAGTTCTGTGGCTTCAGCACCCAGTGTCCTTCGTCTGGAAAAATCAGCAACTTTGAGTCAACGCCCATGCGCTGCACCGCCGTGAACAATTGCAGTCCCTCGCCAATGGGAACTCGATAATCGAGCTCACCGTGAATAATAAGAATCGGAGTGTTAAAGTTTTTGACGTAATTGCTTGGCGACCAACGCTCGTACATCGCAGGATTGGTCCAGGGTGTTCCCTTGAATTCCCAATCGGTGAACCAGAGCTCTTCCGTAGCGCCGTACATGCTGGATAGGTTGTACACGCCGTCGTGTGAAACAAGAACTCTGAATCGGAAACGAGGATCGTTGTTGTGTCCCTCGATCCAGTTGATCATATACCCGCCGTAGCTCGCGCCTGCCGCTCCGATCCGGTTCCTGTCAATGAACGAGTTGCGGCGAAGAACGTGCGCAACGCCGTTCATAATATCCGTGTAAGCTTTGCCACCCCAATCGCCTGTAATCTCGTTTACGAACTGCTGCCCGCAGCCGGTGGATCCTCGAGGGTTTGGAGCAAAAACCACATAGCCGTTATTGGCGAATACATGAGGGTTCCAACGATAGCTCCAGTTATTGTTCCAGGCACTTTGGGGTCCCCCATGGATTAGCACCAACAGCGGATATTTCCTGGAGGGGTCGAAGTTTGCAGGTTTGATTACGAACCCGTGAATCTTTTTCCCGAGCGCCCCCGTCCACTCAACTTCTTCGGCCTTTCTCAAACCGAAGCGGGCCATTAACTCGTCGTTTGCGTTCGTCAGCGCGGTCAGACCACTACCGTCAACGGCGGCGCGATAGATCTCCGTTGGCATCCCCAGCGAAGTGTTCGAGAAAATAAGTGTTTTCCCATCCGGTGTTATTTGCAAATGGCTCGCAAAGACATCTGGGACGATTTTCACCGGCACGCCTCCGGCGAATGGAACTTTGAAAATGGGCGCGCGCCCGCGTTCACCCGCAGTGAAATAAATGGTGGTTCCATCCGGCGAGAGAACGAATTCGTGGATTTGAAGATCAAAACGTTGTGATAACTCGGTGCTTGTCCCGTTCGCGCGGTTGTATGCCATCAGTCGCCAGCGATCGGCTTCGAAGCCCGCGGTCGCTTGTGAACGGTAAATGATGTACTTTCCGTCGCGCGTGTAGACGGGAGTGTCCTCATAGCCGCGGTTGCGACTCGTAATGCTGCGCGCAGCTCCTCCAGTTATAGGGACAATATAGACGTCGCTGTTAGTGGAAATCGCCTCAACCTTATCGGGATTTTTCAGATAGGCCAGCTCCCGTGAATCCGGAGAGAATGTGTAATCGACGTCTCCAGCAACGGCGTATGGTGGGGAGTCAAAATCTCCCGGAGTGAGATCGCTTGCATTGCCACCCTTGCTCGGAATGATCATCACATGAGTGCGTTTCACATCCCGCCATTCATCCCAATGACGGAATAGCAGGCGCGTCGTGATGTGGGCCTTAACTTTGCTTTTTTCGGCTTGCTCGTCTTTCCGTTTGTTGCAGTCAGCATCATTGCAATCAGGGTGGACCTCGGACGTGAAAGCAATCCAATTACCATCAGGGGACCACACGGGGCTGGCGGCATTCGTGGAAATTCTTGTGACCTGCTCTTTATTGTCCCCGTCGCTGTCCATGGTCCATATCTGCCCGCCCGTTACATAGGCGATTCTTTTTCCATCCGGAGCCCAGCGAGGCGCGGTGGCAGAACTTTCTCCCCTCGTCAGTTGCTTCATGGTCCGGCCATCGAGCGGCATGATATAGATTTGCGTGATAATTTTATTGGCGTCGAAATTGACATCGCCAATCGTAAATGCCACGCGCGTACCATCGGGAGAGACCTGCGGATCGCCGACACGCCGTACCTTCAACAACTCTTCAACGGTCAAACGAGTGGTCTGCTGGGCAGTGCCGGTTAACGTGTAGCATCCGAACGCGAGCACAAAGATAGAAATCGAGATTACAAAGCGCTTCATAAGACCTCTCTGAGTGATGACAAGTTGTGGGGAAAGCGGCGATATTATTGCATTAACAAGGCGCAATGAAAAAGGGTGGATTCAAGTTTGAAGTGCAACAGAGGTATTGACTATTTGCTTCGCCCCAGAGGGGCGACATGTTTATAGCCTGCAATGTCTTACTCAGAAGCTCCTGTAGGAGCGTAACTGCTTTTCTATCTACGGCGCAGCTTGCGCTGCCGGGTTTCGCTCCTGACGGAGCGAGGTCTTGGGCAAGGTTCTCGTAGCTATAAACATCTCGCCCCCGCTGGGGCGAAGCAACAGCGCATATTCTGTTGCACTTCAAAGTTGAATCTACGAGGGTTGAAATCGAGGGGTGTTGGTTGAATTTCGATTCAGAGGCCCGAAGGACCTAATAGTCGCGGCCCAATCACTACGCTCTTGTAAAACTACGAGTACAATAATCGTCGATGACTCGCCGGATAATAGTTGCACTGTTGAGATTTGCGATGCGCATCTACTTTCGGCGTGTAGAAGTAGTCGGCCTTGAGAACGTCCCACGCAACACACCCGTCATATTCGTTTTGAATCATCCGAACGCTCTGGTTGATCCGGCATTTTTGTTATGTCTGGCGCCACGTCGCGTGTCATTTCTGGCCAAGGCGCCACTCTTTCGCATGCCCGTTTTGAGTTATTTCGTCCGCGCTCTCGACTCATTACCGGTTTATCGCCGCCAGGATGAAGGCGAAAACGTTTCTAAAAACCGGGAAATGTTTGTTGCCGCGCGCAGATTGCTCGCCTCGGGTGGAACTATTGGGATCTGCCCCGAGGGAGTCTCTCACGACGAGCCGCGCCTGCGTCCAATTAAGACTGGAGCTGCGCGCATCGCTCTAGGTGCCGTGTCAACCGGTGAAGTAGTCGATCTAACGATTGTTCCAGCGGGCCTTTACTACACGTCGAAAACAAAATTCCGTAGCGCCGTCCTCCTGTATTTCGGTAAACCAATTGACGTAACGCCAATTGAGCTCGAAGCCGACGGAAATCCACCCCGTTCGGCGGTTCGGGAATTATCTAATCGAATTGAATGCGCGCTTCGTGAAGTGATGCTCGATGCAGAGCACGAAGAGGCACTGCAAACGATCAGTCGGGCAGAGAGGATCTTTTCGTCGGAAGGCGACGAGGAAAGCAACGAAAGCCTCGCCGAAGAATTACAACTGCAGCAACGTTTCGTCAAAGCGTATACGGTTTTACGAGAACGTTCCCCTGAGCGGTTACGCAAACTCGAAGTGCGCATGAGCCGCTTTGAGGAAGAGTTGGCTCAGGCGGGTGTAGACCCCGACGATCTTTCCCCGCCCACTTCTACGCTGGACGTTTTCAAACATTTAATTAGTCGAGTCATTCTATTCCTTCTGCTCATCCTTCCGGCGACGGCCGGCGCTCTGGTCCATTATCCAGCCTACCGTCTGGGCGGCTACCTGGCCACGAGGTTTTCGAAGAACGACGAAGACGTAATTTCTACGATCAAGATTATTTCGGCGATATTGCTGTTTCCCGTAACCTGGGTGGTCGCAGGCTTCGCTGCGTTCGAATTACGGGGGTGGAAGGTCGCGCTCGGTATCATCTTCCTGGTGCCGCTCGCAGGATATGTTGCAATTCGGTTTTTTGAAGGCTTCGACAGTTTTATGGGCGGCTTGCGCGCCCTCGTGTTCTTCCTGATGAGACGCAGGTTTTTCGTGCGATTGCTGGCGGAACGCAAAGCAATACGCAGCGAGATCCTGGCGCTGGGAGAGGAAACGGCAGTTCTCAACTAATCAATTCTGTGTCGTGGTGTGACGGGGGGAATAGGGGAACTTATCTGACGCCAGCAGTTGTACCTATTTCTTTCGCGCTCGGGATGTGGCCGACCCTTTGGCGCTCTTTGTGGTACCGCCGCGTTTTTTGGTGCCGCCAGACCTAACCGTACGACCCTTGCGACCTTCACTCTGGATTCTTCCCGCCTTGGCAAGATTCTCGTAACTTCCGCGCACGACATTCCGCGCGACCTTGAGCGAGTTGGCAAGTTCGCGCTCGCTTGGTAGGTAACTGCCCACGGTCATAGCTCCCGACTCAATAAGGCCCGACAACTGGTCCGTAATCTGTTTGGTCATTGATTCCGGTCGCTTGCGATTGACACGAATAGTAGTTTTCACTCTGCGTTCCCTCCTCGACTTGGTTCAATTTTGGGTAGGGGAGAATTCTATGCAGCCATCAATGAAGTGTCAACACATGAATTCAAGTGCCACGCCGCCGACACCAAAATAACAGGACCGCCGCATGGGCCAGTGCTCCTAATTTGACTTCAAAACGTGGTACTTGCGAAGAACGTCACGCGTATGATCCAAAGGAATCGCCTCGACGGTGTGACCTCGCCCCGTTGTTGTGGTCGCGCGGAAAAGGGAATTGTAAATCGCTTCTTCAGTGGCCTCGATGACTGCGACGAAGAGAGGTGACATTGCTTCGTTAGGTAAAAATCTAACGTTGCGAGGCGAATTACGGGTAGCCGTATCGGCCGAACCGCGGATGCGTAGCTCGGCAGCAGCCGAGAAGGCTATGGCATAGTCGCCACTACCATTGCTTCCTGACGCTCCGGTTCGGCCAAGGCCCATCATGGCGCGGGCCGCCATGCGACGCAGGTTACGAGCGTCAACTGGCGCGTCCGTGGCAATGACAATGATGATCGACCCATCTGCAGTATTCGCATGGCAGGGTTTTAGATCAGCACTCTGCCGTTCTGGATTGGTTGGATCACAACGCGTATTGCTAAGCTCCTCCTTCAGGTAGTATCGACCTAATTCCTGCCCCACCGGAGCGCCGTTAATAGTCAGAACTCCACCGAAGTTTGTCTGCACGAGAACGCCGACCGTGTAGCCTGCGAGATTGTTGGGAAGTTTTCGCGAGGCCGTGCCGATTCCTCCCTTGAAACCAAATGCTACAGTTCCTGTGCCCGCTCCAACCGATCCTTCTTCCAGAGGCCCGCTTTTCGCCGTCTTAATCGCATGGAAAACGTCTTCGCGGGTAATGTGACGCCCACGAATGTCGTTCAGGTAGCCATCATTTGTCTCGGCGACAATTGCATTAACCGACTGGACGTCCTCATTCCCTGGTAATGCGAGCATGTAGTCGAGCAACGCGTCCGCCACGCGAGGCACGCTGAGAGTTGAAGTAAGTAAGATCGGAGTTTCGATCTCGCCCAGCTCGTAGACCTGGGTCGAACCTATTAATTTACCGAAACCGTTTCCAACAAATATCGCCGCCGGAACTTTCTCGCGAAAAAGGTTTCCGTTGTGAGGAAGTATGGCGGTAACGCCGGTGCGTATATCCTCCCCGCGAATAATTGTTTTATGACCGACCATGACGCCGGCAACGTCAGTAATGGCGTTAAGCGGGCCCGTGGGCAGGATGCCAACTTTGATCCCCACGTCACGTACACGAGGACGTGTTACCACCTGCGCCGCTGACAGCCCGGGGAATTGAAGCGGGATTAATAATGAGGTTGCCAAAAACAGAAAACAAACTATTCGGACAGTTCCGGATGTGCGTCGTTCCAAAGTGGTAAACTTGTTTTCCATAGATAATATTCTACGCGATGCCAATGCAGGTAGAGTAATGGTTCACATTCAACGAGGCCCGGTTTCAACGTGAACCCACTACACATCCTTTAAGTTTCGTTTCAATTCAGGTTGAGATCCAAATCTCGTCATTCTCAACAGGAGCGGGCGCCGCTCTCAAAAGCGAACGAAAGTACACGTAGATTACCCAGCACTCCAGTGCAAACGGAGGAAACCCAAGATAACCAAGCACCGGCATCTCAAAAATCTTGACGTTGCCAAGATAGGGAACGGTGTAGGTCCATTTTGAGATGGCCCAATAATTCCAAAACTCCCAGAGGATTCCGCAAACTGCACCGCTCGCGAGTAGGCTGAACAAGCGTTTGGAGTTGCCGGCCCTTAAGTCGCCGACTATCGAAGGCCAGCCTCGGAGATAGTTAATTGGATCAAAGAAAAAAATAAATGATAACCAGACAGCAGGTGCAAACCATTCACTTATGAAAAGCAGTGGCATCACGAGGCCTAATGCGCCTACTGCAATAAGGAGATAAAGCGCCCGCATCGAAAACTTAATCACGCGCATCTTCGTAGCATTGGCAAACATCGTAATCATTAGTAGACGCCCGGTCAGGAAGATCGCCGGAAAAATCGTTGCAAAGGCCCAATCGTAGCCCAGGCGGCGAAGATAAAGATTAGGCGTCAGGTTGTGATAGTGCCACCAAAGCTCGGAGTTTGACTGCCAGAATCGCGGTGTATTGTAAAACTCAAAAAGCCACCACGCCCCAATTGAGACAACAGCGATAATCACCAACTCCAATCTGTCTGTGGTGAGTAGCGAATGTTGGGCAATTCTGAATACAAGAGCATCAACAAAAAGAATGTAGCCGGTCCACACAATCGGTGTGAACCAGTGACCGGCAAATTCGTTTCCGGCAAACAGGAAGATCTCGGCAACGAGAATGATGGCAATTCCAAGGTAACCGTAGAATTTCATATCAGTGGGCAAACGATCGCTTAGCGCCACGCGCAGTAGCGGTCCTGCAGCCGTCACCGGATTCTTCCCCGGGCACTGGTTTTCCAGTTATCCATATCATCCATAACAATCAGTCCCACGCCGGGAATAAGTGCCGGAAGTTCATTGTGCGTTTGTTGCCAGCCGTTTTAGTCATGCCGCTTTTCGAAAAGGGACCCTGGAGATCGGATCACGCTTCTGATATCTGACCAGCCCGATTTTTTCCATAGCTTTGGGGATCTCGGGATTTCTCATAAACCAACGCCAGACGTTGCCGGACCGCAGGTTTTCTGCACTGAGTAAAACTATTCCTGCATTTATGCCGATCACGTCTGTGTCAACCCACCCTGTATTCGGATTGAATGCGTCCACGAATCCGTATTGACCATAAATGCGTGGCCCATACTTATCGTGCATTGCTCGCAACGCCTCGACTGAAATTTCCGGCGTGAACATCAATGACCCGCCCGCAGCAGAGGGCACTACTGTTCCATCGATTTCCGGATCCCGCGGTGGACCACCCCAGGCGAGATAGCCTTTAGCGCTGTCAGAAGCGGTTATGCCCCAAACGCTGGAAGTGAAACCCGGAAATTCGTGTGACAACGTAAGGCAGAAAGCGCGATGAGCAAGTGTAGCCGCGATGGAGTTCTCAAAATAGTCAATCCGGTCCCCTCTTGTTTCGCGACGATCACGATAGTCGATCCAGGCGTGCGCATACTGATGCATAAATAGCGGGACGCCGATAGTAGTGAAATAGGAATGACCGGCGTAGCGGTATCGATCTCGCCAGAGTGCATACCATGATGCCGGGGAGACGGGGTGGGTGGGCGATCCGATGGCCAGCAGATAGAGTAGCGT
>JBHENH010000049.1:0-1363 GCA_046262135.1 Pyrinomonadaceae bacterium
CTATAAACATGTCGCCCCTCTGGGGCGAAGCAAATAGTCAATACCTCTGTTGCACTTCAAACTTGAATCCACCAATGGCAAATGAAAAATGAGAAATGGAAAATCTTTTTCTTTTTACGGAACCCGTATTCAATGGTTCCGGTGTCCGTAGCTAATCATATTGGCAAGCATCCGGTAAGCTCCGGGCACTCCGGCGCGAAGTTGCCTGTACCATACCATGCTGGTGTAGATGTAATTACCCTTTCCGTATTGCGCCACCAGTAGCCCGCCACGCAATGGTTCTTCTCCCGGATCGTTACTCGAAAAGAGAGCCGCATAATGCGCGTCCCATTCCCTGGGATAGTAAAGGCCGCGTTCCTGGATCCAGTTCTCAAAATCAGCTTGCCGAATCTTATTTGGAAAGTTCATCAACGCGTGGCGTGGCGCAAGAAACCGGATTGGAGCTTTCTCGTTAGTGATGCGTTCACCTCCGAGAGTCATCGGATAAGGCGCCAGTGCGGGACGATTCTTACCAGGATCCGGATTCCACTCATTGTCTTTGTGGTAAAAAACAATCAATGTGCCGCCCTCTTGAACAAATTCCAGTAAATGAGAGTTCGCGGCGATCAATTCGGGATGTGCTTCGTAACCACGGTTGTCGATTATTATCGTGTCATTGTTTGAAAGGTCGGCTTCTTGAACGTTCGCGGCGTTAAGTGGTTTGGCGTCGACCCCCAGAGCCGCCAGCGATAATTCGAGTGTCTGGTCAAAGCTCGGAATATAACCGACGCGTAAATTGGATACGACGCGCGCCTCACTAAAGACGAGTGGAACCTGTTCTTGCGTTATGGGGAGATTCGAATCCGACCGGTAAATTGATATGACAAACGACCCTGGATTCGTCCACCTGGCAGGAACGCGTTTGGCTGTGCCCGCAATGTTTTCCCGAAGTGTCTCAACGCGAGTTTCATTGGGACCTAATACGAGTTGGCGCGTTAACTGATGGGTGCCGATTGTCTGTCGTCCGGACTCATCTATGGTTAGCGTCCCGCGAAATGGCGCCGGCTGATGATTTGTCAGTGTCACATTCAATACGTTGCAATGACCTGGAGTTTCAATAGTACGAACGCACGGCGAAGGCGAGACTTCCTTAATTTCGACAGCGGGCGCGACATCTATATTCTCAGTAGCCGCGATCCGAAATCTCATACCTTCCAGTACGAGTTCCGCTTCCGCCCTGACATACTGATCAGTCGAGACCTCGTCGTAAAGATGGCTTTCTTTCGGCATACTCAGCTTTAAACCGGCGGGAGCGGTCTTTTCCACGGTGACTACCGTTTCAGTATCGGGTAACAACAGATCAGCGGTCTCAATCTCAGTGTTG
>JBHENH010000049.1:1373-19352 GCA_046262135.1 Pyrinomonadaceae bacterium
CTGTTAAAGGAAAGATTTTTTACTTCAACAGTTCGGTTGCCCGAATTCGCCAGCGTGATCGAGAAGGCTGTCTTCTCGCCAGGCACAACACCATCATTGTGCGAACTAACTGCCAGCATCATGCCGGCAGCTAATGCCACCGCTTTGTTGAATCGAGATTGGAACAGGTCCAGGCGGCTGGAATCATCAGCTGGACCACTAACGTTGGGACGAGTTCCGTATTTGAGTAACTCGTCAAGAACTCGATCCGGCCGATCCAGAAACCCTGTCAACGGCTTATTCTCAATTGTCGGGGAAACGAATATGCCGGCCGCCGGTGCTGGGAGCTTTAAACCATCCAGTAAAGTTGTTGCGTTTACCGGCAGTGGTAGGGAATTCTGAGCTTCCCGCACAAGGCGGTATCGAACCGGCGGCAGCTTTCCGGTTTCAATGCGCCGCGCTTTTAACCACGCTTCAACTGATTTTGGCCATGGTCCCTGCGTGGCGTGTTGTTGCAGGGCGCTGAGTGATTGCGCGGCGAATGATGTTCCGCGCACGGGATCCACTTCGTTTGGGTCGATGGCCACGATCTTTTCAGACCCTGTGTTTTTGTTGTCCGAGTTTCCGCTCCCGAAAATTCTCACGAACAACCTTTGAGTCTGCCAGGGTTTTAGTAAAGTAAGTTGTTCAGGGAAGCGTCTTGGATCCGCTGCTGCGTCAAAAGCCTCGAGAACGAGCCGGCCCGTCGCCTGGTGATGTCCATGACCGGACGTCGTGTCATGATTCGTAATGATTACATCGGGACGCAACTCGCGAATCTTCAAGACGAGCCTGCGCAGGGCTTCGTCGTGTCCCCAGAAGCGAAATGCTTCCTCGGCCGATTTCGAGAATCCGAAATCGTTTAGGCCCAGAAAGTAAGGCTCCGATCCCTGAATCCGAGACGCATTTATTGTCTCTCGCACGCGTATCACACCAAGTTCCTCATAGAGTTCCGGGCCAACGGCGTTTTGTCCACCTTCACCGTAAGTGGAGAAAACGCTGACGGTATGAACCCCATACTCGCGTCTTAAAACTGTCAGCGTGGTCCCATCTTCGTCGTCTGGGTGGGCGGCGACGCACATCACCGTCCATGCGTTCGCGAGATCAAGCAAGGCCTGACGAAGCTCGGCCTTATCGACTGATGGGCTTGGGGAAGACGAAGGTTCCTGAGTGCGTGCAATGCCTGCGCTGGACAGCCATGGCCCAGCGAAGGCAACCACGAGAACAAGAAAATTCACAGATCTGATGAATCTTCTACGTTTCACTCGATTACCGTGGTCTCTTTGAAGTCGTTTCTCAGCTAAATGGAACAACGCTGCATTCCTGGCTGTTGCTAGAGTTCAATCTCGTATCCATCCGGATCCGCAACATACGCAAAAGGCAACCCCGGTCCGAATTCTCCTCGCTTTTTCAAAGCACCCCCGGCGGCAACCACTTCATTGATCGCGTTATCCAAATCGGATTTGTTCTCCAGTTGAAAACCAAAATGCAGAATTCCGCCGCTTGATCCCGTGGGCTCGCCTTCCCTTGATTGATGTAGCGTAATGATGTCATTTGAACCGGGTGTGTTCAGGAACACAAGACCATCGCCTGCCCAAAATTTTTCCTTCAATCCAAAAACTGTCTTGTAAAAATCAAGTGAGCGTTGGATGTCTTTCACCATAAGATGGATGTGAGTCAAACCGATAGTTTTGATCATCGATCATCTCCTTATTTAAGGATCAACTACTGCGGCGTTCAAGTCGTCCGGCAATGAGCATTGTTAGTCCAATAATTGCAATAAGGACGACACCGTAAGCAGCTGCCGTCCCCAAATTGAAATCCCGAAGCTCCGACGCGATGGCAATTGAAATTGGGCGATTCGCAGGAACAAATACCAGCACTGAGGCCACATATTCTCCCAGCGCAATTACAAAAGCCAGCAAAGTGCCGGCAATTGCTCCCGGCAAGACCAGCGGCAGCGTAACGCGTGCAAATCTTTGCCACCAGTTCGCGCCCAAACTGGATGCGGCCTCACCCAGGGCTTCATCAATTTGCTCCATGCTCGCCTGTACGGCGCGCACCACGAGTGGCATGAATCGAAGGAAGTAAACTACCGGGAGAATCCAGAACGTTCCTACAAGGATGAAAGAACCCGCTAGCCAGGATGGCTTTCCGTATGCTTCCGCTATTGAGACAGCAACCACAGTACCCGGCAACGCCCACGGAATCAGGATCAAAAACGAAAGCAAACGTTTCCAATGCCGGCTACCTTTTCGCGCCAGCAGCCCTGCCACGCAAAAACTCCAGAGAAGCGCAGCGGCTGCCGCGATCGCTGACATCGATAAGCTGTTAACGAAAACTTCAGCCGCCCGGTGATCAGAGAATATCTTTGTGTAGTTACCGACAGTATAAGAGAGCGGCACAGTCTGCGTAGTCCAACTTCCCTCGCGCGCAAAGCTTACCAGGATCAATGTTGCCACCGGCAAAACGAGCAAGAAAGAGAAGAGGATTGCACCGGTGATCGCAATGGTGCGAGATTTGCCGCGGGCGAGGGGCCTACGTGTTTTGGTCGTACCCTTTAGCGCCGCTGCTGCAAACTTTCGCGTGCCTTCATAGCGTTGAAAAAAGAACAGAGCGCTGAGAGAGATTACTGCCAGGACCACGGTTTCCGTCAAAGCCAATGTCACGTCGCCTCGCTGTCGTGCAGTGTAGATCTCGAGGGTAAGAACCCTCACTCCGCCGCCAAATAGGAGTGGCGCACTAAAAGAAGCCATCGAAGTCATAAAGGTCAGTAATGCAGCGGCGATTAATGAGGGTGTCAATTGGGGCAAGACAATCCGAGTCAGAACCTGCCACCGTCCTGCCCCCAAACTTCTCCCCGCTTCCGCAAGGGCAGCATCAATCCGGGTAAGGCCCGCGCCCGCCAAAATATAGAAGAATGGATACATCGTATAGGTATGAAACAGTAACAATGCAAACCAGCCGCGTAACGACCAGGGTGAGCTTTGGAGGTGAAACAACGATTGAACCAAGCGGGCCAGTATGCCCGACTCTCCTGCCAGAAAGATGAAAGCAACTGTGCCGACTAGTGGTGGAAGGACCAAAGGTAAGGCGGCGAGCGTCGCAAACAGACGGCGCGCAGGAAAAGTGTAGCGCTCAAAAAGAAACGCCAGCGGCACACCGATAGCCGCGCAAAACAGCACCGTAAGCACTGACATTGCGACACTTGCGAATATGGATTCCAGCACGATGTCTTGTGAAAGAATTTCGCGGTAGTTTGCCAGCGACCACACGCCGTCTCGCTGAAGTGAGGCAACGATGACGTCAATGTTTGGATAGATTACGCCGTAAAGCAGGACTACGCCGGTAATGAACCAGAGGAAGAGGAGCGGAGAAAGGGAAGCTTGGAACCGCTGCGAAGTTAAGTGTCGAACACGTATTGCCCGCGTGTCTGCGTGTCGCTGCGTCTCGATGTTACGCTCATCGTCATTCATTCTTAAGTAGTGATATCCGGTTGGCCGGCAAAACCGCGGTGCAACTGTCTCCAACTGAAAGCCTGCCGGCTTCCAACGCGAGTACTTCCAGGATTAAACCATTCGCATCCAGCTTAATGCTCGAGGTTGCGCCGGCAAAGTTAATTTCGCGAACGATAGCAGAGAAAGCATTCTCAACCTGGTCGCGAAAGTTATTGATTACAATGTGCTCGGGCCGGATCGCCAGGATGCACGGTTGGTTAAGCGGAAAGAGATTCTTGTCCGCAATTGGGCCGCGAATAGTGTGGCCGCCGTCGAAGGATTTGAATTCTCCAATCTCAGATTTACCAGAATTTAAACGGATGCACCGGATTAAGTTGTTTCGTCCGAGAAACCGCCCCACGGAGAGTTGAGCGGGATGTTCATATAAGTCCCGCGGCCGCCCCGTTTGGAGGATCTTGCCGCCGACCATCACGCTGATGCGATCGCACAGCGCAAAAGCTTCTTCCTGATCGTGAGTAACGTACACCGCCGTTAATCCCAGGCGGGCCACTAGTTCGCGCAGTTCGCCGCGGGTTTCTTCGCGCAGGGTCACATCCAGATTGGAGAGTGGCTCATCGAATAAAAGAAGCGCGGGCTCAATCGCAATGGCGCGAGCAATCGCTACGCGCTGCTGCTGACCCCCCGAAAGCTCATCAACCCTGCGAACCTCATATCCCGGAAGCTGTACAAGCTCCAAAGCGGCCTTGACTCGATCGCGAATTTCGGCTTTTGGTTTGTTCCGCGCGCGCAGGCCGAAAGCTACATTTTCCGAAACGTTCAGGTGCGGGAAGAGCGCATAGTTTTGAAAAACCATTCCAAACCCGCGTCGCTCTGCGGGCAGCGTTGTAATATCGCGCTCCGCGAATGTGATGGTTCCGGAGTCGGGGTTTTCAAGGCCGGCAATCATTCTCAGGGTCGTAGTTTTTCCACAACCGGATGGACCAAGCAACCCAAAAAATTCACCGCGTTCCACATCCAAGGAGACATCGGCAACGGCTTGCGTTTTATCGAATCGTTTGGAGAGATTTTTGAGAGAAAGAAGTGGCATCGTGATGGGTTTATGTGGCTGCCGCGTCAACGCGTGGAGTCACTTCTGACTCTTGCCCCGGATCTCAGTATCCCAATACCTCAACCATTTGCTGCTCTGCTGGCGAAGCAAGTCCCAGTCGAGGGGCATTTCGTTAACATGTTCATTCATCCACGAAGGTAACTGACTCCTATCAATATCGGTTCGTACCGGCATTCGATAGTATTTACTTGCAGCAAGCACCAGGCTCTGCTGGGTAGTTACGAACTCGTAGAATCGCTTTGCCTCTTCCTGATTGCGGCCGCCGCGTACAAGCGCGATGCCGTCCATTATCACCGGCGTGCCACTGGCAGGAAACACATAACCAATCGGAAATTGCTTTTGATCCTTGTATATCCAGACGTCGGGCAAATTCCAAAGCGTTACCAGTCCCTCGCGCCGGACAAGCTTTTGCATCAACAGTGTGCCGTCGGCCGTGTATTCATGCACATTCGCATCGAGCCGGCGCAACCATTCATAACCTCGCTCCGGCGAATTGGTATCTTTGTAAAACCTCCAAATCATGGCGCCAAAGATCGCGCGCATGGAATCTGACGGGTTCGGATTCCTGATCAGAACTTTATCTCGCCACTTCTGATCGAGCACATCGTCCCAATCTCTGGGCGCCTCTTGCGCCTTAACAGCGTCGCTGTTGTAAACAATTACTTCCGGTGTCTGGTAGGTTCCATACCAGTTATCCTCCTTGTCGTGACCACGGGTTGGGATCTGATCGGCCCACGTTGGTCTATAGGGAGTCAGAAGATTTTCTTCGGTCGCGGTCTGGAAAGTAGTGTGCGCCGCGCCCCACCACAGATCGGCTTGAGGACGATTCCGCTCGGCCCGCACACGTTCAAGTATTTCGCGTGCTCCCATGTCAAGGAACTGAACGTCAACGTCTTTATGCTCGGCTTTATAACGAGCAATAAAGTCGCTCAGCAGATCCTGCCCGTGCGGAGTGTAGATTAAAAGGTTGCGGGTGTTTGGCCCACCGCTCCTGGTGCACGAAAAGACTAGAATAGAAACAAAGAGGAGAATTATCGGAAAATGAAGCTTCGCGCGCATCTAATTAGTCGGGGCTGTGGCTTGTATGAAGTGCGGGCATGCTAGCATATACTTTTCTAGTGCGGCGACCGTTCGGGTCGCAGTTGATCCATGGCAATGGCGTGTGAAGGGGAATAATGGTGAGACCTAAACGGAAGATTGTTAAGGCGGGTGGTTGGGAGCTTGCCAAGAGACTCATCAAACCCATTCCGATAATCGGTTCGGTCGTCGCCGTCGGGCTCGCCGGCTACGCGATTAAAAAGAAGGGACTACTACGAGGCAGCCTGCACGTAGGACTCGATGTCACACCGGTAGTAGGAACAGCCAAGAACGTAGTCGAGCTCTTCACGGGCGATCTTATTCGCGACAAAGCTTCTAAAGCGCCTGCCGTGGACGCGCCCGCACAAAGATCAGGCCCTGAGGTCAGTACCACCCCATAGGACCGCCGCAGCAATCACCACAATCAAGCATGAATCGGGGGGCGCTCGGTGAAAGGTTGCGCTGTTTCATACGCGTGGGCGAGTTTGAAGAGAACCGGTTCTGACCAATACGCCCCGAGTAGTTGAAACCCGATCGGTAAGCGGTTCGATGAAAGCCCACACGGAACATTGATTCCGGGCACGCCCGCCAGATTTGCTGTCACGGTGTAGATATCGTTCAGATACATGGCGAGTGGATTGTCGACTTTTTCTCCGATCAAGAACGCGGGTGTTGGTGAGGTAGGCGTAATGATCGCATCGCAAGTTTCAAATGCCTTGCGAAAATCCTTTTTCAGTAAGGATCGAACTTGCTGTGCCTTACCGTAGTAAGCTTCATAATAACCTGCGGAAAGCACATACGTGCCGAGCATGATTCGCCGCTTAACTTCTGGTCCAAACCCTTCCTCGCGCGTTTTCCGATACATTTGTTTCAACTCAGGAGCATCTTCGGCGCGAAACCCATAACGTACACCGTCGAAGCGCGCGAGGTTGGACGACGCTTCAGCTGTCGCGATGATGTAGTAAACAGCAATACTGTATTGAGCATGTGGTAATGCAACGTCAACGATTTCTGCGCCCAGGTCTCGATAGACGTCAACAGCCGCCATCACTGACGCGCGAACTTCACTATTCAGTCCTTCCCCGTAAAGAGATTTTGGAAGTCCAATGCGGGCCCCGTTGATGTCGCCGGCAAGGTCTTTCGAATAATCTGGTACGGGTACGTCGGCGGTTGTCGCGTCATTGGGATCCCGTCCGGCGATGACCTGTAAAACGCGTGCTACGTCGCTCGTGGTGCGTCCGAAAACGCCGACCTGGTCTAACGAAGAGGCAAAAGCCACGAGGCCATAGCGTGAGTTGCGTCCATAGGTCGGTTTTAATCCGACGACGCCGCAGAGTGATGCAGGTTGCCGCACGGATCCTCCGGTATCCGAACCCAGGGCCACCGGCACGATTCCCGCCGCTACTGCCGCCGCAGATCCTCCAGAGGATCCCCCCGGAACCCGTAATGTGTCCCACGGATTTTTGACCGGGCCGAAGGCGGAATTCTCGTTTGATGAGCCCATTGCAAACTCATCGCAATTAGTCTTGCCGATCACAACGGCACCGGCCGCAAGCAACCGTTCAATCACTGTGGCGTTGTACGGCGGATGGTAATCGCCCAGGATACGAGAGCCGCACGACGTCTGCAGACCCTTAACGCAGATGTTGTCTTTGATGGCTATTGGAATCCCGCCTAATGCGTTAAGGGGTCCAGACTTGAGTTCGTCAGCTCGCTTCAAGGCCCCGACCCGATTTATTTCCAGAAAAGCGTTGAGCGATTGGTTGAGTCCTTCTGCAGCCTTCACGGAAAACTCAACGACGGCGCGTGCAGTCGTTTCCCCGTTTTGCATCCGCTCGCTCAACCCTCTAATGTCGTTCACATTGGTCATGAAAGAAATGTTACAAGCCTTGTCTGAAGCCCGCCCGTTTACGGCAGGCGAAGTTACACGATGCGCGTCGCATCCGCTCCTTGCTGATTACTGGCTGGGGATTGGTTTCTTACAACACCTTCGGTACGCGGAAATGGCCTGCCGCCGGGTCCGGTGCCTCGGAAAGCGCCGTTGCCTGGCCCAGCGAAGGAGCTACCTCGTCCGCTCGAGAGGAATCCGTTCGTTCGCCCTCGGGCGTGAGCCCGCCAAGTGCAGGCTCGATGTTGGTCGTGTCGAGTGCGTTAAGTTGTTCAACGTACGCAACGATTTCACTCATTTGCGGTGCAAAAACTTTGAGCTCGTCTGGCGTGATCTCCATATGCGCCAGTTGTGCGACCTTTTCAACCTCTGATTCGTTAATAGGCATTTCTAAAATTCTTCAGTTCAATTTTGAAGTTTTGGGTTCTTAGACCTCTGATTTGTCCAGACGCCTGATACAACTCGTAGCGGCACCGAGAAAGGCGCGCCGCAGTTCCGGATCTTCGATTGCAGTGGCAGCGAAGGATATCTCAGCAGGTATCTCATCGTTACGGTATTCCCGCGGACCATCATTTCGTTCCGGCGAACGGCGTACTTTCACTAACGTTGCTGGATCGATGCGCAACTCAAGAGACTTCACGAGCGGCTGACACAAAACAGAGTTCAGCCGAAACAGCAACTGGGCGCGCATGTGCTCAAGCTGCCGCTTCCAAATATCATCTTCAACGGCAATCACGAGCGTTTCATTTTCCAGGTGCAGAGGCACGGCATGGCTACTTAATCCTTCGCCTACGGCATGTTTCCAGGCAGCGAGGCACGCGGCTTCAGCCACTTCTTCTGAAGTGCTCGAAGCCTGGAGTATCGCAGGCAAAACCTTTATGAACTTGTCCATATCGGCGGATCCGGGAGCGTTGCGCTTGGACCGAGTTTCGATCTATTAAGGTTCGGCAAAAATGATTCGAGGAGTGTAGCGGAGAATTGTTTGGCGCGACAAGCAGAGGTGCCTCTCCGTCTTGCGCCTGTGCGAATAAGCCTAATGAACCAAATACAACCGCAAAAGATCGCTAAGAACTCGCAAAGACCTGCAAAGATAGTAAGACTGAGAACCTTCTACATCCAGCTTTCGAATGGCGCCGAACATGGATGATATGACTTTGCTTAAAGAGACACTTGTCCTCGCATCGAAAAGTCCTCGTCGCGCACAAATACTTGAGGCCGTTGGCTGGCCCTTCGAACAAATGCCGGCGAACATTGATGAGTCGCGACGTGCATCGGAAGATGCAGTGAATTACGTAAGGCGGCTCGCACAAACGAAGGCCGAAGCCGTAGCGAAGAAAATTCAAAACGGTCTGGTGTTGGGGGCCGACACCGTCGTGGTAGTGGACGGAATAATACTAGGCCAACCGCGTGACGATGACGATGCTGCAAGGATGTTGACGATGCTAAGCGGTAGGTGGCATGAAGTCGTGACGGGCGTTGCCTTGGTTCGCGCACGTCAAAAGTCTCAACCTTTAATCGATCATGACATGACAAAAGTACGGTTCGGTAAAATGCAAAAAAAAGAGATTGACTGGTACGTCGCCACAGGAGAACCGCAGGACAAGGCAGGAGCCTATGCGGTGCAAGGAAAAGGCGCTCTCTTCATTGAAGAGATCCAGGGAGACTATTTTAATGTGATGGGACTTCCGGTGCGATTGGTGTATGAGATGTTGAATAAGGTGAACTCTTCGTAACTCAAACTGTTAGTTTGCGATGATGCGTAGCCTACTCCGTTCGTATCCCTCCACCTTGAACAAGCGTAAACCGCGAACTAACAGTTTGCTTTAGTCAGCACAATACCGTACCGCCATCGACATTGATGGCCTGTCCATTTATCCCCCGGCCGTCTTCCGAAGCGAGAAGTAAAGCAAGAGCGGCAACTTCTTCAGGTTCCACTAATCGATTCTGCGGGCTCATCTTCCTGAGCGAATCCATTGCCTGGTCAGCAGACAACCGCGTCTTTTTCGTTATGTTTTCGACACCGCGCGTCGTCATTTCCGTGTCCACATAACCCGGACAAATTGCATTCACCGTTATACCCTTCGCAGCTACTTCGAGCGCGGCTGAACGGGTCAACCCGAGCACACCATGTTTCGATGCGGCATAGGCGGCGATGTAGGGCGCCCCAATTTTTCCGGCAATAGAGGCGACGTTTATGATGCGTCCCCATCCCTGGTCTATCATTTGCGGTAGTGCCGCGCGCGTGCAGTAAAAGGTTCCACTCAAGTTAACTCCAAGATGTCGTCGCCAGAGGTCGTCGTCAGTTTTGGACAGTGGCGCGCTCTCCGCAATGCCAGCATTATTGACCAGAATATCGGGGCCGCGCCCGAAAGTCGCCGCGACGGCCATGAAAACTCCTTCGACGCTCTTAACATTCGATACATCGCAGGCCACGGCAATCGCATTAGTGGGACACTCATTCGCTATCTCTGTAGCAACCGCTTGCACTTGATGAAGCGTTCGAGCAGCTACGACGACCTGCGCACCTTCGCGTGCGAAAGCCAGGGCAATAGCCCGACCGATCCCGCGACCTCCTCCGGTTATCAGTGCAATCCTATCTTCAAGCTTCATAGCGGTACTTGCGTGAATTATTCGGACCGCGGGCACACTCGCCGGCAAGGTTCGGAAGAGGGCCGTAAAAGAACAAACTCGCTCATCGTGCGAACTTTAGAGGCGAGGGCGCCCGCCGCTTCAGTGCGTTCTCACTTCACCGGCCCACGAATTTCGGTAGGCGTCTTTCGAGGTAAGCGCGTACACCTTCCGCTCCGTCCCTCGACTCGAAGCATCGCATCTGTGCTTCAGTCTCATACCGTAACATCTCTTCAAGTTCGGCGGCCTGGCTCATGTAGATAGCCTGTTTCGCGGCAGCTAACGCAGTCGCAGGGGCATCACGCAACCGTTCTGCCAACTTGCGAGTTTCGGCCTCCAATTCACCGGGCGTGACGAGATAGTTGATTATTCCCAGGCGGTACGCCTCGTCGGCATCGATAGCATCGCCGAGGAAGAACATTTCGCACGCTTTGTTTGGCGTGACTAAACGTGGCAGGAAATATGTGCCGCCCCAATCAGGATGAAGGCCAACTTTCACAAACGACTGGCTGAAGGTAGCAGCGCTCGAAGCAACGCGCAGATCGCAAGCCAGCGCGAGATTACAACCGGCCCCCGCAGCCGGTCCATTAATCGAAGCGACTACAGGTTTTGTCATCTGTCGAATCGCCGTGACCACGCGCCTTGCCGAACCCAGCAAGCGAGAAAATTCATCTGCATCACGGCGCTCAATCATGTCGGCCATTGCTACCACGTCGCCGCCGGAGCAAAAGGCGCGCCCGGCGCCAGTTATTACAACTACGCGAACGGTGCGATCGCTTCCAGCTGTCTCGAGTGCCTCAGCGAGATCACGCCGCATGTGACCGGCGAGCGCATTCAATTTTTCCGGTCGGTTAAGTGTGACTGTCGTAATACCGGCTTCTTCGGTGATTTGGATGTTGTCGTACATAAGCGGTGAAGTGAATAGTAAATCGTGAATAGTAAAGCGAGGTCGTTGACGCAGGGGTTTCCAGTAATGAGTAACTCGCGGTCCGAACGATTTCCTATTTACCATTCACTATTTACCTTTAAAGATCGCTTTACGTTTGTTGACGTAAGCATCGAGGCCTTCTTTGGCATCTTCAGATTGGAAGAGTTGTTGCTGTAACTCCCGCTCCAGCGCCAGGGCCGATTCGAACGGGATCTCGGCACCTGTTTGTACACTGCGCTTGATTCTGCCGACTGCGCCCGATGCCTTGTTCGGCAACGTAAACCGGGCGGCATATTCCAAAACCTGCTCACCGAAGCCTTCAATAGTGTCGGCTTCAAATATCTGGTTGATAAGTCCCAATTCAAGTCCGCGTTCAAAATCGAATAACTCGCCCGTTGCCATCAACTCGATCGCTTTCGACTTGCCGGTAATGCGTACCAGACGCTGAGTACCGCCCGTTCCAGGCAGCACCCCAAGCGAAACCTCCGGCAGTCCCAACTTGCCCGGGCCTTTACGTGCGATCCGAAGGTCGGCGGCCATAGCAATCTCCAAGCCGCCACCGACGCAATGCCCGGTAATAGCGGCGATTACGAGTTTGGGTGTCTGTTCGAGTCGAGATAGCGTTTCGTTGGCGTGCAGGCAAAAGAAATACTTGAAGGTCGGTGTTACGTCAGCAAGCATATTGATGTTGGCGCCGGCTGAGAAGAATTTTTCGCCACGACCGGTGAGCACAATTACCTGCACAGCTTCGTCCATACGCGCCCTGAGAATATTGCTGTCGAGCGCCTGCATCATTTCGTATGTATAGGTGTTTGCGGGAGGGTCGTTTAGTGTGAGAAATGCAATTCCATCACGGGCGCTATAATTAACCAGATCACCTTTCGAACTTGTGTTGTGCACTTTCGCTTCAGCTCCTGCCATTTTCAAGGTCTCCGCGTAAATTTAGTGCATTAACTGTCGACGGAAAGGCGGCCACGCCAAACGCTTAACGGCTCAAGCTTCGATTTTGCTGTGAAGTCTAGTTCCGAACCCGCCATTCCAGCAATAAACCCATGAAGGAACAATCGAGTTACATTTTCCACTAACTCCGAAACCTTCAGCTTACCGAGCGGATCATACCAGTTGTAAATCCAGTTCATCATGCCGAACAAGGCATACGTAGACACGGTGAGATCAACTTGCGATTTGCCCTCCTGGCCCTGCTGAATTTCGCGAAGAATCTTGCGAGCGAGCTTTGTGTATTTGTCCTTCTTCGTGGAAACGTTGGTGTGTAGTTCTCCGGCGAGGGAGTCAGCTTCATGCGAGAGCACCTTCATTTCAGCCATATTAGCTGCGAAAAACGAGAGATGGTTTTCAATGAAGATTCGCAGCTTGCTCAATGGATCTTCGACACCGAGCAGACGTTCCTCCAGCCGTTCGAGCACGCGTCCAAAACAATTGTCTTGAATGAGGAAAAGTAGTTCTTCCTTCGACTTACAATAATGATAGAGCCCGGCAAGGCTGACATTTGTCGCGCGTGAAATGTCGCGCATTGTCGTGGAGTGATAATTCTTTTCGGCAAAAATGCGGGCAGCATTGCGCAGAATGAATTCCAGCTTCTGGTCGTACTTGGTGAAATCTTGCATAAAAGATTTGTGCTTTGGTCTTCGGTCTTAGGTCTTTGATCTTTGGGGTTACTCCTGGCTCCTAAATTAGCCCTCACAGCATTCGCAGAAATCAAAGAGGAAGTCTAAAGACCCAGGCCCAGGACGAAAGCCCAATTCATAACCTGACGTACTCAAATTCAAAGGCCTTGCCCTTGATTCCTGTTGCCGGGGGCGCGATCCAATTTGCAATCTGCCCTACTTCAGTCACAGGCTGCATTAGGCTACGAACATATTCGCGGTCTTCCAAACCAGGAAGCCATTCCGACTTGCGCCGCTCGAATTCATCGGGCGTGATCAGGTTTCCTTCGATGTCGAAGCGATGTGTGGCGTATTCGCCAACATGACGATGAAAACGGCTGTTGGGCAAAAATAGTCGTTCGCTGAACCCTTCGTCGGCCAACGTTTTGTTCCATCGCGCCAAGCCCTTTTCGCAGTCTTTTACATACTCCTCGCGCAGTACTTCATTCAACGCATTCCGTAAAGGCACTTCGCGATCCTTGATTTGTCCGTCCTCTACGACCTTCATCGTGAAGTTCGGCTCCGCGATAACATGATCCTGATACTGTTCCTGTTCTTTGTAACGACCCTTAAGGCCCGCGGCGAAGAAGTCGGCGGAGTTTGAACTGATTTCGCCGCCGAAAAGATCAAGCGAGTAACTGAACCAGAAATTGATGTGCTTTTGAATGATGTCCAATGGAATACCATTCAGCTCGCGCACATCGCCTTGCTTCATCAACTGCGCGGTCCGCTTAACGACGCGATTCAAGCCTGTGTCACCTACAAACATGTGATGAGCTTCTTCCGTAAGCATAAATTGGCAGGTGCGCGCCAGTGGTTCGAAACCCGACTCAGCCAGGGCCGAAAGCTGGTATTTACCATCACGGTCCGTAAACATCGTGAAACAGAAAAAGTTGAGCCAATCATCGCAGGGTTGGTTAAACGCTTCCAGGATTCGCGGCTTATCAGGATTCCCGCTTCTTCGTTCGAGTAGCGCATCAGCTTCGTCACGACCGTCGCGGCCGAAATACCGTTGTAGCAAATAAACCATGGCCCAGAGGTGACGGCCCTCCTCGACGTTTACTTGAAACAGATTCCGCAGGTCGTAAAGCGATGGGCAGGTTTTGCCGAGTTGTCTCTGTTGCTCGACCGACGCAGGTTCGGTGTCACCCTGAGTGACGATTATTCGCCGTAAGGAGTTGCGAAATTCGCCCGGCACTTCTTGATATGCCGGCTGGGCGTAGTTGTCTCCAAAGCCAATCTTCGCGTCGGGCTGGGCAGGCTTCAAAAAAATCCCCCAGCGATAGTCGGGCATTTTCACGAAATCGAAGTTAGCCCATCCGTCAGGTTCGACGCTGATCGCGGTTCGCAGGTAAACGTCTTTTTGTTGAAAGCCATCCGGACCCATTTCCTGCCACCATTCCAGATAGTTTGGTAACCACTTTTCCAGTGCTCGCTGAAGTTTCTTATCTTCCGCAAGATTAACGTTGTTGGGAATTCGATCGTATAAATTCATAGTAAGAAGGTTTTCAGTTTTTGGTTTTTAGTTTTCACGTTTGGAAGCCTTAAGCTTCGCCCTTAACGCGTAGAGCATCTTACGGATCTCAGTAATGTCTCTGTCCAGCGAGTCGCTACTCTGCCCGGAAATAAGATTCAGGTTCGCGGCAATAATTCGTTGCGTGTCTAACTCGGCCACAGAGGCGTTGGCCACCGAAATAAAACGAAGGAATTCTCCCAAATGTTGTCGTGCTTGTCCTTCCGCAATGTTAGAGGGGACTGAGACTGCTGCTCGGTTCATTTGATCACTTAAGCCATACAGTTCACTTCTCGGAAACCCTTCGCAAAGTTTGTAGACTTGAGTGCATAGCGCAATGCCCTTTTGCCAGACTAGTAAATCTCTGTAGGATTGAGAGCCCAAAACTGAAAACTCAAAACTGCGTTAGGTCCTTTTGAAGTCAAATTGCGCCTGCGTGGGCTTGCCGTAATTAGTTAGGGCACCCTGCGGCCCGACGGCATTAGGCCGTTGGAATATCCAGTTTTGCCAGGCAGTCAGCCGGCCGTAGATCTTTGTGTCAATCGTTTCCGGACCGGCGAAGCGCAGCGATGCCTCCATTCCAGTAAGCGCATCGGGCGACAGCGATGTCCTTTCTTCTATGGCCACGCGAACCTCGTCTTCCCAATCAAGTTCGTCGGGCACGAAGGTTATTAACCCAGCTTCTTCCGCCTCCTCCGCCGTGAATCGTGCTTTCTGGCTTAAGATTTCGTTCACTTTCTCAGGATCTGAAAGGAAGCGTGACTGCAAGCGGCTAAGACCGTTACTCATCGGAAATGTTCCGGCGTTCAATTGCGAAACTATTACGGAAGTCTCTGCTCCGGGATCGTTAAGCATGTAGCTGCGATCTGAAGCCAGCAGAAGTTCGAACAGGTTGCCTGCAAAACAACTTCCCGGTTCGACTATGGCGAAAAAGCTCTTTGCCGTAAGATCCATCCGGCGTAGTACTCGCGCCATGTGAAGTAAGATTTCCCGAACCAGCCAGTGGTCCTTGTTCGTAGCGAGGGTCGTGTCTATCCCGAGCACATTCTCAATGCTGCCCTGCGTGCGAATGCAAACCAATCCAATCTCCGGTTCGTTGACACGCAGATGAAGGAGTGCGTCGTCGAGTTCGCGATAGGCCTGCAGTGGCCAGTAGGAATCACCCAGCTTCTGAATTTCCTCTGACGACTGCGGCTGATCGGCTTCGGGACCGCGCACTGTCAGATCGGCATATCGCTGCTCGCGATTCAAGATTAGGTTTACGTACGTGTATTCAACTCCAGCAGGCTTCGGCTCCCGTTGAAGGCTATTAAGTCGTATGCCGCTACTCGCATTGTTAGCAGACGCGCTGCCATGTGAACCAGCCGCCACTCCATTTGAAATATCGCGTACCCGCGCATTGATGGAGTCCTGAAATCTGCTGGTGGGAAAATAATCATCAACGAGTCCCCATTCCTTTGCGCGTTTCCCCTTCAAGCCTTCCGCGAGGGTGGAAAAGACATCCGCACGGTCACGGCGAACTTTTCTTTTATCGACAAGGCGAGTTAGACCACCAGTCCCAGGTAGCACACCCAGCAAGGGGACTTCGGGAAGGGAAATAGCGGAGTTACCATCGTCAACAAGATAAATTTCGTCACACGCGATCGCCAGCTCGTATCCACCGCCAGAAGCCGTCCCATTGAGCGCTGCAATGTAGCGTCGGCCCGAATGATGCGAGTCGTCTTCGATGGCACAACGGGTTTCATTCGTAAACTTGCAGAAGTTAACTTTGAAAGCGTGCGAAGAAGTGCCCAGCATGTAGATGTTCGCGCCCGCACAAAATATTCGAGGTTTGAGACTGGTCAGTACGACGGCCTTCACTTCCGGATGCTCGAACCGCAGCCGCTGCACCGCGTCAGCAAGTTCGATGTCCACGCCGAGATCATAGGAGTTGAGCTTGAGCTTATAGCCTTCAGCAAGAGTGATGTCTTCCTGGACGTCCATGGTCAGCGTCGCCACCGGACCTTCGATATTCAGTTTCCAATGCTTGTACTCATCCGGGGACGTTTGAAAATTTATCATCCACACCTCTCGAGCGTGCGCCTGTGCCACTCTCGCGCGAACTAAAACCCAATTTGCTGGGCTTTATGATTATCGTTCGAACGTTCGTTCGGAAAAGTCATGTTAACCGTGAGGATGGCTTTTCGTCAAGTTTAGCCCCCGCTAACACGCTAAAAATTGGCATCTTTCTGGACATCGATTCAGTGGAGCCCTGCTTGACAGCCGCGCAGTTTGGCGCGTAGGGTTTCGCTCCGCGACGGCAAAACCGTTTTTCGCAATGCTCACCATCCATTTGAGACCAGGTTAATGATTGAAAGAAGCCGCGAGTGTGCACTGTAACGAGAACCTGTTTCGTAATTCAATTGAAGGGGAGAAGCTAATTTTGTACCGGGGAGGCGAATCTGTTCTGGTGAACGGCGCGGTCTTCAAAACCGTTAGTGAGACTGTGAGAGCAGGCTCAGGTAGGTTCGATTCCTACACGCCTCCGCCACATGAAAGGATGAGGGATGAAGGCGGAAGGATGAACGAAGAGTGAGAACCCTCGTCTTTGATCCTTCGGTTTTATACTCGCTTATGCTTGAAGGCTGAGGGGTTAACGGAGAGGAAAAGAAGACGCTCATCCTTCCTCCTTCATACTTGCTTACGCCACATGAAAGGATGAGGGATGAAGGCGGAAGGATGAACGAAGAGTGAGAACCCTCATCTTTGATCCTTCGGTTTTCATACTGGCTTATGCTTGAAGGCTGAGGGCTTAACGAAGAGGAAAAGAAGACACTCATCCTTCATCCTTCCGCCTTCATACTTGCTTGCTTATGCGTGATTGGGTAGCCCTGAACATGACCCCCGGCATCGGGCCTCGCGCCGCTGCCAAACTCCTCGAACGTTTCGGCTCTGCAGCAGCGGTTTACAACGCCACCCGTGCCGAACTGGAAAAGGTTCGTCTTCTGCCGGAGGCGGTAGACAGCATCATTGCCCGTGACGTCCACGATAAGGCGGAGGCCGAGATTGAAAAAGTCCAAAGCATTGGTGCCGAGATTTTGATTCTCGACGATGGCGTTTACCCGTCGTTGTTACGCGAGATATATGATCCGCCTGTCGCTCTTTACGTGAAGGGCGCCTGGTCCGAATGCTTGGACCAACCGTGCGTAGCAATTGTCGGATCGCGAAAGTGCTCGACATATGGCCAGAATGCAGCGTCAATGTTGGCGCGGGACCTGGCCCAACGCGGCGTAACGATCGTCTCCGGTTTTGCCAGAGGAATTGATGCCGCAGCTCACCGCGGTGCCCTGGAGGGCGGCGGTCGAACGATAGCTGTCTTGGGAACTGGCATTGATAAGGTTTATCCGCGCGATCATAAAAAGCTTGCAACCGAAGTGCTGAACGGAGGCGGTGCGCTGGTTACGCAGTTTCCGCTGGCAACACCACCGGTCTCGGAAAACTTTCCTTACCGCAATCGCATCATTAGCGGCTTGAGCCTGGGAGTTATTGTCGTTGAGGCTGCGGAAAATTCAGGTTCATTGATAACCGCGCGATTGGCCATCGAACAAAACAGGGAAGTCTTCGCCGTGCCCGGCAATATAACCTCGCGAAACTCCTTTGGCACGAATTACTTAATCAAAGGAGCAGGCGCTAAACTTGTGCAGCAATGGCAGGATGT
>JBHENH010000050.1:0-494 GCA_046262135.1 Pyrinomonadaceae bacterium
CCATCGCAGGCGACCGAACACCGGGCGTTTTAGTAGCGCGTCCTCCAAGACCTCTTGCCGGACGAGAAGTTTCGGATAGGCCTACCGGCGCGGCGGAACGGAGTCCCGGCGTTGCCCTCGACAACGAGTTGAGACGGGCACGAGTACTTAATGGACGAGAGCCGCGTCAGGAGTTTCCAACGCCGACGTCAGGCGCCGGCGGATCGGTTGATATGCGCCCGACCGGGGTAGTTGCGCGGCCGTCACGTCCGACCCGGGCACCTGATCCCGGTATTGATCCGCGCACGGATGCGGGACGAGATGTCCAGCGAATACCAGACGTGCCGGAGACTACTGGACGGCCGGCCAGACCTGCTCGAACTCGTTCGACGGACGACGTTCCAGCACGACCAGAAGTCAATGAAGCGGGACGGCCCGCTCGCGTGCCCGCGAGACCTTCCGCAGATGACGGCGACTCTCCGAGCGATCGGCCAGCCAGGCACGATGGACCTGAG
>JBHENH010000050.1:504-9223 GCA_046262135.1 Pyrinomonadaceae bacterium
GACTCAGTCACCGGCAGAGCCGGCGCGTGTGGAGAGGCCGGAACGTCGTGAGCGAAACGAAGATCGGCCGCAGCGGTCTGAACCGCCAGCGCGCAATGATCCCCCACCGCAGCGGTCTGAACCGCCAGCGCGCAATGATCCCCCACCACAGCGGTATGAGCCTCCGGCGCGCAATGATCCGCCGCCCGAGCGTTCAGAGCCTGCACCCGAGCGTTCGGAGCCACCTCCCCAACGTTCAGAGCCGCCCCCACAGCGTTCAGAGCCCGCCCCGCAGCGTTCGGATCCTCCGCGATCGGAAGGTGAGCGGTCAGTGCAGAGGCAAAAGGATCCCCGTTAAGAGGTGGTAGCAGTATTGCGAATCCTCTGTTCTGCGGAGAGGGGGTGAATGCCCGTGGGCCCGACCCTCCCGCTTTCTGGTAGCGACCAGAAGCGCTACCAGTTAATTCCTTAATAAGGAGAATGGTATGACAGCTCCATCGTCCGTAAGGCAAATTTTCGTATTGCTCGCATTAGCGGCATTCGTTTCCACGTCAGCAGCGCAGGATCGTATGCGCACCATCAACGCTTCCCTATCGACTAATCAAGCCGTAGTGAGAAGGGTGACTGATCCCACTTACATTCCGGAAGGATCCCGAGTGTATGTGGCGGATATCTACGGTTTGCCGGGTTTTGAAAATAATCTCGTCGCGGCTTTCCAAAAGAAACGTGTCAACCTGATCGTTGTCGCCGATAGAGCGCAGGCAGATTTTGAAATCAACGGATTCGCGCAATCGCAAAAGGCCGGCTGGGCAAAGATAATTTTTGGCACCGGCCTTCCCGAGTCAGAAGCGAGTATTCAAATGGTTAATCTCCGAACCGGGGTCGTCTCATACGCAGTGGCCTCTTACAAAGTAGATTCGCTTAATGGCAACAAGAGTACAGCCGAACATCTGGCAAAGAACGTACGACAAAAGATGGACCGGGATGAAAAGAGACTGCGGAAGTAAGGAGCGGAAAAGGGGTATTCAAAAAAGGGGTATTCAGATGAAAGTGAAATTGTTCGGTCAACTCATTTCGATTTCGGATTTTCTTGGCGCTCTCCTGATGTTAATGCTGGTGGTAGTTCCGCTCGCAGAGAGCGTTAGCGGCCAGACGATAAATCCGGATCTACGACCGGACCTCCGGCGTGCACTCTCGTCCCGGCAGGCGCCTCCGGGCGGCCCGGATAGAATAAATGGTTATGTTCCGGCACGCGGGAAAGGAATGGATGAAGCGCGGTCTGCCTCTACTTTAAGAGCCGCTGACGGGCCATCGTTGTCTCGTTCAGTGGCCCACGCTTCAACACGCCTGAACATACCGGCTACGTCGTCAATTGCACCCGGAACACCACTAACTCAGATCTTACATATCTCACAACTCAGCCTGAGTTCGCCGGTGGGTACTCATGAACAGTTCGTCGATCGCAATGGAGATCTGATAGCGGATGAGAGAACTACTTTTGATTCCGCAGGCGGTTCATTTGACATTGCCGTGGGCCAATCGGGATCGAGATATGGGGTTTATTCAGCGACGCTCAACGGTACCCTGGTCGGTGTTTTGGCCGTCGCGCTCGATACTAACGGCGATTATACAATCGATTCTTCGAGCACATACAATTTACGGACGGATTTCGGTCTACCCTCAGCGGCGGCGGTTGTAACGGGCAGATCAAAAGCGGGTCGAGAGTTTGTAATTGTTTCGTCGAGCGGGTATTTCAACTCTTCAGATCCCGGTGATCCCAACAACGAAGCCAGCCCGGGTATCGTCCTATTGGTGCGGGATCCCGCGACCGGAGGTTTCGACAGGTCGCGTTCGCGTGAACTCGTTCGGGTGGGCGACAATCGCATCTACAACGCCAACGCGCTGGCTCTGCTGCCAAACAACGATCTGTTGGTTGCCGATTTCCATTCCGATGAACTCCGCATCATACGTGATACAGACAACGACGGAATGCCCGACACTCTCGTTTCGACACCCTATTACTCCTACAACTTCTCAAATGACGCGCCACTCGATATTGCCGTTAATTCACGAGGTGTGGTGTTTTCACATTCAGTGGGTAACAACACGGTCCTATTGGCCATTTACGATGACAATGCGGACGGTCGCGCTGATCGCGATGAAGTGTGTGTCCAGGGCCTTTCCATCGACGATAATCTTTTTCTTCACGGCCTTACTGTAGATGGTCGCGGAAACGTCTATGTCATTGAGGACGCTTCCGGGCCGGCGGACGGGACGGGCGGGAATGGCGGGAGACCGCAGATCGATGCTTTTCCGGATCCCCGGCAGGACGGCTTTCTAACTGACGGTTCTATTTTTGCGTCAGCTGATGACGCGGTTAATCAGGCTTTGACGGGTCTATCGTTTGGAGCGCTACCTCCAAACAAATCTGATGACCCGCAATTCTTCGTGCGGCAGCACTATCTGGATTTCCTCAGCCGGGAACCTGACGCGGGGGGACTTGCATATTGGACCAATCAAATCACTTCCTGCGGCAACAACGCCTCCTGCATTGAGGTCAGGCGAATTAATGTGTCCGCTGCCTTTTTCCTATCAATCGAGTTTCGTGAGACCGGTTATCTCGTCTACAAAATGCATAAGGCGGCCTATGGCAATCTACCGGGAGCTCCAGTGCCTGTTAGGTTGAATGAATTTTTCTCTGACACGCAACAGGTGGCGCAAGGCGTTGCAGTAGGAATCGGTGACTGGCAAAAGCAAATGGAAAATAATAAACAAGCTTTCACCGCACAGTTCGTTGCTCGAGCCCTTTTTACGAATGCGTACCCGAGTTCGCTAACTCCGGTCCAATTTGTTGATGCCCTGTTCGCAAACGCAGGCCTCTCACCGAGTGGAGCAGAGCGAACTGCCGCAATTAATGAATTTAATGGTGCAACGAACACTAATGATTCTTCGGCACGCGCGCGCGCGCTGAGGCAGGTCGCGGAAAATCCCACTCTCACTCAGCAGGAATTCAACCGCGCGTTTGTATTGATGGAGTATTTTGCTTACATGAGGAGAAATCCAAACGATCCGCCGGATAATGACTTTGCCGGCTACTCCTTCTGGTTGGGCAAGCTCAATCAATTTAATGGAAACTATATCGCCGCGGAGATGGTGAAAGCTTTCATTAGCTCGATTGAATATAGACAAAGATTTGGATCGTGAAGATCGACACGCGCAGTACGGTCTGAAGAGAGCACGCAATCAGGTGCCGTCTCAGTTTGGAATGAGTGACCTGTCACCGCTTTGGGCCGGAGCGGCCCGCCGCGTTTCGTTAATCCAGCCTCTTTCGAAAGACTTGCTGCGACATGTCGCGGCGTAGCATTCAAGTTAAGACTACGAAGTCTTTGGGTTTACCGTGAGGCGAGGTAGGGAGCGTGAGTTACCCTCGATTTCCGATACAGATTCACCAATCTGGTGTGCACCCATCTTTTTGTAAAAATTCGCGGCATGCGGATCAGATAAGATTTCCACTTGTGAGATGTTCTCTTTTGCTGCGCTCTGCATTGCGTGGATGAACAGTTCCTTTCCGACACCGGTGCCGATGTGTTCCGGCGTTACCCACAAGTGATCCAGCTCAGCTTTGCCGTCCCGAATAATCAAAGCATAAAAACCGAGCAGATCGCCTTCTCGTTCAGCGACGTACACGTGATTGGTTGTAACAAAATCGGGAGTGATTGTGAGGTCCTCCTGCCAGTGCTTAATCCAGTGCTCCGGATATCCCCAATGCCGTTTTGCTTCGTGAGCGATGACGGTCAGCGTGGTGGCGTCTTCCGGAGTTGCTCTTCTTATTTCCAAACTTTTGGATGCTATCTTCTGAGAAAGCCCTGGTGTTATTTTCTGGTTTCAGCGATGGCCTTGCTTAGTTTCGAAACCAGTTCCCGAGTTTCTGACGCGAACTCGCCTTTCGGAGACAGGTTCAGATATTCCTGATATTCGGCAAGTGCACGCTCTCGCTGGTTCACGCGCAGCAGGATGTTTCCTGCCAGCAAATGTGCTTCGGCGAAATCAGGCTTTAATTGGAGTGTTCGTCCTACCGCCGGCGCCGCCTTCGTAATGTTTCCGAGATCCCAATAGAGGCGTCCAATAAGAAGCCGTGTCACGGTAATTGCCAAAAGGCACGGACCTAAGAATATCGCAGTCAATAAATACGGCAAAGTTAAGCCGGGCGGCTTTGAAACCGCCCGGCGATGTAGAGTTCCAAAAATGCGTTAGTGAGTGTACTTCAATCCAATTTGAATGAACCGGGCCGGCACTCTGGTCTCCGTGATCTGGGTAAACGTCGCTGGCGTAGCGATGCTTACTGCGGAAGGAGTTCCGAAGATTGGATGGTTGAAAAGATTGAAGACGTCAGTGCGAAACTGGAATGAGTGTGACTCGCCGACCGTGAACGACTTCCTCAGCGAGATGTCCCAGTTTTGTTGATAAGGCGACCTGAAGGCATTGCGAATTTGGCTGCCCCACCCCGTAGCCTGTGCACCTGCTATTTGGTAGCGTGGGCGCCGTGCTGAAGCATTCCGGCCGAAGGTAATGGTCCAGTCGCGCCTGCAGGGAACCCCGGGTGTAGGCCTCCGGGAAACTGCCGCATAGGAACTGGGCGGTACCTGCCGCCGTGCCGAACAAACCGCCGCTCGTACTATCAGTCACCGAAAACGGCAAGCCTTTTTGGTAGGTGACAATTCCGCTTACGGTCCAACCTCTCAGAACGGGGTCGTCCAGGAAGGTGTCTCTCTTTACCGGAATGTCGTAGGCGTAACTGATGACCAGACGGTGCGGACGATCAAAATCACCGCGCTTTATTCTGCGCCGGGTTGGATTGATCGTTGTAGATGGCGGCGCCATTCTGGCCCCCGCGAGTTGCGTTCAACTCGTCGGTACTGAGCGCGCGGCTAACATTGTCTTCGGTCTTTGACCAGGTATAGGCGCCCTGGAAATAAAGAATGGGACGATTTCGATTAGGCGAGCAGTGAGTGGGAACAACAGGACGCTGTCAAAAGGTGCGTTGCGTTGACGGTCTTGCGACTTATTCAGGGCGTAGCCGCTTCGCTTGCTCCGGAAACGGACGTCTCATCGTGGTGCTCGGTGGTGTAGAGGCGAAGTATATCTTGTCCCTGGCGTGACCTCGGATCGATCGTCCTGATGTGCTTCCGACCCTGCATCTCCCAGATCGCGGTCACAACCCCGTCCTTCTCGACGGCGTGATAAGAGATGTCTTCTTTCGTAGGTTCGGACGCTTGATTCTCTCCTGTTGTATCAGCAGCGCCTCCAATTGGGGCGCTCCCATTCTCAGACTTTTGCTCAGACATAATTACGTTAACGCTCCTCTCCTAAACTTCTTAGCTTGTCTTGTGTGGTTTTGGGAATTGTTGCATAGGGCTCGCGCAAGTGTCCACCACTCACAGCCATTTTGTAGTGGGTCAGTTTGAAGTACTGCACAATTATTCAAGGTTACACTGGGAACGCGGGCGCCCTCGCCCGCAAGGTGCGATGCAGATCTCTTTACAGAAAGGCTTGCTCGCTATGTGGCTTTGCGGGCGAGGGCGCCCGCGTTCCCAGTAGGAAGTCGCTCGGTAATTCCAAACCGACCTCTTACCTGGTCATGATAAGCATCAGACAGAGAAACAGCGCGTTCTAACACCCCCGATCACGCTCGCGCTCGAGTCGCGAGTGCGAGCTCCACTGCCCGCCGCGGATTTACAACTCCCCATCCCTGACGTTCCACCTCCACGTCCGGTACTCGTTCTGCCGTTTCGATCAGAATGCGTTTCACTTGCTGTGGCGTCAAACCCCGGTTCGCCTGAAGCATACATGCGGCAATCGAAGCAACAATCGGTGATGCGAATGAAGTGCCGTCTACATACTTATAGTGCTGATTGATCACATTGCCTTCCCGCAGCTTGACCGTGATCAACTGTCTTAATAGAGGAATGGGTAAACCACGTGCTTCATCGAAATCTTTATCAATGCCCGCGTGCGACTCAATAGTTGTGCGCAGCTCATCGTCGGGAGCCGCATCAAGTGCCGAACAAAGCCGCGCCTGATCCGCCGTCGGCGTTGAGGGAAGAATCGGCGCTGCCACCCAGATACCCGGCGCAATTAACTCAGGTTTTTGTAAACCATCCACAGTAGGCCCATACGATGAGCGATACATACCTCGTCTCGCACGATCGAGCGAGTTCTGATCATCAAGTCCACCAACTGAAATTGCCGAAGGGGAACAGGCGGGCGGCAGTACCGGGTGGCCCTGGGCCATTCCCGCGTTGCCGACGGCACAAACAACGTTTAATCCTTCGCCAACTGCGCGCTCCACCATCTGGCATAAGGAGCTCGTCAGGTATGACTGTTCAAAATCTCCTCCGGCCGAAATATTGACAATCCGAATATTGTATTGCTTTCGATTCGCAAGAACCCATTCCAGGCCGCATTCGATCTGTTCATCCGGGATGTGTCCCGTGCGTCCAATCTTCACCAACACCACTTTCGAATCGGCTGCGATACCGCGATAGAACCCATCGGACAAAAAACCATTTCCTGCGGCGACGACTGAGGTCATCATCCCGTGCCAGCTGGCAACGTCCGTTGTTGCTAACGATGTGCGATCATTCTCTGCCGCAAAGATACTGTGGTATGCGACGATTCGGTTTTCGGGTTTCGTCAGATCCTCGTGCGCGTAAAAACCTGAATCGAGAAAAGCTATTGTTACCCCGCGCCCGGTAAACCGCTCATCAGCGTTCATCCGTAAAGGAGTGGGCAGAACATGATCATTATGTTCAAAGATGGAGTTGTGCGAATCGATCTGCGCCTTGGCGCGTCCGAAGAACTCTATGCAGTGGCCGCAAATCTGGACCAGCTCTCCGGTAGAATCAGTGTTGGCTTTCACCAATGTCTTGAGGTGTGTGGGAAGGGCATTCAGAGAAATTCGTTGATCATTTAAGCGGCTGCAGAAGTGGCAACCCGTCTGCCCTTCCTCCACAGTTTGCTCTGGATTGGCTGGTAGAGTTGACTCGGGCATCCCACGAGCAGTTTACTTTATTTCGCCGTGATTTCAATCGTCCTCAATTGGTAAGCCAAACTGTGAATTCGCGGCAAGAGCGTCAGAAGCTTGCTACGCTCCGATCGCAAACTAACAGTTTGCATTACGACGATCGTCGACGGTTGTAGACTCACCCTTAGCCCGTGTAAGGTAGAAACAATCGAACGGAAACTTTCGGTCCTTATGGTTCAAGAACAACACAGTGTCGCCGACCTGTTCCGCCGCGCACAGGCAATTAGAAGTGAGCGGCCCCAGGCTTCGTATAAAGAGATTAAAGAACTCCTGGTTAAAGAATTTGATGGCCGGCCATTTCCATCTCTCCATAACCTGACTATTCCCGAGCAGGATGCGCGCGCCCCCGAAGAAGATTGGTCGGCGGGATTGCCAATCGTTAGACGAGGAATCCAATTTCAGGACTGGAAGGAAGTTGCGGACGGGATTTTGCTGAGTCTCGAACAAACAGAGAACTATGAACGCGAGCGCGGGGCCGAGGGTACCCGGGATAAGTGGCACGATCGCTCAGTCGGCATCGAGGAACCAACCCAAAAAGGTATCGGCAAGTGGATGCCGGAAGAGTTGATGAAATTAGCGGAACGTGGGACAAAAAAATAGGCATTGGTGGGTAGTCCGTTGTCAGTAGTCCGTGGGTCGTGAAGTGACTCGATAACTCGAACACCGAAAGGTCGATCCACTGACAAGTAACTACTCACGGCCTGACTACTGACTACTGACCACTCACTACTGACTAACGACAATGAGTTTCCTCGGAAGTCTATTCAAGGATCCTAAATATCAGCCCGGCGATCCTCGCAAGCCGGAAGAGATCACTGATGCCGATATCATCAGTCCAAATACACAACTTCCCAACCGCATACCGCCTGGCCAAACGCGCACGCGAAAGTGGCCCGTCCTGGATGCGCATGGTACCCCTGAGATAGACCTAGCTAACTGGACGTTTGAAGTCGATGGCCTGGCCGAGCACCCGCAAAAGTGGTCGCTCGATGAATTCATGCAACTACCGGCCGTGCGTGTCTACGCTGACTTTCATTGTGTCACTCGGTGGTCGCGTCTGGACAATCTCTGGGGAGGTGTACCAACCCGCGAGCTGGCGAAGGTTGTCGGGATAAAGCCGGAAGCGAAATTTGTCCTGGCGCTGGCCTACGACCACGGGTGGACGACAAACGTTCCCATCGAATACTTCCTGAAAGAAGACTCGCTGTTCGCCTGGTCCCACGATGGCGCGCCGATTCCTCCGGAACATGGTGGGCCCGTGCGTCTGATCATTCCGCAACTGTATGCGTGGAAATCAGCAAAATGGGTCAAGGGAGTGCGCTTCCTTGAGAAGGACCAGGCGGGGTACTGGGAAGAAGGCGGCTACCACATGCGCGGAAATCCCTGGGGCCCCGGTGATGGTGAAAGGTTCCGCTCGTCTTAAGAAATCGAAAGAGCGGGGGCATGCCCCCTTCCTGACCTGCGAGACTTCGAAGCTGTGCAATTTCCTTTATACTTGAAAGACCTTTTATTAGGAAAGCAGCTCCCAAATTTGAGAAGCTCTGGGTAAGGAAGGGGGCATGCCCCCGCCGACTCAAGTAATAATGAATTTTTGCTGAATGCAGATTTCAACTGGTTCAATTCCCAAAGATGCTGCTGCGGTAATTCTCCTTCGCC
>JBHENH010000050.1:9233-19272 GCA_046262135.1 Pyrinomonadaceae bacterium
ATTCCTTGGCGGATATCATGCATTTCCCGGTGGACAGTTTGATTCTGCGGATGCCGAGGTTGATGTCAAAAATTGTGCGGAGGCGGAAACGTGCGCAGCCATTAGTTGTTCTGCTCGGGAATTGTTCGAGGAGACGCGAGTCCTCGTCGCCCGCGGCGCACATGCACTAACTCAAGGCCAGCGAATCTCCCTGCTCGACGATTTGGAGACAGGGCGCATGAGCTGGCCCGCATTGCTGCGGCATTACGATCTCTACCTGGATGCGGAGGATTTTAATTTTGCAGGCCGCTGGGTGACCCCGCCCTTCAGTGCTCGGCGCTTCGATACCTGGTTCTTCACCGTTATGTGTCCACCCAAACAGCTAGCGTATGTGTCAGGCGATGCCGAACTCGAGAGCGGCGAGTGGATTGCGGCCAGTGCAGCATTTGCGAGCTGGCAACGTTCAGAATTGATCGCCGTCCCGCCCGTGCTTCACGCGTTGAAGACGTTGTCAGGCGGCCTCACGAACAATCTGACACAAAGGTTTTTAGCTGTGCCACACGCCCATCGAGAGCCTGTGCGGCGCATAGAATTTCGCCCGAATTACATTTGCTATCCCGTGCGGACGCCCACAAAACCGCCGGCGACGCACACTAACTGTTACTTGATTTACACGTCGCGTGAGATCCTGATAATTGATCCGGGTTCAACTTACGAGGAGGAACAGCAGGCGCTAGCGACCTGCCTCGCTGAACTGATCGATGAGGGCAGAATCGCGCGTCGAATAGTACTAACACACGTTCATCCGGACCATATTGGCGGGGTAAACGCACTACGGAATCAACTCGGAGACCAGATTGTGGTCGCGGCTCATCGGGAAACGGCGGAAGCGTTGGTCGATACTATCCGTGTCGATCGGTTTATCGAAGACAACGAGGAAATCAAACTCATCGGAGATCCCGAGATCAGGCTGCGCGCGATGCATACTCCGGGACACGCGCGTGGCCATCTATGCTTTTATGCGCCTCGAACGGGTACGTTGATCTCAGGCGACAATATCGTCGGACTGGGATCTGTCTTGATTGATCCGCCGGAAGGAAATATGCGCGACTATCTGGCATCCTTGAATCGCATGCGGGCCTTGCCGGACCTCTCAATTCTCCTCGGCGGACATGGTCCGGCTATTGCGAATCCCTACACCAAAATTGACGAATACATTTCTCACCGGCTGGATCGCGAACACAAAATTCTGGAAGCCATTCAGCAAGGCGCAGCTACACCAAAAGAAGTTGTTGCTCGCGTGTATGCCGACGTCTCTCCGAAAGCGCATGCCATGGCCGAACGAGCCGTGCTTGCACATGTTGAGAAACTTATTGATGACAACCTCGTTCAGAAAACCGGCCCGGATCTTTTCACTGCCGTCGGATGACCAACACCAACGTTCGGACCGGTAACTTCCAACCGTCATTTGTAACGCAAACGCTAGTGTGTAACGCAAACTGTTAGTTTGCGTGCGTCGAATGCCATTTCGGCGCGCGCAAGCTAACAGCATGCGCTACAAAACAGGGCGAACCTGGGTTTCCGCTTAGACTAATGGCCTGGAACGCACAGGGGAGACTCAAGCGAGGATGTAGCTTCGTTGCCCACTACCTGTTTCAACGACTACTCGCGTAAGATATTCCCATTCCCCCGCAACCGAATTTGATTCATGCATAGGTTTTCATGAGCAATCCTAAAACTTCTTTTGAACGAGCCGCGGCTAATCACGCTGACCTACCGAAAACGTTCGGTGAATTAAAGGCAACCGGTTACACGAGCGTCTCGGTGAAAGATGAACTGCGCGCAAATCTGATAGAGAAACTTAAGCAGGGTGAAAACCTTTTTCCGGGTATTGTTGGTTACGACGACTCGGTCATCCCGCAACTCATCAACGCGATTCTTGCCAAACACAATGTCATCCTGCTGGGTCTGCGGGGTCAGGCTAAGAGCCGTATCATTCGCCAGCTCACCGGGCTACTTAACGAGCGCATTCCGATCATTGCCGGCTCTGAAGTAAACGATGATCCTTTTCATCCCATTTCCGCTTACGGCCGACAAACTCTCGAGATTCACGGTGACCTCACACATCTCGATTGGATTGATCGCGATGCCAGGTTCGTTGAGAAACTTGCTACTCCGGATGTAACTATTGCCGACATTATCGGCGACGTTGATCCGATTAAAGCAGCAAAGGGCGGCCACCTGCTTAGCGATGAGTTAACTATTCACTACGGGTTGCTGCCTCGCGCTAATCGCGGCATCTTCGCAATAAATGAACTGCCGGATCTCGCCGGAAAAATTCAGGTCGGTCTCTTCAACATCATGCAGGAAGGTGACGTACAGATTAAGGGGTATCCCGTCCGGCTGCCCCTTGATGTCATGCTTGTCTTTTCTGCAAACCCTGAAGATTATACGGCTCGCGGAAAGATCATCACGCCACTTAAGGATCGTATCGGCACCGAGATCACGACGCACTATCCCGCCGAGCTGCAGACGGCGGTAGCTATCACGCGTCAGGAAGCGTGGGTCAGCCGCCGCGGAATCGACAGTGAAGCGGCCGACTCGCAGTTGCACATTCCCGACTTTATTCGTGAGACGATCGAACAGATCGCGTTTGAGGCGCGCGACGATAGCCGTGTCGACAAGCATTCTGGCGTTTCACAACGTATGCCTATCACGGTCATCGAATCTGTGATCTCTAACGCCGAACGGCGGGCTCTTCTTACTGGTGAAGAACAGATCGTGCCGCGCATCTCGGACATCTACGCAGCCATTCCTTCAATGACCGGAAAGATGGAACTCGAATATGAAGGGGAACAGATTGGCGCAAACCGTATTGCGAAAGACTTGATAAAACGGGCTGCCGGAGAAGTGTTTGAAGGGTACTTTGTGGGTATTGACTTTGCTCAAACGGTGCAATGGTTTGATCAGGGAAACAATTTGAGATTAGCGGACACAGCCTCAGCGAAGGAATGCGCGAGGCTGCTTGAGGCGGTCCCGGAATTGATTGACGCATCGCTAATCCCCTTCGATTTCAAAAAGACTGATGCCGCGCGTGTGGTAGCCGCGTGCGAGTTTGTGCTCGAAGGTTTATATGCCGAAAACAAAATCAGCCGCAATGAAGAAGGCGGCTATACAGCGGTAACAAAAGCAAAGAAAGACCGCCGCGGAATGATCTACGACGACTTAACTGAAACAAGTAAATATAGCTAGGAGAATTGCCGCGGATTAACGCGGATACACGCGAATCAGCATAACAGCCCTTATGAAGTAAAACACCGCTCGGGAAATGCCGCTTGGAGGCTTTCAGAGTGAAGGAGAATAGCGGTCTCAAACACCGGGACTTGACGCAGAAAATTATTGGAATTTTCTATGAGGTTTACAACGAGTTGGGACACGGATTTATCGAGTCCGTATATGAGAGCGCATTTGAAGTGGCTCTCTTATCGAAAGGATTGACGGTCCTGAGACAGATTGAGGTGCCGGTCTGGTTTCGAGGGCAGAGAATTGGTGACTTTACTGCTGATATGCTGGTTGACCAGAGTGTCCTATTAGAGCTTAAAGCGGGTCGGGCACTTAATGCGGCTCACGAAGCACAGATCCTTAATTATCTTCGCGCGACAGAGATTGAAGTTGGAATCTTGTTCAATTTTGGTCTGAACCCTGAGTTTAAACGGATGGCCTTCGATAATTCTCGGAAGCAAGCAGGCCGTCCCAAGCTTGATTGAAGCGTTACTTGAGAAAGACAAGTGTGGAGAAGCAACAGTTCCCAAAAGCGCACAGCCGAAAATGTGATTTTTCATATCCGCGAATATCCTCGTTAATCCGCGGCTAATAGATCATGAAGTTCATTCGCTATTCAAAATTCAAAGGCCTGGACGTCTCGTCTCTCAACCTGGGAGACCTGATGGAGAGTTTGTCTGACTCCCTCCTGGATTCCGGGTATGACGATGATTACTACTGGACGCGACAGAGAAATCCGCTGGACACGTCGCTGGATGCATTGCGGCGCGCCTTGCTCCAGGCGCTCATGGACCAAGGCCTTCTGAATGAGCACCAGATTCAGGAGATGCTCGCTGATAACGACGGTAAGTTTAAAGGGTCGATGCTTGAAGAGATGCTCAATCAACTGATTGAGCGCCTGGTTGAAGAGGGTTACTTATCGCTCAAAGAGCAGCGGCAACCCGAGCGGCAGCACAGCCGCGGCGGTCAAGGTACCCCCGAAGTCTCCGAGCCTTTCCCGCGGAATGTCAAATTTGAGGTTACGGAGAAGGGCCTCGATTTTCTCGGCTATAAGACACTGAGAAACTTATTGGGCAGCCTCGGTAAGAGTGCGATGGGGCGCCACGATACTTCCTACCTCTCCACTGGTGTAGAGGCAGCGGCAGCCAGCAAGCCTTACGAGTTTGGCGACACCATCAATCTTGATGTGAATACTACTCTGCTGTCGGCCATCCAGCGCGAGGGTCTCACAGTGCCTCTCAATCTCGAGTACAGCGATTTGCACGTTCATCAGTGTGACTATCAATCGTCATGCGCGACAGTCGTCATGCTCGATTGCTCCCATTCGATGATTCTCTACGGCGAAGATCGCTTCACTCCGGCAAAGAAAGTGGCGCTCGCCCTGTCTCATTTGATTCGTACGCAGTATCCGGGCGACTCACTGAAGATTGTGCTGTTCCATGACTCCGCTGAAGAATTACCGTTGGCAAAGCTTGCTACAACCCAGGTCGGCCCATATCACACCAACACTGCCGAGGGGCTGAGACTTGCGCGCCGCGTGTTGCAGGCGCAGCGCAAGGAAATGAAGCAGATCGTGATGGTTACTGACGGCAAGCCGACGGCCTGCTTTGTTGAAGGCGTGGGGCAGCCATTCCCGACTTACGCCCGCTCACAGCCGAACCGGACCGCTGAAACGAAATTCGGAAACAATACCTCGACTCGCAGGCTCTACAAAAACTCTATGGGCGGCGATCCATTCGTCATGGACGCCACCTTCAAAGAGGTCCAGGCCTGTCGTAAGGCCGGGATTATGATCAACACGTTCATGCTGGCCAGCGACTTTTACCTCGTCGAATTCGTAAAGCAAATGTCTGCGATGACTAACGGCAAAGCCTACTTCGCAAACCCGGGAAACCTTTCGCAATTCGTCTTAATCGATTTTCTCAAGCGGCGCACCAGCCGTGTTCGCTGAATTCCGTTGGTCTTAGGTACCCGCAAGAGACATAGGCTCAATCAGAGCCCACGCTAGTGCGTAAGCATGCGATATCCAACGCGAGCGGCAGATTGCCTGAAGGTCCTTAGAAGACTTTGCTGTATGCGGAGCGGTCTCGCTGTTTACGCGGAGCGATCTCATTAGCACCGTGGCTTCAGCCCGGTGGTTACGGTTCGAGGATTATTCCCGAACCGTTTGAACGGTTTCCCTTTGTACCTTAACAAAAACCGTTGAAACGGTTGGCGAGTGCCGCAGTGCCTAATTAATCACCGGGCTGAAGCCACGGTGCTAATGAGATCGCTCCGCATAACAGCACAGTCCTCTACGAGAGGTTCCCTGACCTCGGTAGCGAACAGGTGGGGCTCGGAAGATGCCAGAACCCAGGAAATACACTATCGAAGAGCGGGTGCGTTGGGGCGACGTCGATGCTGCGCGAATAATTTTCTACGGCGCTTACATTCGTTTCTTTGAATTTGCGGAGACGGAATTGTTTCGGACAGTTGGTCTACCCTATAGCGTGATGTTTGACGAATTGGATGTCTGGTTGCCTCGCGTTCACCTTGAATGCGACTTCCATCACGCGGCCCAGTTAGACGATCTGCTCGAAGTTTCCGTTTACGTAGGACGGTTCGGGAATAAATCGATGAGGCTTGATTTTGAAGTGAGACGTAAAGGTGCGGACCTACTAATAGCGACCGCTCATTTCGTGCTGGCTTCAGTTCGACGCGATACATTTGAAACCGTCGCAGTCCCTGACGAACTTCGCAGCCGGCTGGCGGCTTACACCAAAATTGCCGAAGTATCATGAGCGACATTGCCACTGACAATTTCCCTACACAACTCGACGAAAAGACGGTCGATGCTAATCCTATAGAACTTTTTCGGGCGTGGTTCGCCGACGCATTCGGGTGTGGGTCTCGCCTTCCGGATGCAATGACACTGGCAACTGCAACCAGCGACGGCAAGCCGTCGGCGCGTATGGTTTTGTTGAAACAGGTCGATAATAGCGGCTTTGTTTTTTACACAAACTATTCCAGCAAGAAAGCGAAAGAACTCGAGGAAAACCCACGCGCAGCGCTGGTTTTCTATTGGGTGCAGTTGGATCGTCAGGTCCGTGTTGAGGGTGAGGTGGAGCGAATTTCCTCCGCTGAGTCCGATGAATATTTCGCCACGCGTCCCCGAGAAAGCCAGATTGGCGCGATCGCCTCACCGCAGAGTGAGATCATTAGAAGCCGCGAGGTTTTGGAGAAACAGTATTCCGAGTTAGACGAACGTTATCGGGACCGCCCGGTGAAACGTCCGGCGAATTGGGGTGGCTATAGATTGATACCGGAGCGCATTGAATTCTGGCAGAACCGCCCAGGCCGGCTGCACGATCGCATCCTGTATGAGCGCCAGCCGGACGGTACATGGACCATCAGTCGCCTGGCGCCTTGAGCTCTGTCTTTGCGACTCTCCTTTGCGCCTCTGCCTTTTGCGAATCGGTCGTTGCGGTCTGGGACATGGGCTGACATAAGGAGCGGGCCGAGATCTCGGAGGGTAGTAAAGGGTTGCAGATCACAACGGTCGCAGGGCTCGACGAACGAGTTTCTTTTTTAACCCCACATAACCCTGTTCGCCGGCGACAAGATCCCCAAGCACTTTCTTAATCCCCCGGTGACCCTTCGCCAACTCAATCATCCTTTCAGTGAACGGGGCGCCCCAGAAGTTTCCGTAAAACCTTCTGCGCATTTGTGACGCGCGCCGCAGCTCCAACCCGAAATCCTGGCGCCAGCGTTTTTCATATTCGTGCGGACGACCCTCAACAAATGATTCGGCAAAGAGTTCCGCCGAACGCAACGCGTAATAAATTCCTTCTCCTGTCACAGGGTCCGCAAAGCCGGCAGCGTCTCCCAGCAAAGCCCAAGCTTCGCCGCACGCGCGTCTTTTGTCCCACGTTTTATCGGCAAGACCGGGGATCCGGGCTGCGTAACGCTCCGCAGTTACCTGCAAATCCTTTTTGATCGCGGCGTCACCGGCCAATGAATTCTGCCAAACGTTCGTCCGAGGAATTGCAGGTTGGCGGTAATACGCAACCATGAATTGCCACAACATTCGATCCAGCGCCGCATGGTCAAACGCGTCCTGAGTTGTGGCGATCCCAAACGAAATGTGGTCCAGGCGCGGAAAGGCCCATGCGTACCCTACCCATCGCGGCAAAAACGCAATGATGGTAGGGGCATTGCCATCGCGCGCCAGCGGTGCTCGATAACCAAAAGCAACCTCCATATCAGAAGCGTCAAGCGGTCCAGCGAGTTTTTTTGCTATCGCGCTATTGGCCCCGTCCGCCGCCACCAACATTGTTCCAGACCATTCATGACCGTTCGTCCCGCGCAGCCGCCAACCGGTCTCAGTGCGCTTGATACGTGCGAGGCTGACCTTTTCAAAAAAGACTTTGGCGCCGGCATCCGCAGCGAGGTCGCGCAAATAAGAATCAAAAGCAACGCGTGAATAGATTGCGAAAGGTTCATCGAGCTTCAAGTGCAGACGCTTGCCCGAGGGCGAATACATTTCCAGTTCATCTACGGTTCTACCGACTGCATTGAGCAGGTGCGGCCAGGCTTTGAGAGCCTTGGCTGTTACACCGCCGCCGCAGGCTTTCGGCGATCCTTCAGGGCGCCCGTCAAATAGGGCGACGCGTACACCGCTTCGCGCTAACCTTTCCGCAGCGAAAGATCCCGCCGGCCCCGCTCCTACTATCAGGACTTCGAACTGATGGGCTTTCATTTTTAGTGCGTACAACTCACGCGCGACGCTTGGCTAGCGAACTTTGCGGAACCGCGCGCGGTTCTACATTGCCTTCGCGCAACCTACATTGTAATAAGAACTTCCTTTCAGGGTTTCGATCATGATAGTGGTCTTCTGCTATGAAGAGCAATTCGTGTGCTAAAATGCGCGCGTTCCCTGACAATCTGTCCTGATCTTAGCGTTAAGCCCCTCGCTTAGCGTCTAATCCAGTTTTCCACTGCAGGAGAGTTCGCGCCTCTTAGTGTTGTTGGAGGAATCCATGGGAAACGAAAGCTCCATAGTTTTCTCGGGAATTGCTCCCCATCCGCCAATAATGGTTCCGGAAGTGGGCGGTGATTCCATCGCCGAAGTGCGGGGGTCGATCGATGCGATGGCAGAATTGACGCGACGAATCATTGAAAATGGAGCCGAAACAGTTGTACTGGTTTCTCCTCACGCGCCGCTCGACTCACACGCTTTCGTTGCTTATCAACGCCCCGATCTTTGCGGGAACTTTGCGAAGTTTCACGCGCCCGCTGCCCGAGTGAAATTTCCATTAGACTACGAATTGTTGGAAACAATAACCAAAACTGCGGCCGAGAAGGATTACCAGGTGCTCGGTCTGGGGAATTATGATCTGGACCATGGGACCGCTGTGCCACTCTACTTTCTTCAGCGCTATGGATGGGACGGTGATTTGGTTGCGCTCGGCTATAGCTTCCTCTCCAATGAAGATCATCTGAGCTTTGGTGAGTGTATACGGAAGGCGGCGGATAAACTCGGCAAACGCGTCGCCTTTATCGCCAGCGGAGACTTGAGTCACCGTCTGAAACCCGACGCGCCAGCCGGTTACTATCCTGCTGCCTACCGATTTGACGACGAGATCCTGGACGCACTGCGACAAAATTCTCCGGCGCAGATTATTGACGTTGATGAGGACCTGCGGCGAAAAGCCGGAGAATGTGGATTTAGATCAATACTGGTTGCTCTCGGCGCAATCAGGGATTTACCCGAATCATGTGAGGTGCTGCACTACGAAGCGCCGTTTGGCGTGGGCTATCTGGTAGCTCAACTGACCAATGCACAAACGACGAAGCCCGCGACGAAAAACGCCGCAGTCGATCGCTCTTCAAATGCTGTCGCGGGGGGAAAACTTCCTGAGAGTTCGAATTTGCCGGCGCTGGCTCGACGGGTGATCGAGACTTTTGTGCGTACCGGCAAACAACTTGCAGTTTCCGACGAGATGGCCCACACACTTTCTGCCCGGGCCGCTTGCTTTGTTTCGATCAAAACTCGCGATGGAGAGTTGCGAGGTTGTATTGGAACAATTGAACCGGTCAAACTAACTCTGGCTGAGGAGTTGATCGTAAACGCGATCAGTGCAGCCACGCGCGATCCTCGATTCGAGCCCATTAAGCCTCAGGAACTTGGCAATCTGCGTTACTCGGTTGATGTTTTGTCATCTCCCGAACCGGCAAGGTATGAGGACCTCAATCCAGCGATCTACGGAGTAATCGTCGAGGATGAGTCAGGTTTGTACCGCGGGTTGTTATTGCCTGATATTCCGGGAGTCGACACTGTTGCAAAGCAGGTGGACATTGCGGCTAGGAAAGCCGGTATCGGACAAGAGAAACCTCTCAAGCTGTCGCGATTTCGTGTGCAGCGATTCAGTGAGCAGCAGTAGGACCGGCATGCGGTTTTTTCTGCTTACGCTAGCGAAGCCGATTTTCCATATCACATTTCTGATTTTTCATTTTTCATTCGCGAAGCCAACAAGTAAGTGCAACATCTGAGTAGCGGTTCTTTTCCAATTGGTTACCTGTTCAGAACTGAGCCTGGACCTGAGTTGTTGTACCAAACAAATACGAACCGGGAGCAGTAGTGACCGGCTCGGACGTTTGAAAGAGGAACTGCTCCTTCGATAAGCGTTAACTTGCTCCTTTCCTCAGTCCTTCAATGAAAGATGGTGGATTCAAGTTTGAAGTGCAACAGAGGTATTGACTATTTGCTTCGCCCCAGAGGGGCGACATGTTTATAGCC
>JBHENH010000051.1:0-12674 GCA_046262135.1 Pyrinomonadaceae bacterium
GTGTAATCTCCCGTGAGCAGACCCAACCACGGGTCTGAACGTGGCGTCAAAAACAACTCCGCGTAAACTTTCTCGTTCAGCGCGTTAACGTCGTTACGACTCAGATCCGCAAGTAGCCAGCCGTGTAGTTTTGTGTGCAGCACGTATTCGTTACGCACTGTATCGAGCGCAATCGAGCGTTGAAAGGTGTCGATCATCTGTGACAACTGCGCTTCAGCTTCGGCGGGAGAACCAGTCGTTTTAAACAGCGTCTCGCTCTGCCGCCGGATTAGGGACTTGCTTCGTGCATCGAGTAACCCATCGTCAGCATGCAAGGCAGCTATCTTTCTCCACGCGGCCTCGTCAGTTACCCTGCCCAGCAAATTCGCATCCCTCAGTATCGCGTTGAGTATGTTCATCTCAACAGCCATTTTCGTCACGGCGACTCGAGCAGCCTGCACGGCGCCCGATGATCCCTGTCGGACGCGGGCCAGGAGGGTTTCCGGAACCTTGCCGCCGTACTTGCCCGTGTCAATGGCCCAGGCCTGCATGATCGCGTCGATACGCGCTCGATGGTAGTTATCCAGTGCAAGCTGACGGGCCGCGTCATCTAATCCCTGTATTTGCTTAAAGACTGCTTCCGCGTGTTCGAGTCCGCGTAGGAATGGCCAGAAACCATAGAGTCCTGGTAGCGCGTCGATCGGGCGTCCTTCAGCGTCAAGCACATAATGAATACTGTTTCCGGTTAATGTCCGCTCAAGTTTTCTTCCGTCGCCAAAATCGATTGTCACGCGCGGCGCCGGCCGCACAGACTGCCAATGAAGTATGAACCTCTCTCGAAGCACATTCGCCATTTCCGCATTCGAGTACAGAGTGGTGCGGAAGAACCGGCTGTTTGCACAACTGAATTCTTCGTTCAGCTTGCCCAGCAATCGTAGTGACAGAATAGGCTTACGCTCGGCACGCGCGGCTGCCTTCGCTTGATCAAAATTTGTGTACCAGTACAGTCGCGAAAGGTAGCTGTCCTTCTGTTGACTCACAGCATCAAGAGCAATACTTAGCCGTCGCCACTCAGGGGTCGTGAGCTGTAAAGGATTTGAAACCTGCGTATTAATCTGTTCTGCGTGAACCTGAAAAAGCAGGTTCAGTCCTGCGGGACCTGTCGCACGCAATTTAGAAATAGCCTCCGCGGATTCGGTGTCCTTTTCCGAGACTGCCTGACGCGCGAGCGTGTCAGTGTCAGGACCGGCATACGCGATTTCGGCCAGAACAAGGGAAAGGACCAGTGAAAGAAGGAAAATCGGGACAGGAAACTTGGACCTCATAGAACCTCCAAGCTGACGGGAATAGGCCCCCTCAAAAAGGGCAGCAACCTTTTGACTCGCGGGAGCGGTCCTTAGTTGTCTTTTTTGCCAGGCAGAATCGTTAGGTAAGCCCGTTTGAGGCGTATGGAGGCTGATTTCCAACGTCAATTACCGGATAAACCTGCGGAGCAGGTGACAGCATAAAGCCCCTGGGGTGTGGCGAAGCGAAAGCCCAAGGATCATCACACGAACCAGGCACTCTACCTATCCATGGAAGTTATTAGCTTCGCCCTACAGTCCTTGGCGCACGTTAGGTTCGGCTGGCCGCACATCCGGCGGCACAGCCGGAGCCCTACCAACCGGAGGACTTTCGGGCAGGGCTGTAATTACTCATAACGGAGCGCTTCGATAGGATTCAGACGTGCTGCCTTCCACGCCGGCCATAATCCGAATGACAACCCCAATCCGACGGAAACGAGAAAGCCCACGACCGGGGCCCAGAGAGGGATATACGTAGGCATGATCATCTGGATAAGAAGCGCGATAACGCACCCTACAATAATTCCCAACAGGCCCCCCATACCGGTGAGTGTGGCTGCCTCGATTAGGAACTGAACGATAATATCGCGACGCCTCGCCCCCATAGCTTTTCTTACGCCAATCTCACGCGTGCGCTCCGTAACTGAAACGAGCATGATGTTCATGACACCGATGCCGCCAATCAAAAGGCCTACGCTCGAGATCGCAACCATCAGAGCGAAGACTCCTCCGGTGATCGCACCAAACTGCGAAATGATTTGATCGGAAGTTGAAATGCCGAAATTGTCCACGGCGCCGAATGCAACCTTTCTTCTACGACGCAAAAGGTCGCGAATCTCCTCTACGGCTTCGGTCATCAGTCCGGGACGAGCCTGGGCCATCACAAAATTGTCGTTCACCTCAGGATATAGTTTTCTCAGAGTGAGGTAGGGCATGTAAACAGCCTTATTTTCATTATTGGGATCTTCGGCGCCCACGATAAAAACGTCGCGCTCTGCCAGCACACCAACGACGTCGTAAGCCCTACCGTTAATCGTCACCTGCTTGTCGACTGCCTGAGTAAAAGGAAATAAGGTGTTAGCTACATCGTGGCCGATAACCAGAACATTTGCGTGTCGTTCATTTTCTTCATCAGTATAATACCGACCCTCCGCGATATTCGTCACACCCATCTTAAAGTATGAAGGTGAGGCGCCCTGCACGGCGGCGTTAGTCATCTCAATGTCGCGGTAGCGCACATTCACGCGTTGAGTAAATGGCCCACCGAAGAAATCCACGGGTGACATAAATGCGGCCGCATAAATCACCGAGGGACACTCGCTCTCAATGGCCAGCGTGTCTTCATAGCTCAGCGGCTTTCGCATTCTTTCTTCCTGCGTAGGATTGAAGTTGAACCCGGGATCGAAGCGATAGATATAAACCGAGTTTGTGCCAAACGATTCGATCTCCTTCGAAACGCGCGCATCAATTCCTGAGACAAACGCGGCGATAACAATTACCGTCATGGTGCCAATCACGACTCCAAGTATGGTAAGCAGCGAACGAAGCTTGTGCTGCCAGAGCGTGTCGAGCCCCATGCGCAGGTTTTCATAAATGTTCGTGCGAAAAAGATTCATCGGATTAACAGTCTCGACACCGCATTGCGTTTCAGCTTATTCGGCGCGCAAAGCTTCAATCGGATCCAATCCGGCCGCACGCCATGCCGGGTAAACTCCCGAGATCAAGCCCACGCTTGCAGATACTACCAAAGCCACCGTCACAGCCAGCAAAGGCAACGCCGTGGGCACCGGCGTGAGCGTTGCTACCAACTTGGCCAGGCCGTATGCGATTGCAATTCCGATGCTCCCGCCTATCAACGAGAGCATAGTTGACTCGGCCAGAAACTGCTTGAGAATGTCGCTACGGCGCGCACCAATGCTTTTGCGGATTCCAATCTCCTTGGTCCGTTCGGTGACAGAAACAAGCATGATGTTCATGATTACGATCCCGCCCACAACCAGCGATATCGAGGTTATTCCGATGGCCGCTACTTGAATCGTGCCAAATATCTTGTCTCGAAGTTCATTGATAGCGCTGGGGGTAATAATTCCGAAGTTATCTTTCTCGTTCGCTCCAAGTTTACGACGCGTTCGCATTACTACCCGGGCATCTTCAACCGCATCCTGGTAGGTGGCAGGGTTTGTTGAAGTCACACTCAGGTTGATGGATCGGCGCGAACCATAAATTGCCAGAAAAGTGGAAAGCGGCATTGAAACGTACATGTCCTGTGGTTGCCCGAACACCGAACCTTTGGCTTTGCCGACACCCACGACTACAAAGGGCCTGCCGTCGATACGAATTGTTTGACCCAGCGGATTTGCGGTGGGAAACAGTTTGTCTGCCACGTCAGCTCCGATAAAAGTGACGTTGCGGCGGCTTTCTTCCTCAGCCCTGGTGAAGTATCGACCCTCGCGCGCCTCAATCCGTTCGATCTCGGCGATGTTTGGCGTAGTCGCGCTGAGGTGGATGCGGTAGAGATTGGTGGCGCCAAACTTTACATCTGCAGCAATGTCTTCTTTAGCGCCTACATCCCGGATGGCGCCGCCGCGCGCCGCTAACGCAGCAGCGTCTTCGAGAGTTACATCCTTATTGCGTCTGCGGGCAGCATTGAGCGCTTCGACACTCGAAAAATCGTCAATCGAAAATTTACTTACTGAGAAAGCGTTAGTCCCGATATTAGCGATCTTCTCATCGACATAAGCATTGAATCCTTCAATGAGCGATACAACTACAATAACAGTTGCCACTCCGAAGATTACGCCTAGTAAAGTGAGAAATGATCGTAGCTTGTGGCCAAGTATCGAGGACAAAGCCAGCTTGAGAGCTTCAAGAAACGGCATACACAAAAACCGGCGCGCGGCGAAACGACGGTGCGTCGTTAACCATTATTACGAACAGGCTGGACGGAGGTTTCAGCAATCGCAGAAATTTAACCATTAGCGCGGCCGGCGCGTAGGCGGCAATTTGCTCCTGCTCTTCGTTGTAGACAATTCTAATTCACTTCTTAATTTCTTTGGCAGCTTTTCGAGGATTAGTCGGTAGGCGTTTTTCAGCAGTTCTTTCAATTCAAGTTCCGGCAAAACATTGAAGCGCTGCAGCGCCACCCAGTGGTAACGCGCCACGTAAGGCGCAGGGACGATGCCACTTCTTTCCGTCAACTCCGCAAAGGTTTCGGGTGTGCACTTGAACGACATGCAATGGTCCGAAGTTGGATCAAGGGCAACGACTGCGAACATTTTGTTACCAATACGAAAGAGCAGGTCGTTTTCCCATTGCACATCCTCGGTCACATTAGGCAGTGACAGACAAAATTTGCGAACTGATTCGAGGTCCATTTGACGCTAATAATAAGTACTGAATCGTAAATGTTAAATCGTTAATCCCGCGATGGATTTATGGGATTATCGTTTTAGACTGTTCGTTCCATCGCCACAGATTAGCGGGATCATGGAGATGGACACCTCCCAACCACAGATCAATTCCGTTCAGAGCCACAAAATCGGTTTCGCCTTTCAGTACTGATTCACCGGTTTTGGTTAATTCGAAGCTGGTTTTGCTCGCCTTCGCAGGTGTCAATTGCGACGACGTCGTCAATTCGTCACTCGCGCCGTTGCCGTCGGCAGTCGTTAGCAAAGGTTCTTTCGCGGTTGTCAGTCGCTGCAAGGCGTCCCAAAACTGAGCGTCACCCAGACCATAGGCCGGCTCGCTTCGACCGAACTGTGAAAATACATCGACGAAGTTCTTCACTCCGCCATGGATGATCTCAAGTCCCCTGTTTTCAATGGCACCCAATCCATTCCGCGTCGAAGGAAACCGCCGCAGGTGAGCATTCAACGCCGGCGCCAGAAAAGGCAACGACGAGGTGTCTGTTCGCATGAGTCTTTCGATTTTGGTGGGATCGGGAAAGCAATAAGCTTTCCACGCCGTCGATGCGATTTGTAACTGGGTCGCTGAAACTGAATTCCGATCCGGGAATAAGGAAGCGAGCTCGTCTGCCGTGAGCTCGCCTAATCCACGAAAGTTCCGTCTCCCCGGAAACTTTCCCACACAAATAAGGCTGACCGTCGTCTTTCCCGTATCTCGCTGGGAGAACCAATCCAGAATATAAGCCAGATGTATTTGGCAAAACAGATCGTGCTCAAACCAAAGCACAGCCTCATCGTGCTCTTTAAAGGATGCGAGCTTCTTCTCCTGCGCGAGCAACTCTCGTTCGCATTCCTTTGAATCGAGACCGTAACATTCCGCCAGATGTTGAGCACGAATGCTGCGCCAGGAAGCGCCATCAAGACCGGCGGGTGTGGGACCACCAACCAATGCTTCCCGCCAGGCGAAGTGTTCGCCCGGTAGCGAAGATTGTTTCGCGATGTTGGCCGAACAATCGCCGTTATGGATGTGGAGCACGTCTAGTCCTTCAGACACTGCAAAGTGTCACTTTTTCATTAGCTCCAATACGGCCGACGTCATAGCCTTAACGCCGGTCCGGAGCGTTGGTTCAGGCAATGGCGCAAACAACGCTGAATGAAGCGAAGGGAGCGGCGTCGCGGACTGCCGGCTCTCTCTTACCCGCGCGGGATCGACAGCGCCAAGCCAGAACTGGATCGATGGAATCGTCTGATCAAGACTGAAATAGCCAAAATCCTCACTTACCATCGCCGGCGGCACCCTCACCACATTCTCCTGGCCCAGCGCTTTTGCAAAAACCGCGGCGAGTCGCTCCGTCAGTTGCGGATCGTTGAAGGTAGCCGCCGTAAATTGCGTATCACTTATCGTAACCACAGGCGCGCGGTCGCTGGGAATGCCTGCCGTGAGGGCGATTCCTTTTGTTATGCGTTCAATCGAGGCCAGAACTCGCTTTCTTACTTCCTCTTTGTACGCGCGGACGGTCAACTGCAAATTCACTTCGTCTGGAATAATATTGTGTTTACTGCCTCCATGAATTGACCCCACCGTGACAATAACCGGATCAAGTGGCGAGTTTTCGCGGCTCACAATGGTTTGTAATGCAAGGACCACCTGCGCGGTGACCACAATCGGATCTTTAGTCGCTTCGGGTCTGGCGCCGTGTCCACCAATTCCAAAGATTTTTATGTCGACTGAATTGGAACTGGCCAGCGCGTATCCTGGAGTGTATCCAACTTTCCCCGCCTCGAGTTCGGCATTATCGTGCAGCGCAATTGCGTAATCCGGTTTGGGAAATCGATCATACAGACCATCTCGCAACATTGCTCGCGCGCCATCGATCGTCTCTTCGGCCGGCTGGCCCACCACTACCAGCGTTCCCCGCCACTGATCTTTCAATGCGGAAAGCGCTCTGGCGGCGCCAAGCATGCTCGTTATGTGTATGTCGTGCCCGCACGCATGCATTACGCTCACATCCTGGCCTGCATCGTTTTTTGTTTTTACTCTGCTTGCATAAGGCAGGCCGGTCTTTTCATCAACTGGGAGGGCATCAAGTTCGGTCCTTACCAGCACAGTAGGCCCTTCGCCATTCTTCATTACTGCCACAACACCGTAACTGGTCCATTCAGCTTTCTCATACTTGCCTACGCGCTCGGTCACGGTAAAGCCGAGTTTTCGAAGCTCGCCGGCGAACAGTGAGGCCGTCTTCTCCTCGCGGTGAGATAGTTCCGGCGCGGCATGAAGCGTCCGGTAAGTTTCCAGGAGATTCGTAATGTCCTTGTCGACCATCGCGTCGAATTGAGACCGCTGCGCAAGGGCGGTGGTTACCGATAGGCAGGCGCAAAGCAAGACTACGAGACAAATTTTATTTCGCATTTTGTGGCCCTCGATTCGGCAATACGCTTCTCGGATACTGGTTCTCAGTTTTAACCGCGTTAGTGCAGTGGGGGTATGCCCCGCCGGCAAGGCGCTCTTTTCCCGCAGGCTACGCCCAGGATAAGGGCAGCGCTGAACCCACCAATTCAACCCGCAAGGTCATGGACCTTCCGCACATCAGGCGACGACGCCAACAAACCTCCACTTGGCGCTAATTTGAAGAGGCATTTAGAGCTACGGCACGAACAGCCGAATCAGCTCGCTGATTCGCGCGAGATGATAATCGTCATGCTCAGCTTGAAAGAAGAGCATGTCCACCAAACGCATCTGTGTGTTCAGACGGGGATGATGCGCCATCAGACCAAACGTTTGTCTGCTTTGATTATCAAGCCTGGTAACCAGTTGAGTACGCTGTTGTCGAAACTCGGCCAGAATCGACAACATGGAAGCTTGATTATGATCGGCCTCGTGAGTCTTCCGATTTGACATGTCGGCTGCATGGAGCGACTTTGCCCCAGCAAGATATTCGTCCACTCTCAACCTCACCAGGGATTCAAGATCCAGCAAATGCCCGGCGTTTTCCTGTATAGACCATCGTTCACCGTCTCGCCGGGTCAGAATTTGCGGCGCGATGGATTGCACGCGATCCTCCAACCGCGCAGGCGTGCCTCTCATACGCTCGATGATTTCCGGGTAAACCTCGACCGGAAATGTGAATTGAAAAGTACGATCAGTCCATTTTAAGAGCTTCGACATTTTATGGCATTTTAAAGGAGCATGTTAGAGTTCGGTGTCCAGACTGGCGGTGTTCCACCGGTCTCGTACCTAAAGCGTGCGAACCTGAACCGCCCGAAATTTGATGATGCTGAAAGTATAAAGACAGCCTCTCTGAATGAGAAGGCTGTCTTTGAACCAAATACCTCCGGCGGCTGGTTATTGTCTGTCACCGCTTTGGTCAGCCGCGGCTTGGCGTCGCCAGAGCGCGCGCATTCGGCGGCCTGGTCTCATTTCTGAAATGGAACTTCGGGTTCCCATAATTCAATCTTGTTTCCATCAGGATCCATGATCCAGCCAAAGCGGCCATACTCATACTGTTCAATATGGTCGTCTACCTCAATACCCTCGCTTCTAAGCTGTCGCAGAAGACTGTCAAGATTCTCCACGCGATAGTTGATCATGAACGGCGCATTGCTGGGATCGAAATATCTGGTGTCACTCGGAAATACGGACCAGACGGTCTGGGCAGGCTTTTCGGATTCCTGGTGGTGGCAGTCAAAGACAACTCCACCATAAGCGTCCGGTTGCAGGCCGAGGTGTGTTTGATACCACGCTCTAAGTTTCTCGGGATCTTTGGACTTGAAAAATATACCGCCAATTCCTACGACTCGCTTCATACACTCTCCTTGTTTTTAATCTAAGGCAGCAGTTAGTTTGCGTCACGGAAGTGAATGCTGATATTAGCACTGGCTTTCTAACTTCACTCCAACAGAAAGAGTCGAATGATGCCAAATAATCTCAAACACTTCGCGGTCCATGCCGACGATGTAGATCGAGCAAGAACATTTTACGAAAACGTAATGGGTTGGCGATTCGCCGCCTGGGGTCCGCCGGGCTTTTTTCTGATCAAAACGGGAACTGAAGAAGAACCCGGAATCGGTGGGGCCCTTCAAAGCCGGCGCGAAATCGTTACGGGAAAGCCGATGTTCGGTTTTGAATGCACCATCGGGGTAGATTCAATTGACGAAACCATAGCCGCCATCGAAGCTAATGGCGGAAAGATCGTAATGCCAAAGGTTGAGATTCCGACTGTCGGGACACTTATCTTTTTTCAGGACATCGAAGGAAATCTTGTAGGGGCAATGCAGTATGAACCAGGACATTAGAAAAGGTTTCAGCTATACGCGCGCAACCAACTAGCGCAACCACCATTGTAGAGCCGCCAACACGTTTTCGTTATGGATAGTGGATTCGTGGTGGCTGCTTCGAGTGTTTACGAAGCCGAGGTTATAATGAGGCAAGCATATTATTGATGATTTCGGGAGTATTGATGACTTCGGATAAGGTTTCACAGTTGCCCAGCAAAGTCAGTTTCACGGGTCGCATTCTTTTTCTGACTGAAGACGCTTCGCTTATTCGCGCCCAATTGGAAGCCGCAGGGGACGAGCGCGAGCGGATTGAAGCCGAATTAACACAGCGGTTAATGAAAGAGGACCTGCCGTTGATGAGCAACATTTCAACGGATGAGATCACGCCCGGATGGGTTTGTTTTTATTACGATGAAACCCTGGGCCATTACGTTTATGTGGGCATGCGCGAAGGGGTGGTTAAAAAAGATGAAGTGAAGAACGGCGGGTTTGCTGTCGTTGTATCGGGCTTGTCGAAGGGATGTGGCTCATCCCGCGAAACCGCACCTTATGCCGAAAAATGGGCAGGTATCCGGCTCGTCGTCGCTGAGAGCATCGAGAAAATCTACGGTCAAAACTCCCAGAACATCGGCTTGCTGACATCGACCGACTTCGGCCTGATCGAGCGTATCCGCAGACGCGAAGAGATTCCTCTGCAGGAGTTTACCCAGGGTTTGGATCCCGTCTCGCGGGACATAGTTTCATACGGGGGCCTGTTCAACTACAACAAGGCACGCCTTAGCGGCAAGATCTCGCCTCCACCGCTGGAGACCGATGTCCGGCCCATGACCATCGTGGAAAAGATTATTGCTCGTCATGCGTTTGTGCGCTCAGGCCTGGTGGGAGTCGATGCGGTTAAACCTGGCGACGCGCTATTTGCAATTGCTGATGTGCGATTTTCGCATGAATACGTGACGCCCATGGCCGAGGCACTTTTTAAACAGGCGCTGGGCGGTGATGCTCGGGTGACTGAACCAGAATCGGTATTTGCGTTTCGCGATCATCTGACTTTTTTGAACAAGGTCATGTCGCCGAAGCATCGCGAGATGGGACTGCTGGAAAAAGCGGATGGCCTGGCTGTAACGCAGGAAAACTTCACCAACCGGCAGGGCATAAAACTTTACGGGGAAAGCGCGCAAGGAGGCTCTGAAGCCATCTGTCACAACGCCGTCGTAGAAGACCTTGCCTTGCCCGGTCAAATTGTTATAGGCACCGACTCCCACACCTGCATGGCCGGTGTGCTCGGTTGCTTTGCCTTTGGAGTCGGCTCAACGGACATGGCCAACGCGTGGTACACGAAGGATATTCGGATTCGAGTTCCGGAAACCGTGCGGTACGTTTTGAAGGGACATAAACGATCTGACGTGACCGCCAAAGATGTGATGCTTCACATTCTGGCGAGCGATTACATGAAAACCAGTAAGGGGATTGGCAAGGTACTTGAATTTGCCGGTGACGACTTGAAGAACTGGCCCATGGATGAACGCGCTACGCTCACGAACATGTCTGTAGAAGCAGGCGGCACCACGGGAATAATTGAGCCTGACGACCATACGCTGGATTATATTGTGAAGATGCGTGGGCTCGACGCTGGCGAAGTTCGGCGGGGTTTTACTTACAGCGATCCGGACGCTGAATATGCGGCCGTCTTCGAGATAGACCTTGGTGCTATTAAGCCGATGGTGGCGTTACCCGGTGATCCGCGCAATGGTATTCCCATTGACGCATTGACGGAAGAAGTAAAGATTGATGCTGCGTACGGCGGCTCATGCACCGGCGGCAAGATGGCCGATATGGACATGTATGCCGAGGTCTTGCAGAACGCTTTGGACCAGGGCAAGCGTGTGGCGCAGGGTGTGCACCTCTATCTTCAGTTTGGCTCGCAGAAGATCAAGGAGTATGCAAAAGCGCGGGGCTATATCGATATCTTTGAACGAGCCGGCGCGGAATTGATTGACCCAAGTTGCGGAGCATGTATTAACGCCGGTCCCGGGGCCTCGCCCTCCGCCGACACAGTCACCGTTAGTGCGCAGAATAGAAACTTCCCGGGCCGTAGTGGACCAGGCAAACTCTACCTTGCATCACCTTACGTAGTGGCTGCCTCTGCCATCGCCGGCAAGATCGTGGAGCCGTTTGAATTTCTCAGGAAAACTGAGGAAGAGCTGGTTGGAGTCTGAATCCTGCGTGCCTGGAATGTTCGCGTCTAGGGAAGGACGGGACTGTTTCGCGCTTCTTTCGCAGCCAGCAGTCGTCTCATGAGTTCATGCATGCGCTGATAGTCGATAGGCTTGACCAAATAACCTTCAACCCCCACATCGTAAGCAGCGCGGCGAAAACCATCTGTGCTGAAAGCCGTAATGGCAATCACCGGTACATCTCGCAGGGCCTCATTCTCGCGTATCTTACGGGTGGCACCTAAACCATCCAATTGAGGCATACTAATGTCCATCAGAATAATATCCGGCTGCGTGAGCGTCGCTATGCTTACGGCTTCCTCGCCATTAGAAGCGGTAACCACCTTATAGCCCTCCGCCTGGAGATCCAAACTAAGAGCAACAACGTTATCCAAGTAGTCATCAACGACGAGTACAAGGAATTGTTTAATAGCCGGTTGGGTGGCCCGGTGAGCACTCGCGCTCTCGTCACCATCTCTTTTGTGATGTATGTCCGGGAGCGCCGTGGTTTCCAAAGGCTCTTTACGTTGCATGATTTAATTATAAGCTACCTATCGAGGAACTTCCCATTCCCGACACAGGGACGTGACACTATTTCTGCAGGTGACAGCCGGGGGCTGTAATACGCGAAAATTTTGCCTCTGTGGTACTAGTGTGGCAAGACCGCGAACGACTATAAGCGGTATAATCAAACCCGTAATAATTTCAGCCTTGCCCTAAAAGTCCTTGGTTGGTATGGCTCCGGCTGTGCCGCCGCACATCCAGCGGCAAAGCCGGACCTAACGTAGCCTAGGACTTTTGAGGCAAAGCTAATAATTTCCAAAAACAAAATAACCAGGAGAGACATATGATTACCCTGAAACGTTTGTACGCACCTTCGCTTCTGTTTGGACTCCTTCTATTGGTAAATCAATTCGCGTTTGCACAAGCCCCTCCGGGTGTACGTGTTCCACGTCCGAGCCAGAAGGCCAGCATCATGCAGACCGTTGGCGTCACGGACGTGACCATTATTTACAGTCGTCCGGGCGTAAAGGGCCGCAAAATTTGGGGTGACCCGCTGCCCGTGCAGGCAAACGTGAAGGGCGAAGCTACGCTGGACGATCAGACCGCGCGGCCGAAAGATGCAGTGATTGTTCCCTGGGGCCATGCGTGGCGCACGGGAGCAAACGAAGCCACACAGTTTGTGGTGACTGACGACGTTCTGATCAACGGGCAAAAACTCCCGGCCGGCAGCTATAGCCTGCATACCATTCCGACCAAGGATGAATGGACCATCATCTTCAATAGCGTTGCGAATCAATGGGGCAGTTTTAGTTACGACCCTGCTAAGGACACGTTGCGTGTAAAAGCTAAACCACAATGGTTAAATGAGAATCAGGAGTGGCTGATGTATAGCATCGAACCCGTGACACCCAATTCTGCCACGGTCAACATTCGCTGGGAGAAGGTGCGTGTCCCAT
>JBHENH010000051.1:12684-18924 GCA_046262135.1 Pyrinomonadaceae bacterium
CCCATTCAGTGTGGAAGTCCCGGATGTCAAAGCGCTTACGCTTCAGAAAGCCCGGGCTGCAGTTGCCGCCGCGAAACCCGATGACTGGCGCACTCCGTTGCAGGCGGCTAATTATGTCTTTCTAAGCGAAGACAAGATGGATCCTACGGAAGCAATTGGCTGGCTCGAACAATCTATTAAAGTAAAAGAGACATTCGGCAACATGTACAGCAAGGCGCGTCTACTGGCCTCACAAGGTAAAACGAGCGAGGCGGTCGTCGCCGGTGAAAGGGCGCTGGTGCTGGGAAAAGAGGCGAAGGCTAACACTGGAGATCTCGAAAAGCGACTTGCGGAGTGGAAATCCAAGATGAGCCGAGCGTTGCATCCGATGAATCGCCCATAACGCAGCAACTGTCAGGTAACACTCGAAAAAGAATTAAAATCATGAACACAATTCATGCATCCCTCCTTCCTCGCGCGCTCGCCGCCCTCTTAATTGTTCTTTGTGCCACGACACCCGCATGGGCCACTTGTGGCGGCGGAGGCGGCGGGGGCGGAGGCGGCATGTCAGGCGGTAGTAATGGACCGAGTCCCGAAGTCTATTTCGTGCCCTGGAAAATCCGCGCTCCTAAGGATCCGGCGCCGATGGGACTGATCGTTTACTGGTTTCCCGCCTCCAAAGAGGAATTACAAAAATCCAGTCTTCGTACCTCCCGTGCGCTGTCTCTGTATGCGTCACAGTGTGTTTCGATGGAGTTGGCCGATACCCGTCTACCCAACGCGGACAAACTGCTGGGCGATTCGACCCTGCCGGTGGCGGTAGTAGCAACGCCCGACGGAACTCCAGTGACGAAAGTTGAGAATAAAGACGGCAAACTCAAAGTCGAGCAGGTCGAGAAGGTCGTCGAAACGGAAGTAAAGACGCGCGAGAGTGCCGTAGAGGCAAACCTCAAGGGTGCAAAAGCCAGCGCTGCTGCCGGCAATAAAGATGAAGCTATCAAACTTTTTCAAGCCGTGCTTGAGCAGAAGTGCATGTTTCCCAAGAAGGCGAAAGATGCTGCCAAGGAATTAAAAAAGCTGGGAGTGAATGAGATTTCCAGAGTCGAGGACACGTCGCACTCGGGATTCTCCGTCTTCGAGGCTCGCAAAAGTTCGCATATAGACCTCCTGATGAGACGTGGGCTGCTTGCCGAAAATCGTGCGCGATACTTGACGGCCGAGAAGCTTTACTCCCGTGCGCATTCTATGGACCCGGCGGATCCCACTCCGCTGCGTTATCTGGGTGAACTATACCGCCATCACATCGGCGATTGGGACAAGGCACGAAGCGCTTTTGACTCTATCCTGAGTATGCAGGCTGACCCACTATCGCGTGCGGTTGCCTTGCATGGTCTGGGCAAGATCACAATCCATGAAGGTGAATTTAAAAAGGGACTTGGCCTGATGGAAAAGTCGGTGGAGACATACCCACTGGCTCTGGCTTATCGCAATCTTGCCGTGTATTGGAATTCTGAAGGCGACCTGCCGCAGGGCAACATGCATACCCAGAAAGCGCTCGATTTGGATCCCAAAGATCCCTACAACCTCGTTTTTGCCGCCGTCTTTATGGCGGCTTCCGGCCGCGGCAACGAGGCGTTGAAGATTGCTCGCGCGAACATTGGTCTCTTGCCGGCGTCGTACAATCTGGCCGCCATTTACGCCCAAAACGGCCAGCGAGAAAAAGCTTTAGCATTTCTGAAGCGCCATTTCTTCAAGTACGAGCGTTACCATGCTGTGCGCTCAAAGGAAATGATGGAGGCGCGTGTTGATGCAGTGTTTGATTCGCTGCGTGAAGACCCGGCCTTCGTTGCGCTCACTCGGGACGCAGACGGCAAATTGCCGATGCCTATGAAGTCCATGAGTGCGCGTCAAGAAACTAATAAGTGATTCGGCCGGGATACGCCTTCAAACTTCTCGGTTCAACCGCTTGACGTGCGGAAGCCCTATCGCCTTCCGACAACTTCCTTTTGTTGTACCAGGCACTAGGTCATTTCCTCTTTTTCGCAGGAAAAATGGGTGTTGCCAAACTAACAGATCAAAATACAACTGTTCCTGCCGAGAGCAAGTATGCGCGCGTTGAACGAGAGCGGCGTTACCTGCTCCAGGACCTCCCGGAAGGAATTTCCCGCGCAAGTCCCCACCTTCAAATCACCGATAATTACATTACCGGCACGCGGCTTCGACTCAGGAAGGTCCGCAACCCACTTACGAACAAATGGACGGTAAAGCTGACGCAGAAGTTTGCCCCTGACCCGCAAGACCTTTCTCGCACGGTAATAACTAATATTTATCTTAACGCTCTGGAGGCGGAAGCATTTGCCATCTTTGAGGCAAACGAGATACGTAAAAATCGTTACCGGTTTGAATTTGAAGGGCGACCATGTTCGGCCGACATGTTTCTAGGTGATTTGTTTGGATTGGTTCTTGCAGAGGTGGCCTTTGAGTCGGATGAAGAGATGGATGACTTCCCGAAGCCGCCTTTTGCCATAGCGGATGTGACTAACGTCGAATTATTCAGCGGTCGACAGTTGTGCCATGTGACCTTTGAGGACATTCGACAAGAGATTACGAAAAGCGGGATGGCGGCGGGCCTTCAGCATAGCGCTCGGAACCAGAAGTGAAAAATATGTATTCATCCAGATGCATATACATGTTGTTCCCATTGATTGCGCTTCTTACCGCCGGCGCCTGCCGGAAAACTTCCACTCAGGTTCAAACAGGTAGTTCAGCACCTGCGACGACGCAGTATCAACGCCCAGAAGGGGGCACCACCACTGTCATTCAAACCAAATATTTTAAAGGCTCCATTGGCAGCACGTTGGGATTGCAGATGAAACTGGTGCGCGAAGGCGATACATTGAGTGGCTCTTATTTCTATCAAAAGGTCGGAACGAGAATCAACGCGCGTGGCTCGGTGGATAAAGAAGGAAATATCACGCTCGAGGAGTTTGATCCCAAGGGCAATCAAACGGGTGTGTTCAAAGGCATTTGGAAGATGGACGAGAATGGGCTGATTGAAATCGCCGGAAACTGGAACAAACCAGGCAGCAACAAGAAAACCGCTTTCTCGCTACACGAAGAGCCAATCGAGTTTAGCGGTAACGTGGAGATGGCCACCCGGCAGATTCGGGAGACTAATAAGAAATTAAAGTATGAAATCGAAGCGGGATATCCGCAGTTCACCGGGTCTACGGATCCAAACTTCGAGAAATTTAATCAGGCAGTAAAAAATATTGTCACGAAATGCGTTCGTGAATTCAAAGAGGGAATGACATCCACCGCAGAAGAAGATCTACCGTCAGAATCACCAGGTGAAACCATGAACAGCGATCTGGGCATTGCCTATAACATAGTCTTGGCGAAAGATGACTTCATAAGCACTCAATTTGATGTAAGCAATTATGAGAGTGGAGCCGCACATCCAAATTCATACTCAGAAGTTATTAACTTCGATCTAAAAAACGGAAAGTTATTAAAACTTTCGGATCTTTTCAGGCCCGGATCGAAATATCTGCAAAAGATCGCCGGCTATTGCATTGCAGATCTTAAGAAGCAGGCAAAACAGCAGGGTGCAGATGCTATGCTGGATGACGACTGGATTCAGCGTGGCGCTTCCGCCGACGAATCAAACTACGAAAACTGGGCCATCAGCAAGAAAGGTCTTGCAGTAACATTCGATGCTTATCAGGTGGCGCCTTATGCAGCCGGGCCCCAACACGTGTTGATACCCTATTCAGCTTTGAAAGACATCATTAAACCGGACGGACCTTTGGGTCAGTTTGTCGGGTAGCAGCGGAGTTGCTGTCTCACTTCTTCTATTTACAATCGCGCCACAGAGGCACCAAACAAATGAATCGCTGGATGGGAATGCTTGTAATCGTGGGCGGCATCTGCCTGGTATTAGTCGGAGTGTTGATCTATTCAGGCGGGCTCAATTGGTTTGGCAAACTGCCGGGGGACATCCACTATGAAGGCGAACGAACTCAGGTATACATTCCAATCGTGTCTATGTTACTCGTCTCGCTAGCCCTCAGTTTGATCTTCTACGTGATGCGCCGATTCTTCTGACCCTCCGACTATAAGTCCCCCAAGCGCAAACCCACCTGCTATCCGGTAGGGGATACCGATCGCGGCCCCTATATCGCGTATAAGCTAAGCTACCGCGCCCGCGTCCGAATAATCCGCGGCATATGCACGCGCAAAATAAACTGCGGTCAGAAACGTCACGACCATGATCGCCGACGCCGTCCAAAATGTTACGTACAGAGAGTGGTCGCTCATGTAGTGGAGTTTGCCATCTGCGCCCATGTTGGCGATCGCACTGTGTATGAGAACCGCCGCAAGTGACGGACCCACCGCTCTCGCCAGACTGGCGGCAGATTGAGTTACACCCAGGACTCCGCCCTGTTCCGCTGGACCAACGCTTTTGGAGGCCAGGCTAGTCAAAGCCGGCCCGGATAGCGAGTTTCCTATTGAAAAGATTCCGCCACCAATGAGGAGGGCCAACAGGCCGCCAGTGGACGGCCCAACGAAGGGAATGGTAAAAAGACTCCCGGCAAACGACAATGCACCGACAATAACCAACGGCAACTCTCCAAAACGTCTCACCAAACGTCCAATCAGTCCTCCCTGGATGATCACCGCCAGAAGGCCTACGTAAGCGAAAAGATAGCCATTGTGCTGTGCGTCGTAGCCGAACCGAAACATCGTGTAAAGCGAGAATGTGGTGGTCATTATTGAGAAGGCAACTATGAAAAGAAAATAAATTATGATTACGAACCCAAGTCGAGGTTGCGTCACCGATTCGATCAGTTGTGACAAGCCGCGGCCCCCCGCGGCCGACACGCGCGCGGGATGATCTGGTGTCACGGTTTCGGGCAAGGTGAAATAGAGGAGCAGCGCATTCGCGAAGCAGAGACCGGCCGCAAAAAGAAAAGGAACGCCGACCCCCCAACGACTCAGTATGCCACCGATCGCTGGTCCAAAAATAAACCCGAGACCAAAAGCCGCGCCCAGAAGACCCATGCCCTTCGCGCGATCTTCTTTAGTTGTGATGTCCGCGATGTAAGCCTGCGCTGTGGATATATTTCCACCGGTGATGCCATCCAGAATACGGCCCACGAAAAGCATCCATAGGGTGGTGGCAAAGCCAAGGATTAAGAAGCCGATGCCTGTGCCAATGATGGAAATCAGTAGTACCGGACGCCTTCCATGCTTATCAGACAGCCGCCCAAGCACGGGCGAGAAAATTAATTGCATTACGGAGTAAGAGGCGAATAGAAGTCCCACTGCTCGCGGCGTAGCATTGAACTCGGTGCCCTCGGCATAAAAAGGGAGCACCGGAATTACGATCCCGAAGCCAAGCAGATCGATAAATACTGTCGTGAAAATTACGACCAGCGGAGAACGTTTCATGAGTCAGATACTAGTGAATCGCAAATGGTGAAGAACAAGTCGGTGAGTGCCGAGCTGAATCGTACTGTCCCTGAAGGGAGACAGTACATCTATTTCACTTTACGAAGAGCGGTTACTTTAGCGTCTTCGTCCCAGGATCGCCCGATCCGCCGACGCCATTCCACCTCCAGAGATGAGAAGGGCAAGTGAGCCTGCCACCAACGACATCGGGTACTCGATACCCTGAGGGTTAAAGAACTTTGGCCAGTGGACTCCCACCACAGCCGCCAGCATCGTGCAAAAGATCAGGAAAGCCCCAACTCTCGTTAACAGTCCGAGTAAAAGAAGAGCGCCGCCGATTAACTCTGCGAATGCTGCAACGCTCATCCAAAGCCAGGCAGGTCGCATAAAAGGAAACGGTGCTGGGAAAGCCGTGAATTTGGCAAGGCCCGGCCCATTGAAACTACCGAAAACTTTTTGTGCTCCGTGAGCAATGAATATCGTCCCTATTGCCAGGCGCAACGGCAACGGCACCCATGATGCCGACGTCGCGATCAATCTCCTGAACATCGAGAGAATCCTTTCCGGCCAAGATCTGGAAGAGCGCTGGAAGATATTAACGACAACGCGGGAAAAAGGGAAAACAGGCGACGATGGGGTTGAAGGGGGAATAGGGAATAGGCGAACAGGTTGAGTGAAACAGTATTCCTGTTTCCCTCTTCCCTAATTCCTTTCGCTTAGCTTGCATACGATGATAATCGAAGCTTTGCCTCAAAAGTCCTAGGCTACGTTAGGTCCGGCTGTGCCGCTGGATGTGCGGCGGTGGCT
>JBHENH010000052.1:0-271 GCA_046262135.1 Pyrinomonadaceae bacterium
AAAGTAAACCATCTGAGTCTTTCCTCGGCAGCAACGCTCGAAGGAATCTCGAACGGAACATGAGCCTGAATATAGTTGCCCGCTTCGTCCAGCTCAGGATCGGGATAGATCATCACCGGTGATCCATCATCGGTGGTGTTGAAAATGTAAAGGTAGCCGTCAGTGTTGGTTTCCAGCAGAACTCGAACGTGATCGCCTTTTTTGAATTCGCGCGACGGATCTGCGCGAACACCGAGACCATTGGAATCGCGCATGAAAAGTGTCAATCCAA
>JBHENH010000052.1:281-18669 GCA_046262135.1 Pyrinomonadaceae bacterium
CCCATGCGTTGCCTGATCGTTTTCGCAGGAATGGCTGTGGTCGTAGCAGATCCGCTTTTCGCGACACTGCCGGAGGCCGAAGCGCCAATGGTGGGACTCGCAGTGACCATCTTAGGACGTCTGCGGCTAGGCTTTGTCGATGCGCTGGGCCGTGCCTCTTTATTCGATGTTTTGGGTCGCGTTGTCAGAAAGGCGCCCCTGACGTCTTCGTCCTGCTGAGCAGTGACGGCCACCAAACCGAAACCTGTGAGTGCAATCAGCAAAGCCATAACGATCATTTTTATACTCATCGGAAATTCTCCTTCAGACGCAAACCGCCGTTCCAAGCGAAACGCAGTCATTTGTGTTGAATACGAACCTGGAAAACAATGGGTGCTGCTGAATCTTTGGATCGGGGCACTTTGACTGCAACAAACGGGGCCGCGTCATCTTTGTCATTCAGTTCAGTTACAAGTTCACTCGTTTTGTTCTTTGTTAGGAAATCATCTAACTCCGCTTGTTCTGTTTCACTCAGCGGTTTTCCAGTTGCCTGTGAACTGGAAAAAGCGACCTTCGACAGCGGAGCAGGCGAAAAGATAATCGTATATGTCTCCGTGCCGGCCTTTTTATCCAGCTCCAGCCAATGCTCAATTCCGTTCGGAAAACTAAAGTCCGTACCTGCAGAAACCTGGTTATTATCCAGGCCGGAGATGGATGCAGGCTTTTCCGTCAAAAACGCCGTAGGTTTGTTCCCTTCTCCGGGACCAATGATATAGAGATATCCGTTTTCGCCAAGCTCGAAATGGAACTTGAAAGCTTGTCCGGAAGCCAGCGGCACAGCACCGGCAATCCGCATCGGTTCCGTAACAGCAGCGTTAGGCAGAACTTCAAGCCAGTATCGCCCAAATTCACGGATGCTCGCCGCTGATTCTGCCCCCGGCGACCCCGCTACGGTCTTTCCCTTCTCCGTGTTTGCTTTTGAGGTACCGGTGGGTTTCGGATTAAACCAGTTGAATGCGAAGAATCCGCCGAGACCAACGACGACGAGGACCAATAGAAGTATGCCCGCAATCGCAAACATCAAAAGTTTGCCACGCGATTTTTGCGGCACTGCCGCAGCGGGCGGCTCGCGAACAATCGTTACGCTGGAAGACTTATCGAGCTGGTCCTGGGCTCCAGCTAGAGCTCCAGGCTTGGCAGGACTGGCCGCAGCCCATCCGGCAACCGGCGCCGATTTAGCCGGCGCATTTTGTGGCACCGTATCAACGGCATCGAGCGTTAGGATCGTGGCCGCATTCACGTCTGATTTCGTATCCAAAGACCTGGGCATTTCCTGCGTAAGTGCGGAAGAGCTATCTGCATAAGGAATGTCAGGAAGAGTCCTACCGCTATGAGCGGGGTCTCCTGAGCCCCCAAGAGAGGCTCGCAATTCAGCCGCAAGGGCCCCGGCCGTTGGTTGCCGGTCACCGCGATCTTTTGAGATGGCCCGATCAATTGCATCGCTGAAGGCCTTTGCTACGTCTGAAACCTGTTCGCGTAACGAAGGTGGTTTTATAGAAATATGTTCTCGTCTCAATTCGTGCAGTGTCCCGCCCGAATAAGGCCGCTTACCACTGATCATCTGATAAGCGACCAACCCTAAACTGTATATGTCTGTGCGCCCGTCAATCTCTGAATTGCCGTCTCGCGGTAGTTCGCCCCACTGCTCCGGCGACATGTAATAGGGAGTGCCGAGAACCTGTCCAGCCATCGTGAGTTCAGTGGTGCCGCTACTTTCGACGCCGGCAATTTCACGCATCTTGGCAATTCCCAGATCCAACAACTTTATAGATGAGGGACCGGCGCCGGCTTTTCCAATCATGATATTTTCGGGTTTCAAATCGCGGTGAACGACGCCCATTGCGTGCGCAGTATTCAAGACGCTCATAATGGGTTCGAGAATTTCAAAAGTTTCGGCGGGAGTAAAACGGCCACGGCGTTTCATCTCTGCGTCAAGAGTTTGGCCTTCGACAAACTCCATAACCATGTAGATGGTGCCATCAGATGCCGTTCGGAGGTCGTAGACCGTTACTGCATTGGGATGACGGAATCTTCGGGCAGCCTGGCCCTCGCGACGAAAGCGACGTAACCATTCCGCATTATTCCTGACTTCAGCCGGTAGAATTTTTATAGCGACGCGGTCGCCGAGCAGAATGTGGCGGGCAAGATAAACCGCACCCATTCCACCCTTTCCCAACAAAGACTCGACGTTGTACTGGCCATCCAGGACCGTCCCAACGATAGAGGACGGATCCGCTTCCAGAACCTCTCCATCGGTGGGGCAGAAGCTGACGCTATCTTCGTACTTTGTTTTGCAGACGTCGCAGTATTTCATGCAGGCTCAGTCAAGACTCTACAGATTAAAACCCCGACTTTGTCGGGGCCAACGGCGCAGGCAAATGCTCCATTGAATCCATAACGTGGGAGTGTCGAAGGTGTGTAGTCTAACACACGATAGGGGCAATGATTATCGCAGCGTTACCGTTTAATCGGCCTATTGCGAATCTTATGAATGATCTCCTACTACAAGCACGCCGGGGCGTTTATCGGCGACGTATGAGATCTTTTACGGCGGGCAATCATGATCTGTGGTTTGCGGGCCAGAGCGCGCCGCCCTACAGAAGTGATGCTTTGTGATGGAAGTCGCTCTCACGAGATATAGATTTTTCGTGCGTATTCCTCGACCATTCGGTCGCTGTTAAATGCTGGGGCGAGTGTCGAAATGGATCGTTTCATCATCGCAATCCATTTGCGTGGCAATACGTGGTCGGATTCGCGTTCATAATAAAGCGGAACCACATCCTGCTCGAGCAATTGATAGAGCGATTCCGCATCGGCAGCGTCGACATCCGACTTTTCCGCGACCTCGCCTAAGGTTCCAATGGCGAATCCATTTGTGCCGTCGTAGCCTTCCAGCCACCACCCATCGAGCACCGACAGATTCAGTCCACCGTTCATTGCTACCTTTTCACCGCTGGTTCCCGAAGCCTCGAGCGGGCGTCGAGGAACGTTTAACCACACGTCCACCGACTGGACCAGTTGGCGCGCGATCTCGTGATCGTAGTCTTCCAGAAAGACCGCCCGGTTGCGCACTCTGGGGTCATACTTCCATGTAGCCACTTCCTGCAGGATCAGCTTTGCTTGCTCGTCTTGCGGATGTGCCTTTCCGGCAAATACAAACTGAACCGGACGGTCCTCGCTATTGATAATTCGAAGCAGACGATCGGGATCCTTCAACAGGAGGTTCCATCGTTTATACCCGGCCACCCGGCGGGCAAAACCTATTGTCAGAGCATCCGGATCAAAGATCCTTCTAGCCGCATCAATATATTCAGCAGTATCACCGCGGTTAACGCGAGCAAGAAAGGAACGGTGACGAATGAAAGCTACCAGCCGCTCCTTTAATAGCGAATGCGCGGCCCAGAGTTCCTCATCGGAGATCTGACCTATTCCACTGTCCCATGCTACGCGGTCAAGCAGCTTATGTTGCCATTCGTCGCCCAGATACTTCTCGTAGAGCGATTGAATCAAAGGCGCGGTCCATGTAGGTGCGTGAACGCCGTTAGTCACATGCGTGATCGGAACATCACCAATTGTGTTCTCAGGCCACAGCTTTTGCCAGAGCGCGCGCGAAACCTCTCCATGTTTGCGGCTCACGCCGTTAGTTGACCTGCACATGCGAATCGCCAGAGGAGTCAACCCGTAAGGTTCATTCAAATCGGCGGAAGCACTCCGGCCGAGGGACACGAACTCTTCATGACTCAAACCTAACTCGTTTTCGTAGTGCGGCCCAAACGATCGCATCAATAAATCTACTTCAAACTCGTCATTTCCCGCTGCAATCGGTGTGTGTGTTGTAAATACACAACGTTGCCTCACCTGCCGGGCGGCATCGGCAAAACTCAATCCTTGTGACTGAATCAATTCGCGAGTCAGCTCAAGTGTAAGAAACGCTGAGTGGCCCTCGTTGAGATGAAATACCGAAGGTTCAATACCCAGTTTTCGCAGTAGTCGGACACCGCCGATTCCCAAAAGCATCTCCTGCACGATGCGGGTTTCTCGATCACCGCCGTAAAGGTGGCCCGTCACCCACCGATCCGTCTCCTCGTTTTGCACGACATTTGTGTCCAGCAAGTAGAGCGCTACCCGTCCCACATCAGCACGCCACACGCGGGCGTTTACCCTGCGCTCGCGAATCACGACTTCAACAAGCAAGGGTGTACCGTTTTCATTGCTGAGCTGGTGAAGCGGCAGGTCCGCCGCGTCAGCCGCGCCGTAAAATTCTTCCTGCCTTCCTTCGCGGCTCAGCCTCTGGCGGAAGTAGCCGTAGTGATAAAAAAGTCCAACCGCCACAAGCGGCAGGTGAAGGTCACTGGCAGACTTAAGTGTGTCTCCGGCAAGGACGCCCAGGCCGCCGGAATAAAGGGGTAGCGAACTGTGAATACCATATTCAGCGCAGAAGTAAGCTACTGGATGCTCTGGCGTTATTGCCGTTGCAGATCCAGGCTTAGACCAGCTGCTTTTAGCAATTTCCGGCGGCGCCAGGTATCGCGAGAACTGATCGAACAGCTTGTGAACGCGTTCGAGAAAAATCGGATCTGTGGCCATCTCGGCCAACCTGTATTCAGACACCCTGCCGAGTAACAGACGAGGGTTGTGCTCGCATTCCTCCCACAGAGCTGGATCGATGTCTCTAAAGCAACCTGGACCATCCGGCGACCAGCTCCACCAGTAGTTCCAGGAGAGATACTCGAGAGGTTGCAAAGGAAGTGGCAACGCGGGTCGCTCGGGTGAAGTTTTCTTGTTCAGGTGATCGATAGTTTCAATCATTACAATTGGAATAGCCCGGATCTACTCAGAGCTCCCATCCACGTCAAGATAAAAACAAAGCGGTTCTTATACCACACCTCAGCCCTCAGCTGAATTTGGGGTAACGATTGGGACGGGGCTACTGGCGTGCTATTCGGAGCTACTCGTGGCTACCCACTGAACTTTTGGTGTTCAAGAAAGATCTGGGCATCGCGCGGGTGGAAAAAAACCAATCTAACCTCACTGATACGCTCTTCGCTCTTGAGACACGCCTGGATAGCTTCTGAAGAAACTTCAGCCGCTTCAGCTTTTGGAAAGCCAAATACCCCCGTCGAAATTGCAGCGAAGGCTATGGATGGAAGGGAGAGTTTCGCTGCGAGTCGTAATGAATTCTGATAACACGAGGCCAATAACTCAGCTTCGCGGCCGGCATGCCGGCCGTAGATTGGTCCAACCGTGTGAATAACGTATTGTGCGGCTAGATTTCCGGCCGTCGTTATTACCGCTTCACCAGCGGGCAAACCTTCAGGAAAAAGCTCTTTACGAATGCGCTTGCAAGCTTCAAGGATATTCGGACCGCCGGCGTCGTGAATGGCGCCGTCGACTCCTCCACCTCCCATTAGAGAGGAGTTCGCCGCATTTACGATTACGCTAACCTGCTGTTGAGTCAGGTCGCCAACCAGGACGGCGACACGTCCGCCCATAAAAGTTTCAATGAGGTCAACAGTCACGCTCAGCTTGGGTGTCGGTTTTATTGAAGAACGCTCTGCCTGAAATCAGATCTCAGCATCCTCGCCGGCCGGTTCGGCAAGCTCTTCATCACACGGTTTGACCTTAACATCGTCAAACATGTCCTGCCGGCGAAGAGCTTCGGCAACGCCTTTAGCTTTCAACTCCGTCAAAGGATGTTCTCGATCGGCACTCGCAATTTCAAACAGACGTTCGTCTAACATCACTACGCCCAGCGATCCAAGCGTCACGCCAGGGGTAATTTGTATTTCGTCCATGTTATGAATCTTGAAATGTCCGGTCTGTTCCACCCAGTCTTCGATGAACGGGTCGCGCAGGGCATGTTCGGCTTCCGACTCAGAAAGGTAGGCCCCCTCAACGATGAGACAGTATTCGCGCACTTTGCCAGGCAATTAACAGTGAGCCGCAGGTGGGCTGGAAGAGTAAATTCGAAAAATCATCGCCTCGCTGCAGAACGACCGGTCAGGATTCTTGCTCGTCTCCGTTAGCTCGCACCTGGTCTCTGCTGCATCTAGCGCAACTTTATCACCGTGCTTCTTCCGAATCCAAGGAAAATAATGTAGCCGAAAAGTGGGATGGCCCTCAGCGAACGCACACCTTGTTTACCTTACTTTGTATACTAACTGTTTCCGTGTAGTGCCCGGAAAAAGTAACCCTGTCGACAACTTGCGTTTAGCCTTCCCGCTCGGATAAATTACCCATCAACCAAACGATGTGTAGGACAGGTGTTCTTGCCTGTCGTGCTTTCTGCGGCACTTAGATTGAGCCTACCGGGACAAGCACGAATGCTCGTCTTCGAGGGTTGGACAGGCGTCCCGCCTGTTCGATATTCAATACGACAGGCACGAACGTCTGTCCTACCTCTTCTCTGAAAGGAATTATCTTTATGAAATCCTACGCTACGGAGTCTATTCGCAACCTTGCGGTCATCGGACATGGCGACGTGGGGAAGACGCAGTTGGTGAGTTCCCTTCTCTACGTCGCCGGAGCCACTCCGCGATGGGGCAAGGTCGATGAAGGCACTACCGTTACGGATTATGAAGAAGATTCCATCGCCCGCAAAATTACACTGAATACTGCAATCGCCCACCTCGAACATCGGGATACCAAAATTAATTTCATCGATACTCCAGGCTATGCTGCATTCATCTCCCATGCTCGCCCCGCCCTAAAAGTTGCCGACTGCGCAATGGTCATAGTTGACGCGGTAAAAGGTGTGGAAGTTCAGACGGAAAAAACCTGGGCCTTCGCAAATGAGTTTATTGTTCCCCGAATAATGGCCGTGACTCGACTTGATAAAGAACATTCTGATTTTGGCAAGGCGGTGGAGAGCGCCCAGCGGATATTCAGCCGCGCGATCATCCCGTTCACACTTCCAATCGGAAAAGAAAAGGATTTTCGTGGAGTGGTCGATGTGGTCCACATGAAAGCATACGAGTTGGGCGCTGATGGGCAAGCCAAAGAAGTTGACATTCCGACTGAAGGCCGCGACTTTGTCGAAAAGACACGAGAGCGTTTGGTCGAGCTGGTAGCGGAATCCGATGACGCTTTATTAGAAAAATATTTCGAACAGGGGACGCTCGATGAGGCTGACATATTGCCTAACATTAACAAGGCCATCGCCAACAGCAAACTCTGTCCCGTCTTTGCCGTGTCGGGGTCAACAGTCGTTGGGTTGCGAGCCTTGCTCAATGCGATTGTCGATTATGCTCCGGATCCCGCGCATCACGATGCCGAGTACGGATTTCCAATGGATGCGGGTCCCGATGCTGAAAAGATCGCGCGCAAGTACAGCGATAGTGAGCCGTTTTCGGCCTACTGCTTTCGCACGATCGCTGATCCCTTCGCAGGTCGTATTAACGTGATGAAGATAATCAGCGGAAAACTGCAGACCGATGCGAATGTTCTCAACTCCTCCCGCGGAACAATGGAGCGTCTGGGCGTCTTACATTCCATCCAGGGAAAACAACTCGACAAGGTACCTGAGGCGCATGCCGGCGACATCATCGCTTGTGTAAAACTGAAAGAAACGCAGACGGGTGACACTCTTTGCGATAAGCAATCACCAATAGTTTATCCACCCGTCGTGTATCCCGAGGCGGCTATTGCCTTTGCGATTGAGCCTAAGTCGCGCCAGGATGAGGAGAAGATTAGTGTCGCGCTCCACAAAATTCTGGAAGAAGATTCTGCGCTTCACTTCACCCGTGATGCGCAAACAAAGGAATTCCTGCTCTCCGGTTCGGGTCAGCTACACGTAGAGACCGTAGTCGAGAAACTGAAAAAACGTTACGGCGTGGAAGTAACTCTTCATCCTCCGAAGGTGCCCTACAAAGAAACCATTACCCAACGCGCAGAGGTGCAGGGCCGGCACAAGAAGCAGACGGGTGGCCGCGGACAATTCGGCGACTGCAAAGTCGTTTTCGAGCCCTTACCGCGTGGAGGTGGGTTCTTATTTGAAGACAAGATTTTTGGTGGTGCAGTACCGCAGCAATTCCGGCCCGCTATTGAGAAGGGCATCGTAGAGGCAGCGAAGGCGGGGGCCATCGCCGGATATCCACTTGTAGATTTCAAAGTGCAATTGATTGACGGTTCCTATCACACCGTTGATTCGGACGAGCATTCTTTCCGGGCGGCCGGGCGAAAGGCTTTTCGCGCGGCCATGGAAAAGGTGAGGCCCGCGCTGCTGGAACCGATTATGGACGTGGAAATCATTGCGCCTCAGGAATACAGCGGGGACATAATGGGTGATCTCAATTCTCGGCGGGGACGCGTGCAGGGCATGGAAGCCAAAGGAAATCAACAGGCTGTTAAGGCGCAGGTTCCAATGTCTGAAATGCTTAACTACCAATCAACGTTGAACTCGATCACAGCGGCCCGCGGCTCTTTTCATATGCAGTTTTCACATTACGATCCTGTTCCGGGCAATCTATCTCACAAGATTGTCGAACAAGCCAAGGCCGAAGGAAGGATTCGCGGAGGCGAAGAAGAAGAATAAACTTCCAACTCGCGAAACAACATCGAAGCTGACGAACCTCACAGCTCAGGAGGGTGGCTTGCCCCGCGCTGCCTCCTGTAGCGGATATCCCTAAGCCAGATTCGGTTCCGGTCCAAAGCGTTTGCGAAACTCCGGCGAACGGCGCCGAAGTCCAAGCCAATCAGAAAATAGTTCGGGAGATTGCAACCAAACGCCGAGCCATTTCGAAACCTCCTTTGCCTGCTCCCGCTCAATCTGCGGCAAGATTTTGCTACGCGCCTTTACCAGACAATCTTTTCGGACACCGGCAATCAAAGAATTCAGCTGTTCCAATCCCTTTCGATCCTCATTATTTTGAAGTTCACGCCGCGCGTCTTCTATCTTCGAAAAGGATTCCACGGCGTGGGACAAGCCCGAGAAGTTCAACTCGCCAACGAGACTAACTTCAATCGCATTCAACTGCCGCCATCTGGAGTCGTAGGTGAAGACTTCGGGATGCCGGAGAACCGCACCTTCGTCTGCCACCGTGCGCGCGATGGAAGCTGGGCTCTCCACGGCGCCGTCACCAAATTGTTCGCGGATTGCGTGCTGGATGAGCTCGAGCTCTCTGCCCCCAACAGATTCGCAGTCGAGACTTTCCCAAACCTCGATTATCAAATCGCGTTTGGTTCTAGAGTTCCAACGACGAGTTGGGGTCTCGGATGCATCCTTGTTCAATGGACAAAGTCCTCCCAACAGTTCAACGATCGCGAGGATGGAAGGCCTTTACTGCCTACGACGTGCTTGTGTTTCTCCACTGTTCCTGTCTATGTCTGCCGTAATCTGTATAATGATGCTGCACCTTCCCGCTGGCGATCAAAGCGCCGGCAGCCTGCTCCCAAGGATTTCGAACATGCTTCCCGCAGTAGATGCCATAGTAAACGAAGAGAATAGGTCCAGGCGCAGCCCTGCCGAGGTACGAAGGCTCCTGACCCGCGTCTCCCAGGCGTTTACATCCAAGCCTTTCAAACCTCATCGTCTTTTCCAAAATGGTCATGCTCAAACGCTCGCTGCGTACGCATGGCCGCGTGGTTTTCGTTTTTATTCTGAAAGAGATGAAGAGCGTTTCTTTTCTGTAGCTCCGGACGTGAAGGTTTTGGCCCACTGCCGATGGCAGACTAACCGGCAGGCACACCCGACTATTGTCGCCTGGCATGGCATTGAGGGCTCTACCGCATCCAATTACATGTTGGCAACGGCAGAAAAAGGCTTCCGTGCTGGATTCAATGTCATCAGGGTGAATATTCGTAATTGCGGCGGCACCGAACACCTGACACCCACGCTGTACCATGGTGGGTTAAGCGCAGACCTGATGGCGGTCGTTAAGGAACTCATCGAAGTTGATCGTCTGGCTAATATGTTCCTGGTGGGCTTTTCACTGGGCGGGAACCTGGTGCTGAAACTTGCAGGTGAGTATGCCGACCAGCCACCCCCCGAAATTCTCGGCGTTTGTGCAGTGTCGCCCTCGGTGGATCTCAGCGCCAGCGCCGAGCTCATAAGGAAAGGCTCTAATTGGATATACCAGCAAGACTTCGTTCGCCGCCTCAAGAAGAGAATTCGGACTAAACATAAATTATTTCCGGGCATTTACGACGTTAGTGGTCTGCGAGACGTCCGTACGCTCAAGCATTTTGACGATCGATTTACTGCTTCAGCTCACGGGTTCGCAAATGCCGATGACTACTATTATCGTTCCAGCGCGATAAGAGTTACCGATAAGATTCGCATACCGACTCTGATTATCCACGGGCAAGACGACCCGTTTATTCCTTTCACGCCTCTCACAACGCCTTCGATAGCGGACAATCCCTATATTCTACTGCTCGCTCCCGAACAAGGTGGTCACGTAGCCTTTATCGCGCACAAACAACAGCGATCAGATTCCTTTACCCGGGAGACAGATCGTTTCTGGTCGGAGAATCGCATAATCGAATTTTGCAAGCTGGCGAGTGAGAATACGTAGGCTCACACCGACGCGACCAATTCATTTCTGAATTTTCTTCAATAACCGGATAGCATGGTTGCGTGCGATGAGCGGCACATGCTCGTCAGTGCTCAGATCCTTTAGTAGGGGAACCAATTGCGTCGGATCTGAAAGGGCGTTTCGCTTGAGCATTGATTCAAGCAGCTCCATAAGTTTTGGAGCATTCAGGGGTTGGTTTTCGCGAGCGACGGAAATATCGAAAATGAGAATAGCCTGATCCGCTATGCTACGGTACTCGTTGACTAGAGCAAAGGCGTCCTTGTTGTTACTCCAATTAAACTCAGCCGTCCGCTTGCGGGAGTCCCGCTCCATTCCCAGTCGCATCGTACCTAAATGAGGGTATTGCCTGTCTGATTGATAATTTTCTTCAGAATCCAAAAAGTGAAGAGATTCCCACAATGCGTTAATACGGGCGGCTGTAGCCGGCGAAAACTGCAGCGCTTCCTCTAACGTCACCTCTTCGTTAAGACGTTGAAAGCTAATCTTACCGATTCCGTTATTATCATGCTCAATAACAATGTGGCGCACGTAAAAGGCTGGTTGAGTAAATTCGTAGTAATAGCGCGCTGAACTTTTCGCCTCAGTAAGGGGCGGCGTGGTTTGCGAAGCGGGCGCCGCAGCTGCCGGGCGTTCGTTGTGCTTTGTGCCGGAGGAGCCTTGCGCCGCAGCAAAAACCGCCGCGCTCAAAATAATCAAGGCGGCGGGGAGAAGTGTGAATTCTTTGAATACCAGCTTGTACACCAATGTTTTCAGGACCCTTTATTCTAGGGCAAGACATGGCAAAAGGAAATTCCTGGAATACCTGGAAGATTGGATGGCTCGTGAGCGTCGATTTGTCGATGTAATTAACCGGCGGTGGGCGGCTTCACCGCCGGCATGGGGTAAGGCTCTGCCTTATCGACAGGAATTGATTGAGAGCTGAGGCTGCGCCTCTGTGTCCAGTCACAGCCTCGTGTGAAACAACAGGTGCCGGAAAGGCATAGCTTTCCGCAGTGCTCGCAGGCAAAGCCGCATTACCGCGCTCGATTATTCAAACTTTACCGAGACGAGTTTGGAAACACCGACGTCTTCCATGGTTACGCCGTAGAGCGCCCGTGCCATCTCCATGGTTCTCTTGTTGTGAGTAATGACGATGAACTGCGTATTTGCCGACATTTGCACGACCTTGTCCGTAAAGCGGCCAACATTGGCTTCATCAAGAGGCGCATCAACTTCGTCGAGCAAACAGAATGGCGAAGGCCGGTAATGAAAAATTCCCAACACTAGTGCGAGCGCCGCCATCGCCTTTTCGCCGCCCGAAAGCAGAAGGACATTCTGGAGGCGCTTGCCGGGCGGTTGTGCAATTACGTCGATCCCTGATTCCAGAACGTCATCAGCCTCAATGAGACTCATCTCGCCGCGGCCACCGCCGAAAAGCTCCTGGAATAGCTCGCTGAAGTTCTTATTGATCTGTTCAAAGGCGTGACGGAATCGTTCTCGCGACCTCCGCTTTATCTCCCGCAAAGCCTCTTCAGTTGAAGAAATGCTGTCCACAATGTCCTTACGCTGGGTCGTGAGGAACAGCAATCGCTCTTCGTTCTCGGCCAATTCCTCAAGCGCCATCATATTGACTGCGCCAAAACTCTCAATCCGCATTCGCAATTCATCGACGCGCGTTTGGGCCGCGGGAAGGTCAAACGTTTCGTCTAATGGCTGCTCACGTGCGAGGTCTTCGAGCGACTGATTTAGCTCAGCGGCGCAATTTTCACGGACAAAATTTAACCGCGCCTGGCCTTCAGCGCGCTGCACTTCGATCGCGGCTCGCAGATCGCGCACTTCCGCCGCGCGTCGATTAACCTCTGAAAGCTGCTCTGCGAGAGAGTCTGCGCGTTGCCGCGCCTCCTCGAGTCCAGCGGTTAAGCGCGCAATGTCGTGTTCTTCCTTTTGCCTCTCCTCAGCGACCGTGCTTGCCTTATATTCGAGGTCTGCGATCGATTCCCGCAGTTGAGCGATGCGTGCGTTCAGGTCAACGGACTCCAAACGGTGGCGTTCAATACGGGCGGCCAGTTCGCTCAATTCGGCTTCCATGCGACGCAATTCAGCAACCGTTCCACGTCTTCGCTCCGTTGCAGCGGCGGCAGCGGCTCTCTGTTTACCCAGCCCCTCATTTTCGATTTCCGCCTGCCGTCGAGCCTCGGCAAGGATTGCGGTGGCACTGCTAACTGTCGCGGTCGCCGCGAGTCGCGCTGCTTCAGCTTCTTCGGCATCGGCAATGGCTGCAATGCGGCGCTTCTCGACTTCAATCCGTTCCTGTTCAACCCGGCTCGCATCGTCCGCCACAACTTTCATATGGCGTTCGGCACGTTCGATCTCGTGGGCCAGACCGGTAGCCGTCACTTCCCGCGCCATGGCCTCCCGCTCTTCACGACCTATAGCCTCGTTGAGAAGCACTACCGCATCTTCCAGTTCGACCAAACGTGATCTGGCTTGTTTCGCGGACTCCTCGGCAGATTTTGTCTTCACAACTAAAACTTCAGTGCGTGCCTCCAGCTCCCTCAACTGACGTTTAAAGGCAAGTAACCCAGCCCCTTCTTCAAGGGCGCGCGCGTCTCCGGCGCTTACGAACTGCCCGCTCGCGACCCAATCGCCATTCAGCGTCACAAAGACTTCACCGGTTGCCAGCGATTTGGCCATGGCGTCGTCGAGGTTGCTGGCCAGGCGTGCATCCATTTTTTCCGGGAGCGTCCGGTGAAGCACTGACAATAGTTCTCGAGGTGCGCCGAGCAGATCTGAAATCTTAAGATCTTCCGCTATTGGCTCATTCTCAAAAGAGATTGACAGCGCGCGCCGTTCTTCCACATCACAGGTCAGGGCGTTGGCTTCTTCACTGCCGCCATGAAGACCCGCTACCAGAAAGCTGGCCCTTCCGCCGCTGTTCTCCCGTAACCATTGGGCTGCGCGCGCCGCATCATCGGGAGTGGGAACGACAATCGATTGCAACGAAGATCCAAAAACACCTTCAACCGCGCGTTCCCATTTGGCTTCGACGTTGAGAGCATCGGCGAGTGTTCCGATAAAGTGGAAATCACGCGGGCCCTTATCTTCCGAGAATAGAAGCTGGACGGCTGATGAATAATACGCTCGCCGCTCGTCGAGCTCCTTCAAGCTTTCAAGCCGGTGTTTGGTGCGCGAATAATCATCGCGTACTCGAGTAAGTTCAGCTTCCGTGTCGCTCACGGCCTCATGCCCCTGGACCACGGCATCGACGGCACGTTCTCTTTCGGTATTCAATGTCGCGATATGTTCTCTCGCCGCAAAGATCTCTTTCCCGAAGGCATCAGCTTCTGATGTTCGCTCAGCATGCTGAGCGGCCGCACGTTCGCCTTCCCGCGCCAAGCCTTCGGACTGGACGGCAAAACGCTCGAGCGTGCCTTCGAGCTGACGAGCGATCTCCCGCAGACGCTCGGCAACCGCAGTATGCTTCAGTAAGTCGGCCCGGGCATTCTCTATGTCGGCTTCAGCTTTGGCAGCTACTGAAAGTTTCTCAGCATGAGATTCTTCAGCAGCGCGCAGACTGGCGACGCTCGCCTCAGCTTCAGTTTTGAGTCGCCCATCTTCTTCCTGCAGCCGATTGCATTCGGCTTCCACCAAAATGAGACGTTGGGCCAGGGCGTCGATCTCGGCCTCGACTTCCGTCTTCCGCTTTTCCAGCGAAACAACTTGCTCGTGCTGATAGGCGAGCTCGCGAGCCTGACGGTCACGACGAAGAACTGCTTCGGCTGCGGCTGCGCGCGTGGTCGCGAGATCGTCTTCAGTCTTTCGCGCTTCGTGCGTCGCTGCGCGTGCGGCATCTTCTTGTGTGGCTAACTCCTCCGCCAGGTTTCGTTCGATAGCGCCAGCTTCCTGCAGCTTCGCCTCGGTTTCCTCGAGCAGCCTCGTAAGTTTGCGATCCTCGGCAACAAAAACGTGCCGCAATAACTCGCGTAACTCTTCGCGGAACACGCGGTAGCGTCGTGCCTTCGCGGCCTGACGCCGCAAACTGTTTACCTGGCGGTCAATCTCAGAAATTATGTCGGAAATGCGGGAAAGATTTGAACGTGCGGATTCGAGTCGCGTTTCGGCAGCACGCTGGCGTACGCGAAACTTTGTAATTCCTGCAGCCTCCTCAATGATCGTGCGACGGTCCATCGGCTTCGCCGAAAGAATCTGGCCGATGCGGCCCTGCTCGATGATGGCATAATGACCGCCTGCAAGTCCGGTCCCCGAAAACAGATCCTGAATATCACGCAGCCGACAAAGCCGGTCGTTGAGCAGGTATTCGCTCTCGCCCGAACGATATAGACGGCGCGTGACGGAGACCGATTCGCCCGGAGCAAACTCCAATGCCAGGTTTCGTCTGCGCCAATGTCGTTTGTGAGTTTTGGGTGTTACTGCTAACGCTGTGTGCCCATCGTGCAGGGCACCCTCCATCGGCGCGATTTCAGCGCCTATGGAAGCTGCGGATACGTCGCTGCGAGGCGTGTCAGCATCGGCAACTGATTGTAAATTTTCTGCAGCAGCTTCATCGGGAAAGACGGCATCAAGCTCAATGACATGATCGTCAATCTGTTCAAGTGTTGAGTCGATGTCCTCAATATCCGGCTCATGCTCAATCACTTCGTCGCGAACCATGTGCAAAACCACTTCAGCCATGCCACTTGGTTGCCGATTGCGAGAGCCCTGAAAGATCACATCCTGCATCGCTCCGCCGCGAAGGTGCTTCACTCTTTGCTCGCCCAAAACCCACGCGATGGCATCCGCTACGTTGCTTTTACCACAGCCGTTGGGACCAACAATCGCGGTTATGCCTTCACCAGTGAAGAGAATCTCGGTGTAGTCCGCGAAGGATTTGAACCCGGTGATCTCGAGGCGTTTCAGTTTAAACATGTAGGAAAATCGTCAGTTGTTATCCGGGCTAAGGACCTAATATACCCAATCCGGAAGGGCCGCGCACGGGTGTGTCAATATAAGTTGGGGGTGCTTAGAATGTCAACTAAAACTTGAGGTTACGTATGTTTAATGATGCAGTAAGCAAAGTTAAGTGCAACTGCTTAAGGTCGTGGTCTGGGAGGGCCGAAATAGATCATCGCCCCCCCGCTAAGGCTGAGGGGATGCCGCGCTTTTCCGAGCCATCATTACTTCGATTCCCTTGCGAATGCCTTCGGGCGTTGTCACCTCATCTCGCAAGCGGCGGCCATCGATAAGTATGGTAGGCGTGCCGTTGATGCCCAATTTAGCTGCAGCGTCTGCGTCTACTTCGATTCGGAGTTTCACCTGTTCGGCGTCGAGGTCACGAATGAACCGTGCTTTGTCCAAGCCAAGTTCGCTGGCGAATTTTACAAAGATAGACCGCGGATTGACGTCGTCTTTCCACAGATCCTGAGTCTCATAAAGCCGATCGTGCATCTCCCAAAATTTATCTTGCACGCGAGCTGCTTCGGCGGCCTGCGCAGCGGCGAGGGCATTTTTATGAATACTCGACAAAGGTAAGTTTCGGAAAACGAAATTGAGATTTGGCCCAAATTCCTGCTTCAACTTTTTGAGGGTAGGATGCAACGCGCCACACGGCGGACATTGGTAATCTCCAAACTCCTCCAGAGTGACAACAGGAAGTTTAGACTCTTCCGCCTCCGGACCAGGAGTTGAAGTAGTCGGGATCGCCGCTTGCCTGGTGCGGTTCCACCTTGCCAGCCTAATGGCGCCGATAATTGCGACTGCGAGTACTATCGCGATGATTAAGAAGGGGCGATATTTTTGCATTAGTGGAGGCGCTGATACGGATGATTTGTTTGCGCCTGTTCCTGCGAATCATGAAAGCATAATCTAACACATCACCGTCACCCGCCGGATGCGCAACTTTAGCGCTCCGCGCCAGCAAGCGGCAGCGCCGGCGGCATAACTGAGAGATTGGAAACCTTCATCGTGGCTACGATCGCTGATTCGCCGGAAGGTGCTGTGTCTCACGAATATTTAATCGAAACGATGTCGCGGGTATCGTCTGCAGGAAGCGCGGCGGATACTTCCTTGTCCGGTCTAACGAACCAGCTCGCGCCGTGTGTAAAGCAGCAGCTCCACTCCGGGCCTTAGAGGAAAACTGCCCTCTGGGTTAAACCCGGATTGGACCACCTGGTAACGGTCACCAAAAGTAGCCTGGACGTCTGTGGCCTGATTCTCTGAAGCGATAATGATGGGCTCATTGGAGGGGGTTATGCGACCGTAGTAGCCTACGCGATTGTAATCACGCAGGTACCACGGCAGCGGCCAGTAATCGGGTGACACTATGGTTATACCTGTGGCGCCCCCTTCGCGTGTGCGCTGTGCAATGCGGTTTATTTCGTCGACGAGTTTGAGGGCTTCCCGGCGAGTATGAGCGTAAACGTAAACGTAGTAGCGATCATCATTGTCATAATTAACGAAATTGAGATCAACGGTCTGGTAACCCGAGATAAAAGTTCTCGCATGGATTTTCTTTTGAACCATACTCCGAATGACGCCGGGCATTGGTCCCAGCAATACCAAAACCAATAAACCCAACGCATACCCACGCGTATGGTTTTCGATTCCCAACTCCGGCAGCGCCCGGTACAACCACTGCACCGCGAAGCCACTGCTCAGCGCCAGTGGAACAAGGAAGTTCAGACAAAGCCATGGTGTCTTGTAAGAAATCAACGAGTAAGCAGCAATCAGCCCGAAGGCCCACAGTGCGGAGAAAAGCGCGAACGGCCTCGCTCCTCGTGAAACCGCCACAAGTCCGCCGATAGCGCCCAGGCAAAGCAGCGGTGACTCCTGCAGCAAGAGCCACCAGATGTAAGTTAGGAATGGGTGTACGTGCGCTTCCTTCCCCGTCTTTGTCCAGAATTCAAAAGTCTTGAAAGCGTCGTAAATACCCTTTGGATAATTTGTGAAAAATGATGAGTAGAACAGAACGTTTAATAGTATGAACACGCCGACTCCGGCAAGCACCCAAACCGTCACCCCGCGTGGACCATCGGCTTTTTCGATAATTCTTTTATATTCTCCGCCACGGCTGGAGACATTGCGCCGCCGCTTTTTTCCGGTGGGAACATCGACAGTGGATGCGCGGCTCCGGACACGGTGATAAAGGCGAGTCAGCGCGAATGCCAGTAACAAGACGCCGGCTGAAATGATTGCAGTCTCTTTTGTCGCAAACAGCAGTGCCGCAGAGGCTGCGGCCAGTATCAAATAAACAGGATGAGGATCTTCGAAATACTTTATCGCAGCAACGACAATGGCAAGTGTGAAGAAAACGAAGAGTGTTTCATGGATGAAGTAGCGCGATAGATATACGGCTCCCGGCGAGATTGCCAGCAAGAAAGCAGCGCTGAGCGTAGCGATCGATCCCAGGTTCCGCCGCAGCATAAGTAGAAGACCCACCGTTGCCAACCCAAACAACGCGGTAACCATTCTGATAGCGGTTGTGTTCAATCCATAAGTGTTCTGTGCATGTGGACCAGACAGAAACCTCAATAGCCAGGGAAATACTGCCGCGAAATAATAGAGCGTGGGCCCATGGTAATTGGCCGGATCGTAGTGATAAACGCCTTCTCTCACCAGCCTGACCAAAAAGTTTCCATTGACGCCTTCGTCGTGATGCATCGGAACCAGATTGAGATTGTAGATTCGAAGAAAGGCCGCGAGGACGAGAATTGAAATGCTCGCAATCCACCAGATGCGCTCGGATATTTCAGCAGACGGGGCTGCCACAGATTGGCGGTTTGCTTCTCGGCGGGCAATATGAGGCTTAGCGTTTTCTCGACCAACGCGCTGTCTACGGT
>JBHENH010000053.1:0-10898 GCA_046262135.1 Pyrinomonadaceae bacterium
AACCAGACTTAACTAACTAAGCTCGCGTGGCTTGGTTCGGTCAGCCCAATGAAATAGTTAATCGCGTTGTGAGCCGGGTCGGACCGTCAAATCCGTTTTCTCCGACAGACTCCTCCGCAGGCTTCAAATGTTTTTGGGGCGTTTGGTTCCTGGGGTTCCGCTTCGCTACACCCCAGGCTTTAATGCTGTCACCTGCTCCGCAGGTTCATCGCTCGCGCAGCTAAAGCTTCGCGCGCAATCTCCTTATCGTCGAAATGGAAGACTTCCCTGCCGATGATCTGGTAATCCTCGTGGCCTTTACCGGCAATCAAGACCAGGTCATTGCTACCCGCTTCGGAGATTGCCTGGTGAATCGCATCCCGCCTATCGGCGATTTTTCGATAAGGCTTGCCCGTCTGTTTAATTCCCTCCTCCGCGTCCGCAAGTATCTTTTCCGGATCTTCCGTCCGCGGGTTATCAGAAGTCAGAATTACTACGTCGCTCAAGCTGCCGGCCGCTGCTCCCATGGGTGCGCGCTTTGATGGATCGCGATCGCCGCCACAACCGAAAACCGTGATGATTTTACCTCTGGTTACCTCGCGAGCCGTGCGCAACACATTCAACAGAGCGTCGTCGCTGTGCGCATAATCCACGACCACTGCAAAATCACCACTATGAGGAACCCGTTCAAATCGGCCGGGCGCGCCCGTGCATTTCTGTAGAGCCCGGGTGATCACCTCGACATCGTAGCCAAGTGCCAGCCCGCTTGCGACCGCGGCCAGTGTGTTGTAGATATGCGGTGGTCCAACCAACGGTGAATGAAACCGTTTATTACCCGCCGGTGTCTTTAAGTCAAATTTCATACCTTCGAGAGAAAACTCGGCATTTCTTGCGGTTACGTCCGCATCTGACTTCACAGCATAACGGACCACCGACAAATTCTCCTTTTCCAGCCGGTCTGCAAGCTCAACTCCGTACTTATCATCTACATTGATAACTGAAATGCGTGGTCTGCTTCCCAGCCGGCCATCAAACAGTCGCTGCTTCGCGTACCAGTAGTTCTCCATTGTTTTGTGATAGTCGAGATGGTCACGCGTGAGGTTCGAAAACACAGCAACGGCGTATTGCAGACCGTCGCAGCGATGAAAATCCATAGCTTGAGAAGAACATTCCATCACTGCTGTCTTGCAACCGGCTGCAACGGCCTTCCGCAACATTCTCTGCATGTCGGTGGCTTCGGGCGTCGTGCGCTCCGCCTTGCGGCGTTCCGCGCCCAGCCGGTATTCCACAGTACCCGTCATCCCAACAGGCTCTCCCGCAGCTTCGGGAATGGATGCCACAAGGTAAGCCGTGGTGGTCTTTCCGTTTGTCCCTGTAATGCCTACAAGCTTTAATTCGCGCGACGGATGGTGGTGTACTTCGGCCGCAGCCAGGGCCATTGCGCGACGAACATTCTCGACCTGAATCCACGCGAAGTTCGCGGGCACCACCTCTCTTTGCAGGGGCAGTTGTTCCAGAGAATTGAGTTCAGAAATCACGCCTACCGCGCCCTGTTTGATTACCTCAGGGATAAACTTGTGAGCATCCATCAATCCGCCCCGCACAGCGACGAACAAACTGCCTGGACCGGCGAGCCGTGAATCGTGAGTCACATCTGTCACAACCACAGTCGGATCACCAGACAACTTTCCACTCGTTGTTGCAGCAATTTGTTTCAATGTTACAGGTTGGCTTGTCACAGCGTTGGATTCTACGCAGGCACTGATTAAAAGTCACATCGGTACTGTTGCAGGAATGTTCATAGGAACTCGCTTGTACTGCAGCGAGCGGGGGTATGCCCCCGCTCTTTAAAACCTCGAATGTAGACATTGATGTTTTAAACAATTACGATTTACCGCTCCATTCAATCCAACACCACGGTGAAATGATGCTAATCCGGATTGCACTCTCAATGATGCTAGCCAGCATGCTTCTCTTCTCTATTTCGTCAGAGGCGCCGCAATACGATCTCCTCATCAAGAACGGACGTGTGATTGACGGAACAGGTCAGCCGGGATACGCCGCCAATATCGCGATTAAGGGCGATCGAATTGTTCGCATCGGCAAGCTCAAGAATGCGGGCGCGGCTCGTGTCATTGATGCAGCGGGAATGGTTGTGGCGCCCGGTTTCATAGACATGCTGGGCCAATCAGAACTCTACGTTCTAATTGATCCGCGTGCGATGAGCAAAGTGATGATGGGCGTTACGACGGAAGTCACCGGTGAAGGCGAATCAATCGCACCGGTTAACGAACGACTTGTTAAGGAACAGCAGGACTTCTTTCGCCGTTATAAACTAACCGTAGACTGGCGCACGCTGGCCGAATACTTCAAACGTCTTGAGAAGCAGGGTTCAGGGGTTAACGTAGCAACCTTCGTCGGCGCTACACAAGTTCGCGAGTTTGTGGTGGGTTTTGACAATCGTGCGCCCACCGACCGCGAACTGGAGGAAATGAAACAGTTGGTCGCCGCCGCCATGAAGGATGGCGCTTTGGGCGTTTCCACGTCACTGCAATACGTACCGGCGCGATTCGCAAAGACCGACGAGATCGTGGAGTTGGCTAAAGTTGCTCACCAGTACGGTGGGATCTATGCAACACATCAGCGCAGCGAAGCGAACGCCCTTGATGAATCGCTTGCGGAAGTGTTCGAGATCGCGCGCCGTGCTCAAATCCCGGTCGAGATCTGGCATTTGAAGAGTGCGTACAAAAAGAATTGGGGCCGCATGCCCGAGATTCTTCAAAAGATCAGCAAAGCAAGAGCGGAAGGCCTCGATATTACCGCAGACGTCTATCCTTACATCGCCGCCAGCACGTCGCTCAGTGCCTGCCTTCCTCCATGGTCACTTGAAGGGGGGACCGAAAAGATGCTTGCGCGTCTCGGTGACGCACGCATACGTCAACAATTGAAGAAGGAGATCACAACCGATTCGAAGGACTGGGAAAACATCTATCTAGGCAGTGGCGGCGCCACAGGGATTTTGATCGGCTCCGTGGTCAATCGCGAGCTTGAATCGTTGCAGGGGAAGCGTCTCTCAGAGATCGCGGCTGCTCAGGGCAAGGATCCGCTAGACGCTCTTTTTGATCTAATTCGGGCTGACCACGGGCTGACAAGCGCAATCTATTTCATGATGAGTGAAACCGATTTGAGGGCGGCCATGCGTGCCCCGTTCGTGAGCTTTTGCACCGATAGTGGGGCTCGGGCCAATGATGGACCATTAGCAGGAGCTAAGTCGCACCCGCGTGGGTGGGGAAGTTATCCACGTGTCCTCGGCTTGTACGTTCGGGAAGAACGCATACTGAATCTTGAACAAGCTATACACAAGATGACAGGAATGCCCGCCACTCGAGTTGGGCTCGCCGATCGTGGATTGTTGCGGGAGGGAATGTTTGCCGACGTCACAATCTTTGATCCGTTACGAGTCATAGATCGCGCGACGTTTGAGGTGCCCAATCAACATCCAGTAGGAATCAAGTATGTGATCGTGAACGGTCAGATCAGCGTCGATGATGGGCAGCGAACAACTGCGCTCGCCGGCCGCGCGCTTCGCGGGCCGGGCTACGGGAAATGAGTCCAACGTCCAACGTCCAACGCCAAATGTCCAGTGTCCAGTGTCCAATGTCCAATGTCCAATGTTCAAAGTCTATCTAGCCTAAGATCTTAAGTTCACCCATTCATGTCTCCCTTAAAAGACATTGGACATTGGACATTGGACATCAGACTAATTCAGATCTTTATCAATATCTTTCGCGAATACAAAATCCACAATAGTCCGAGCCAAAGCAGAATAAACACAACCGCGTATGCCAACGACGCATTAATCGGCGCGGCCCAGGACAGGAAGAACGTTCGGAAAATCCAGCCCTGCAAAGACATCTCCGTGCCGTCGCCTCGAGGAACCTTGATCAGTCCCATCAGACGGGCCATAACTCCGGTTCCGACAAATAGAACTATCGCATTAACACCAAACACAACGAATGGCTTCGCCCACCGTTGGTATTTTTTTATGTCAATGAGCCAGTAACATAAGGCGAGGAACTCGAGCGCCATTCCGCCGGTGAACAAGACATAGGAACTGGTCCACAAGGACTTATTTATTGGAAAGAATGGATTCCAGCACCAGCCAATTACAATGCAACACGCGCCGGCAACAAACAGTCCGGTAACCTTTTCATATTGAGACTTGTTCGTACGCAACCATTGGCCCGTCAACACCCCCATCAACGTTGTGACAACTGCCGGTATCGTGCTGAGTATCCCCTCGGGATCGTACACTTTGCCTTGCTTCCAAATGTGTGGTCCAAAGACAACGCGATCGACGAACGACGCTAAACTACCTTCCTTACTGAGATCCCCAACAGCGAACCCCGGCGCATGTAACCGCGTCATCAACAGGCAGTAGATGAGCAACAACACAGCCCCAATGATTAACTGAGTCCTGACTCTTGTCGTTAAGAAAAGCAACGAGGCAATCAGATAACAAACCGCAATGCGCTGGAGCACGCCGGGTATTCGAATGGTGGAAAGTTCGAAGTGAGGAAAGCCTGCAAGAAACAATCCAAGGGCAAAGATGATTAGCGTCCGCTCTACTATTTTCAAATAAAGGTCGCGCTTGCTGCCCCCGCGATCAATGCGCCGTCCAAACGCCAGGGGAATGGCGACTCCCACGATAAACAGGAAGAAAGGAAAGATGAGATCGGTAGGTGTCCAGCCGTGCCACTCGGCGTGTTCGAGAGGCCAATAGATGTTGGACCATGTGCCTGGATTATTTACCAGGACCATACCGGCGATAGTAATCCCGCGGAAGACGTCGAGGGAGATGAGACGATCAGTCGGGGGTTTCGTCATGGAGGTCAGGCCTTTTGGGGTTGCCAACTAAAAGAATTTTCCATTTGTCATTTCACATTTTTCATTTTTCATTTCAGCGCGCGAATCGGGAGCCGGCATCCATTGGCTACCGCCAATGGTTCTGTATCTCGCGAAGAGCGTGCCTGGGGACGACCGCCGCTGCGGTTCGCAGGCGAAGCGCTCCTCAAATGACAACTGATAAATTTGAAATATCAAATGGAAAATGGTTTTCCTTGTGTATGAACCATCATTACGATCGCCTCCTTTACCGTGGCGGCGCAGGTGATGCGACGGGCTCGGGTCGTGGTCCAAGCCCAAAACTTTCAGGGTCCGGAAGGACCGAATTGCTGTTGTAAACGCGTACTGCTTCAGCCAGCGACTTGCTCTTGTTTAGCCAGATGGCTATTGCCTGATCGTAGCGAGCGAGCACACTGTCCAACCAATAAGGCCGATTCTCCGCCAGCCACTGTCGTCGATACGACTCCTTTAATATAGCCAGCTCTTCAGCCATCTCGCGCAGCGAGTTATAAATGTTGCCCCAATAGTTGCGCAAGCGACCAACCTTTCGCCGGTCACCCAGATTCAAGTAAGCATCCCAATAGTCCTGACTAAACTTTGCCGCTACCTGCATTCGCCGGCCCAGATGATCGAGTCGTTGCGCAGCGAAACGCATCGCCGGAATCATAGAACGATTTCGCCGCGCGCGCTGTTCATTCCGCTGCAACGATTCATCAGCATTCTCGACGTCCAACCGAATTTCGCGAATCTGCTTGTCCAAAGTCCTCGCCTGTCTCTGAAAGCTTGAAGTAAAAGGATCGCGCCAGAAAAATTCATCGCTAGAGCTAATGCCCAGCAAAGTGTTTACACCACCGAGTGCGTCGAGCGCCTCGACAAATTGGTGACCGTCGTTGCGAAAAAATACCCAATCAAAACCGTCATCAAATGCATCCATGTTCACTGGAACATTTTGCCAGGAGGCTGCGGCACCCAGGACGATTCCATACCAGGTCATTTCAAACAAAGACTCTCCATCGTCGTCCCAGGTCGTATTCATCATCCCCAGAGCACCCGCAGTCTGGCCGTCACGAACAAAGTTCGCGATGTTTTTCGACGAGGCGTCCAGGTTTGGAAATATTTGGTTCCAGTTGTGCACACCGGGACAGACAAACTGTTCCAACCCGGCCTCTTTGAATGGCTTGATGCGCGGCAGGTAATCATCTTTAGGCGCGTAGTCCCAGTTCATCACGATCATATCTTTCGGAATACTACCGATTAGATCGGGATGATTAAGGGCGATGTCGCCCCAGAACATTAGGCGACGGTTGTAAGGGTTTAAGACCTCGCGCACCCGGTTGAGATGCTCGAAGTAAATGGCTCCGACGCCACGCGCACGCGCAGCTTCACGACTTTGGCCCTCACCCAGCTCAAAAGTTTCGTCGGCGCCAATGTGAAAAAACTGGCCAGGAAAGATCTCATTCAACTCGCGATACCAATCGGCGACGAGTTTGTAGCTCCCCTCTTGTTGCGGTGATAAGACGTCGCCATAGGGTGTTTCGGCAAGCTCGTTATACTTTTCCAGCTTCAGAGCTTTGTGCAAATGACCGAATGTCTGCTGCTCAGGCACGATCTCAATGTGGTACCGCCTGGCATAGGCAACGAGCTCACGTATTTCATCGGGCGTTAGCGCACCGCCCGGCGGTCCAATCAGTGGATGCACACTACTTGCAAACGTTTGCTCCATGTAAAAGGAATGCATGTTGAGTTTGAATGCAGCAAACGTCCTCAACTGACGTTTCACATAATCAACCGTAGGAACCGGGCCGCGACTAATATCATCGGAGACCGCTCGCCAACGCATTGCGGGCCAGTCGATGATTTCGATTCCCGGAACGAACGATTCAGTTCCTTCTCCTCGCACGAGCTGTTTAAGTGTCTGCAAACCGTAGAAGGTGCCGGCGGCGGTTTTGCCTGCCACCAGAATTCTGTCTGAACTGACTGCGAGAACGTACCCTTCAGGATCAAGGTTGGCGGGAGCACTGATTCCGAACCGTTGCAGCGCGGTTTGCATCGCAGGTGAATCAAGGGCGCCGATGAATATCGAGTGGCCTGTGTTTGTGCCCCTCTTCCCAGGTTTGTCGATCGGAATCGCGAGCCTCGCAGTGGTTTGAATATCGTTAGAAAAGTCTTCGGCGGCAAAGCGATCTTCTACTGATTGCGAATCGGAAAAAGCGATGCGGGTGTGCCTGCCCAGCCGAAATGAATCGTCCTTGATAGTTACTTGTCTGGGTTGCGGTATAAGCCGCACGGAAGAACTCGGTCGTCTCTCCTGCGATAGAGCGATGGCTCCTGCAGCCAGAATAATGAATGCCAGGAGAGACAACCGACGCTTCAGCGCGCTTCGTGTTAAAGTGTTGAGCATTGGAAAAAAGAAAGTCGGGCGCTGCTGTTGGGTAAACGGTAGGACGTTTTAACCGAAATCCGCACGGAATACAATGACGATTGCCGATGCGGTCGACCGGCACGAAATCTAGCAATCACATGGGGAAAAGTCTTTGTCCTTAATGCTTCAGGAAATAGCCGAACAGCCCCGTGCGCTGGAACGGACCATCCACGCCGAACGAACAAAGATTTCACGTCTCGGTACCTTTCTTCACTCAAGAGAGATCGATTTGATCGTGCTGGTTGCGCGAGGTAGTTCAGATAACGCGGCTCTTTTCGGACGCTACCTGCTGGAGATCACTACGGGCATCCCAGTGTCGCTTTCTGCGCCCTCGGTTCATACGCTATATGGTGCAAAGCTGAACATGCGCCACGCATTAGTAGTCGGTGTCTCCCAATCCGGCGAAGGTGAAGACATAAATCAGGTGTTGGAAAATGCGAGGGCCGGCGGCGCATACACGGTAAGCATTACAAACGAAGCTTCGTCATCAATGGTCAACATCGTTGATGAAACTCTTTTGATGCATGGTGGACGCGAGCGGTCAGTGGCAGCGACTAAGACTTTTACCGGCCAGATGATGCTCTTCTATATGCTGGCGGCAGAGCTCGCTGAGAGCCCGCCTTGCTGGTCCTACGACGCGATTCCAGATTTCGCCGCGCGTGCTCTCGAACAACAGGCCGCGATACTCGAGCTGGTGCAGCGATATGTATTCATGGAAAACTGCGTCGTCGTCGGCCGCGGTCTTGCGTACGCCAACGCCTATGAACTCGCACTCAAGTTAATGGAGACGTGTTACGTGGTGGCTGAGCGGTTCTCTTCCGCGGATTTCCTCCACGGACCGGTTGCGATGGTGGAACGACATTTTCCGGTGATTCTCTTCGCACCCCCCGGCGTCATGTTGCCGGGCGTAAAGAGCTTGATTGGCCGCTTGCGTGAGTTACATGCCGATACTTTGGCTATCACGAGCGATATCGACGCCGCGGGCAATTGTTCTCGTGCGATAGTAATGCCGAAAGAGATTGACGAGTTTGTGGCGCCCATTCCGTATATAATTCCCGGGCAACTGTTTGCGGCGCTGCTGGCGGACGCGAAAGGACTTGATGCTGACCAGCCTCGGTCATTGTCGAAAGTCACTCGGACACTTTGAATGTGACTAGTGTGGCAATGTGAGGCGCCACACGGGACAATTACATTTAATTTAGCGCCGAAAACCGATCGGCGTAACACGCACGAATCTTGAGTCTGATGGATCGTATAAGTTTAGATTGAATCCTGTACATAGAGTTCCACTATGAACATTGAACTGAAGGATTTATCCAAGGGGCCGGTATACGCTCAGGTGCGCGAACAGATCGAGGGCCGAATCAATAATAAGACCATCGCTCCCGGCGAAGAACTGCCATCCCCAGGGGCGTTAGCCCAGAAGCTCGCGGTGGATAAAGGTGAAGTGCAGCGCGCATATTTCGAGCTTGAGCGCTCGGGCCTCATTAAGAAGGAGACCGGCAAAGATTTCCTGGGAATGTCCAGAATTACCTATAGGGTGGCATGATTAACGCCGCAGTGGGGACTCCTCCCCCGGCTTAGTCAATCGTTATTTTAAGTGACTCAACGTGAGCGACTTTCTTAAACTTAAAGTTCCCAGCAAAAGACTCCGAGCTTCCAAACGAAAACCTCAAGCCTACTTTCCTAACCTGCAAGTTTGCCCGGCTTAAATTTTTTTGTCAGCAGACGACTGGTCCTCTTATAACGAGGCCGCTGTCTGTGACGAAGCTTACCCCCACGTGATATTCTTTTTTGCGCTAGATCATGAAATACACAACGCGAAAGTGGCGGAATTGGCAGACGCGCCAGACTTAGGATCTGGTACCGCAAGGTGTGGGGGTTCGAGTCCCCCCTTTCGCACCAAAGGACAGAGGACAGAGGACAGAAGTCAGAGGTCAGAGGTCAGGGATCAGAGATTATCAAATGTTGGCCGCGCGCATATGTTTAGGACTTCTGATTCTCACCTTGCCTTCTGACCTCTGACTTCTGGCTCCTGACTCCTGACTTCTGACTTCTGATTACGATTACTGCTTTCTGAATGCTGAATTGCTGATTGCCATTAAACAATGAAAACTGAATTCGTAGATGTCTCCCCGACGCGTAAAGAGATCAAAATCGAGATCGAAACGGCGGCTGTGCGTGCCACTTATGATCGCGTCAGCGATCGCTACGCCAAACAGGCGAGCGTGCCAGGCTTTCGTCCCGGCCACGCGCCGCGTGCAGTTGTTCGCACACGATTCAAACAAGAGATACGCGCCCAGACGCTTCAGGAGTTGGTACCGGAGGCGATCAACCAAGCCATTGATAAGCATGAGTTGACCACGCTGGGCGAACCCGAGGTAGAGCTCGAGAACGAGGCGGCGCTCGAAAAGTTCGGTCAGGAGCCTATCTCGGTGAAAGTGAATGTTGAGGTTCTACCGAAGGTTGAGTTGAAGGATTACAAGGGCCTTGAAGTTGTTCGCCAGATTCGTGCGATCACCAATGCCGACGTTGATAAAATGCTCGAAGCATTAAGAGAGACTTCTGCTGTAATGCAGCCGGTGGAAGACCGCAGTGCAATTCTCGACGATACCGTCACCATCAACGTTGAAGGAAAGTTTCTCGATCTTCCTGATGAGGAAAACATCAGGGCGGAAGATGTCGAGGTAACGCTTGGAAGTGAGGGCGTGCAACAGGAGTTTACCGATAACCTGATTGGGGTTGAGGCTGACGACGAAAAAACCTTTGTCGTTAATTACCCGGGAGATTTCAAGTCTAAAGGTCTGGCGGGAAGGCGCGTAGAATATACAGCGAAAGTGGCCGCTGTGAGAATCAAGGAGCTCCCCGAAGTTGATGACGAATGGGCCAGAAGTCTGGGTGAAGATTTTGATTCGGTGACTACGTTGCGCGCGAAGATTCGGGAGGATCTTGAACGGCGCGCTGAATCGGAAGCTGATCATCGCCTGCGCTCGGGTTTACTCCGGAGACTTCTGGAGGGTCATCAGTTTGAAGTCCCCAAAAGTTTAGTCGATCATCAGGCGGGCTATCGTCTGGAGAGTGTGGTGCGCGAGATGATTGGCAGAGGTGTGGATCCGCGCGCGCAGGAAATAAACTGGGAAGGTGCTCGCGAGGAGTTGAAGGTTCAGGCTGAGGAAGACGTGAGAGGTTCGTTACTGCTCGAGCGCATAGCGGAAGAAGAGAATATCGACGTCGCAAGTGAAGAGATAGAAGCGGAAATCCAGGCCATTGCGAGAGAGTCGCAACAGTCAGTAGAGCAAGTGCGCGGTGTCTTGACAAAGGAAGGGGGCGAACGTAGCATCGCGAACAGATTGCGCAATCGCAAAGCGCTTGACCTTCTGGTTGAAAACGCCCGAGTGACAGACGAAGAGTTGCGTGAAGAAGGGATGAAGGATGGGGGATGAAGGATGAAGAAAGGGATGAAGCATGAGGGATGAAGGATGAAACGGACTTGTTGCTTTCATCCTTCATCCTTCCGCCTTCATCCTTGGTCTCTTCCCTGATTCTCTCCACGATTCGGCGTTTCAAAACTTTGTGCGTGGCAGTGCGTGGG